>JBJTPZ010000627.1:0-9759 GCA_046075365.1 Planctomycetaceae bacterium
CATTTGGTGAATTGTACTGAGTGCAGGTGCCCCATGCCGTACCGCCGCCAGGCATTGACTGATTACCCATGCTCATCGCATAGTTGGACTTCGCACTGTGGCCGTCCAGCTTCGGCTGAGGGTCGGTCGGGCACTGGAAGGCCGGAATCAGGTAGTGCCGATACAGCTTGCCCAGCGGGTCAACCTGACCTTCAAAGTTGGCTGTGGTCCACGGAGCACCGCGGAGTGAGAAGTTCAGGGCCTTGAACAGGTTGTCCTGCTCAATGAATGGCAGGATTCGCACCAGGTGAGAACCACGGCTGGCGTCGGACCACTGCACCGGTCCCCATGTTTCGAACACGGTGATCGGGAACTGATTGTACACGTCGTGGTAGTTGTGTACCGCGATGCCCAGCTGGTGCAGGTTGTTCTTGCACTGCGTGCGGCGGGCAGCCTCACGCGCCTGCTGCACAGCCGGCAGCAGCAGCGCCACAAGAATGGCGATGATCGCAATCACCACCAGCAGCTCGATCAGCGTAAACCCGCGCTGAAGCGGCTTCCATTTCTTCATACGGACGTCTCCCTGGGAACAAAAAGACTGGAAAAAAAGAACAGAACACGTTTTGCATCTGCAAGTAAATTTGCAGATCCAGAAACGATCTTCTTTGACAGGAGAGGACAAAACTTCAGACAGGACAATCAGGCACCGGTGCTATAGACGCACCTGTGCGCAAAACACCACCCGCAACGGTAGTTCAGAACGTCTATCGTTCTTTTACCACGTTCGGGAACCGAAAAAACGCCCGTTTTTTGATTGAACCCGGGGGATTTTCAGGCAACCGGACCACAGCAACTGAACACTTTGCGCAGGATGCAGATGTTGACTGAAATTGTCAATCTTTCTGCTGAGAAATCCAGGCTGAACGGAAGAAAAATTGTCGGAAAGTTCCAACAGGCGTTGACTCAGGCAAAAAACTGTACGCCTGACAACCTGCGTCGGTCCAGCAAGGGAATGCCCCGGTCGGGATCAGACAAGCGACTGCATCAGTCGCCGTCGCACGCGGTCTATTTCAACCCGCGCCGGATCAGCAGGCCGTCGACGGTCGGAGGACCGCCGCGGAAGGCCTTGTACGATTCCATCGGATCCCGACTGCTGCCCCGGGACAGCACCTCCCGGCGAAATTTTTCCCCATTCACCGCAGTTGCTCCGCCCTGCTGCTGCATGAACGCAAATGCATCGGCGGCCAGCACTTCGCTCCAGATATAGGCGTAATAACTTGAGGAATAGCCACCGGACCAGATGTGCGCGAAATAGGAGGTTCGGTAGCGAGGCGGCACCGCCGGATGGTCGACGCCGTACTTCTTCAGCGTGGCTGCCTCAAAGGCCTCCACATCCGCCGGCACCTGATCAGGACTCAGACTGTGCCACTCCAGATCCAGAATAGCGGCTGACAGATATTCAAGCGTGTCAAAACCCTGATTGAAACGACTGGCCCTGATCACTCGGTCCAGCAGCTCGGTCGGAATGCGTTCCCCCGTTTTGTAGTGGCGGGCATAATTGGCCAGAATCGCTGGCTGGATGGCCCAGTCCTCCTGAAACGTCGACGGGAATTCCACAAAGTCCCGCGGGGTATTCGTGCCGGCCACGGAGGGGTAGGTGACATCAGAAAACAGGCCGTGCAGCCCGTGTCCCATTTCGTGAAACAGCGTGACAACGTTATCGAAGCTGACCAGTGCCGGTTCACCTGCGCCAGGGCGCGGAATGTTGAGCGTGTTGACGACGACGGGATGTTCCTTCAACAGGCCCGACTGATCCACAAATGAGCTCATCCAGGCGCCGCCGCGTTTGGTTTCCCGACGGAACGGGTCAAAGAAGAAAATCCCGATCTGAGAACCGTCTTTTTCCAGCACATCGAAGACTCGCACGTCCGGATGAAAAATCGGTAGATCTGTGCGTTCGCGGAACTGCACGCCGTGCAGCAGATTCATCGTGTGGAACACGCCATTTTCGAGGACTGAGTTCAGTTCGAAGTACGGTTTGACCTGCGATTCATCAACGTCGAAGCGAGCCTTGCGGAGCTTTTCTGCATAGTACTCCCAGTCCCACGGAGCCAGTTCGTGTTTATCGCCGCCGGCACGAATCATCTGCTCCAGATCCGCGGCTTCCTGACGAACTCGATCCATGACTCCGGGAGCCAGATCTGTCAGCATTTTGCGGGCCGCAGCGGTCGTCTGAGCCATTTGATTTTGCAGCTTGAAGGCTGCATGGCTGTCGAAGCCCAGCAACTGAGCACGCTCGGCTCGCAGCTTTGCCAGCTCGATCACCAGCGGTCGATTGTCCAGCCCACCGTCTCGTCCCAGGCCGCGGTATGCGGACGCTTCCCAGACTCGCTGCCGCAGGGCCCTGTTATTCAGGGAGGTCAGGATGGGAACCCGGGTGGTATTCGAGATTTCCAGCACATATTTACCGCTGAGACCGCGGTTTTTGGCGATTTCTGCAGCGGCTGAGATATCCAGTTCAGACATTCCGTCAAGCTCTGTGGCGGAGTCCACGACGACGGAGCGTTCCTTGAGCAAAGCCAGTAAATTCTCTTCGAATTTCGTCTCCAGCAGCGAGATTTTTTCGTTGAGTGCGCGGATTCGCACCTGCTGGTCGTCGGTCAGCCTCGCACCTGCGCGGACGAAGTTCTCGTAGTGCTGCTTCAGCACCTCGTGCTGCTCAGTCGTCAGCCCCAGTGTCGCGCGACGATCCCACAGCGAACTGACTCGGGCAAACAGCAGGCGGTTCAGCAAAATATTGTCTGAATGGGCAGCCTGCAGTGGTGCCAGCTCGGTTTCAATAGCCTGCAGAGCTTCATTTTTGTGTGACGAGGTCAGGTTTGAGAAGACATTGCGGACGCGAGTGAGCAGGGCTCCGGATTTTTCGATGGCAGTGATGGTATTTTCGAAGGTGGGGGCATCCTTTTGTGCGGTGATGGCGTCCATTTCGGCCAGCTGCAGACGCATGCCTTCCAGAAAGGCCGGGCGAAAGTGTTCGTCGCGGATGCGATCGAACTGAGGTGTTTGAAACACCAGGGGACTAGGGCTGGAAAACGGATTGTCCGGCGGAAGGTCGCCGGCAGCAACTTGATTGACGAGGGATGCAGCAGTCATAAAAGCGGCCAGCAACGACAGGGGTTTAGTAAACATCGGGACCTCGGACATCAGGTGTTACGGTAGGCGCGGATCTGCCAGCCTGCGAGGGCTTTTGAGACACCAATAATAAACGCCATATTGGCTAAAACAAAACTATAGGCAGCCCCGGTTCCCGGCAGCAGTCGTCTGCGGCGCTCAAACAGCAGATGGAAGGCGGCAGCCAGAAACAGGGCGGTCCAGGGAGTCGCCAGCAGCAGCCTTGGAATGGTGATTTGCAGCACCAGCAGTCCGGCGGAAGAAATGGTGGCTGCCAGCAGAAAGACGGGTGAGAGCCAGCGGAGGATTTTGTGTGACCAGAGTGCAAATGCGTAACCCGGGTGTCTGCAGGGGTTCAGCAGCTGGCTGCGGTGCCAGGTGCCCTGCCAGTTACGCAGCGTCATGCGGACTCGACGCCGCATTGTGACTCCCGTATCTGTTTCGAATTCATCGAAGTGCACGGCATCCGGGTCATGCACGACCAGCAGGCCCTGACAGACGACATCCAGCGGAATGATGCAGTCTTCACCGATGGCAGGATCCATGGGGACGAAGGCAGCGCGTCTGAGGGCAAAGCCGGCGCCTGACAGGACGGCCAGAATTCCGAGCCGGGATTCCAGACGGCGCAGCTTCATTTCGTACAGCCAGTATCTTCCCTGACTGGCCTGCACCTGAGCAACGGCCGGTCGGCCGTAGCACAGCCGGCCATCGACGGCCCCAACTTCCGGATCCTGAAAATGCTGCACAACCTGTTTCAGCCAGCCGGGACTGAACAGAATATCGGCGTCGGTAAAGGCCACAATTTCCGTGTGAATTTCTGACATTGCGGCATTCTGGGCGGCTGTTTTGCCCAGTCCGGCGTATTCCAGCAGGCGAATTCGCGGATCAGCGAAGGAACGCACCAGACTGCAGGTAGCATCGGTGGAACCGTCGGAAGCCACGACAATCTGCAGGCGATCGGCCGGATAATCCAGTGCCAGCAGATTCTGGATCCGCTGCTGAATCACTCGAGCTTCATTATGCACGGTCAGCAGGACTGTTACGGCTGGCCAGTCGTGGTCTGCGGGGGGGGAAAGTGGCGGTCGGCAGAGTCGGGGCAGGGCACACAGCATCTGCAGAAACACTCCATACCCACCATAAATCCAGCACAGCATGAATGTTGCTGCGATGGCGATCGCCCAGAGCACAATCATTCGGCACCTCCCTGTCAGGCCGTTTTTTCTCAGCAGCAGTCTACAATTGAACAACCTGCGGGAACAAGACAGACTGAGACATGCCCGATCCTCCTCCTGCCAAACGCCGAACGCGAGCCACTCAGGCAGCTGCATCGCAGCAGCTGTCGGCGGTGCATTACGGGGGTGCCCTGGATGCTGCTCCAGTTCTGCCGGGCTACGCCGAACTGCATTGCCGCTCGAATTATTCGTTTCTTGAAGGGGCTTCGCATGCGGACGAGCTGTTTGCTCAGGCGAAACTGCTGGGCTATGCGGCGCTGGCAATTACGGACCGGAATTCTCTGGCGGGCATTGTACGAGCACATGTGGCGGCCCGGGAAGCGGGCGTACGGCTGATTGTGGGTGCCGAGATTGTACCGGAGGATGGTCCGCCCCTGGTGCTGCTGCCGGTCAGTCGTGCGGGCTACGGTCGGCTGTCCAGCCTGATTACAGCGGGCAGGCGACGTATGGAAAAGGGGCAGTGTCGAATTCTGATGTCGGATGTGGCGGAGCATGCAGGTGATCTGTTCTGCTGTCTGCCACTGTCCGTGGAGACTCGTCAGCGGTATGAGCGACGTTTTCAGCCGGGAGTCAGCAGTGATCTGCCGGCTGGGACCCTGGCGATGGTCCGCGAGCTGTTTGGTGATCGCTGCAGTGCTTTGGCGGAACTGCATTGCGGCCCCCGTGACAGTGAGCGTCTGGTACGCTGGCTGGAGCAGTGTCGGCAGGCGGGGCTGTCCGCAGCAGCAGCGAATGACGTCCATTTTCACGTGCCGCGTCGTCGGGCTTTGCAGGATGTGGTGACAGCAATCCGCAATCGCAGCTCGCTGCAGGAGCTTGGTCACGAGCTGTTTCCGAACGGGGAGCGGCATTTGAAGCCGGTGGACGAGCTGCTGAGATTGTTCGGCGGTCGCCGAGAGCTGCTGCAGCGCACAGTGCAGATCGCCGAGCAGTGTCAGTTTTCGCTGTCCGAGCTGCGTTATGAGTATCCGGAAGAGCTGGTGCCGGCCGGTCTGCGACCGATCGATCATCTGCGAAATCTGGCATGGAGCGGAGCGGCCGAGCGTTATCCACAGGCAGTTCCGGAGCGAATTCGGGGGATGATTCGGCACGAGCTGTCGCTGATTGAAGAACTGCACTATGAGGCTTATTTCCTGACTGTGTATGACCTTGTGCGTTTCGCACGGGAGCGGGGGATTCTGTGTCAGGGGCGGGGTTCAGCGGCAAATTCCGTCGTGTGTTTTTGTCTGGGTATCACCTCGGTTGATCCTGGGCGAATTGATGTGTTGTTTGAGCGGTTTGTCAGTCGCGAGCGCAACGAGGCGCCTGATATCGATGTGGACTTTGAGCATGAGCGTCGCGAGGAGGTGCTGCAGTACATCTTTGATCGTTATGGTCGTGATCGAGCGGGAATGACGGCGGCGGTGATCAGCTATCGTCCGCGATCGGCAATTCGTGATATCGCACGTGCGATGGCACTTTCCGCTGACGCAACGGATCGACTGGCGGGGCAGCTGGAGCATGTGGACAGTGAGGAGCAGTTGCCGCAGCGACTGCAGGAGGGCGGGCTGGATCCGGGATCGCTGCTGGGGCGACGGATCCTGGATTTGCTGAAATCGCTGCTGAATTTTCCGCGGCATTTGTCTCAGCACCCCGGTGGCATGGTTATGTCGCGGGGCCCGCTGAGTGAACTGGTGCCTGTGGAAAACGCAGCGATGCCGGGGCGCACGGTCATTCAGTGGGACAAAGACGATCTGGATGCACTGGGGCTGCTGAAGGTGGATTGCCTGTCGCTGGGGATGCTGAGCTGCATTCGCAGGGCATTTGATCTGGTGGAGCGGCATCATGAGCGAGTGCTGACTCTGGCGAACGTGCCGTCGGAGGACCCTGAAGTCTATGAGATGATCAGTCGGGCGGACACGGTCGGGGTATTTCAGATTGAGAGTCGAGCGCAGATGAGCATGCTGCCGCGTCTGCGTCCGCGTTGCTTCTATGACCTGGTGATTGAAGTGGCGATTGTGCGTCCGGGGCCGATTCAGGGAGATATGGTGCATCCATATCTGCGACGTCGTGCGGGTGAGGAGGCGGTGGATTACCCGAACCCCGAGGTGCGGCAGGTCCTGCACAAGACTTTGGGGGTGCCGATTTTTCAGGAGCAGGCGATGCGTCTGGCGATCGTCGCCGCCGGATTTACTCCGGGTGAGGCAGATCAGCTGCGGCGGGCGATGGGTGCCTGGCGAAAGACGGGAGTGATTGCGAAGTTTCATGAGAAACTTGTGGCGGGAATGCTGGAACGTGGCTACCAGCAGGAATTTGCCGAACGAGTTTTCAAGCAGATCAGCGGCTTTGGTGAATATGGGTTCCCGGAATCCCATGCGGCCAGCTTTGCTCTGCTGGTGTATGTTTCTGCCTGGCTGAAACGGCATCATCCGGCTGTATTTGCGGCGGCACTGATCAACAGTCAGCCGATGGGTTTTTATGCGCCGGCACAACTGGTCAGAGATGCTCGCCTGCACGGCGTGCAGGTACTGCCGATTGATGTCGGCAGCAGTGACTGGGACTGCACGCTCGAGCGGCAGTCGGGATCAGCTCCGGCCGGACCGTTTCGGCATCGGGACGAGAAACTGGGTCTGCGGCTGGGGCTGCGTTTGCTGCGCGGGTTTTCTGAGCAGCATGCCAGGCAGATCGAGCAGGCTCGGCGGCGTAGCGGTGACTTCAGGGGATTTGAAGATTTCGCACGTCGAACGGCGCTGCCCCGTCAGGCACTGCAGGTGCTGGCTCGCGCGGATGCGCTGGCTTCGCTGAAAATCGATCGTCGCAGTGCACTTTGGAAGTCTCTGCCGGCGCGTGAGTCGGCACCGCTGCTCGAGGCCAGCGCTGACTATGATGATCAGGAACCACTGCCCGAGCTGCCAGGCCTGACCGCTCAGGATCAGGTCGTCGCTGACTACTCAACTGCCGGACTTTCGCTGCGACAGCATCCCGTATCCTTTTTGCGGCAGCGACTGAATGAGCTCCGAGCAGTGACGGCTGAATCACTGGCGATACTGGAGAACGACAGGCGAGTGCGGGTTGCGGGGCTGGTGCTGATGCGGCAGCGCCCCTCAACGGCAGCCGGCATCACGTTTGTGACACTGGAGGATGAGACCGGGGCGGCCAATCTGGTGGTGTATCCAAATGTCTGGCAGCAATTTCGACCGGCCGCGCGATTTGCCGGAGTGCTTTTGGCCACGGGCCGGCTGCAGCGGGAAGGCGACATTATTCATGTCGTTTGCGAACGACTGGATGATCTGAGTGAGCTGTTGAAGAATCTGGACAGTCGATCCAGGGACTTTCACTGAGTCGCGGATGGTGAAAACACTGGGAAATACGGCAATTCTTGCCGGATTCAACGCGGTAAATGCGGGAATTCCGGAGCAATCCGTGTGACCGTCAAATTCCACCCGATCAGAACAATTGGAGCAAAGTTCAAAGTCAGTAAAGGACGATATCGACGACAGCAGATCGTGTTTCAGGCACGATCCCCGAACTTTTGCCTTTTGAAAAAAGGTCCGGCTCGAATGATCCGTCCGAACCTGCGTCGATTTCTGTCTGCAGCCCTGGCTGTGCTGGCGGCTCCCGGTCTGGCAATGGCCCAGTACGCGCCGTCTGGTCCGCCGCAATCGACCATCTATGCACCGCAGTGCCCGCCCACTCCACAGCTGCAGCACCAGATCACCGGTGACTACTCGCTGTGGGATGAGTCGAGACCAATCGAGCGTTTTTTCAGCGAGACCGTGCAACAAAGCTGGCTGCGACTGGAGTTCATGTATATGGACTTCGGAGACCTTGGCAGCGGCTTTGTCGGAGCTCCTGTGACCGGCCTGAAAAACGGTCCGCTTCCGGGTGTTTCGGAAGGCCGAAACGTGCCGGTGGACTACAACGATAATCTGACCGGCGGGACACCGGCTGGTGCCACGCTGATTCCGACCTATGACGGACTGAATCTGGATGGAATTCAGGGAATCCGCGGCACGTGGGGCGTGGCCCTCGCGGAAGGTGAAATGGAGCTCAGCTTCTTCGGTACCGGACAGAAAACGGCAGTGCGTGATTTCGGCAATCTGGCCACGGCTCGTATTGGCCGGGCTCAGCTTGATCCGACGATCGATCCGGAGCTGGGACTGTCACAGGTGCCGCTGCTGCCAGGCAAGATGCCATTCGCGCCCAACTACGCAGTGCCTCTGACCACAAACGGCGTCGTCCAGGATTTCGCCGGCTCAAATGCTCTTGTATTCAACGACACACTGCGTATGAGCATGAGCAGTCAGGTGTGGGGCGCTGAGATGGCGTTTCTTACCAGCCGCAATGCTCCAGGCGGAGCCGGTCCTTCCTGGCAATGGCTGGGTGGTTTCCGTTATCTGAATCTGGATGAGCGATTCAATCTGTCTGGTTCTTATGGTGACTACGACAACGTGTCGGCCATCGTCCCCAATCGCTTCACCAGCATTACCTCGTCGACGGTCAACAACATCTACGGTCCCGAATTCGGTGCTCGACTGGCACTGACCAGCAAGTACATGACACTGAGTGCGACTCCGCGAGTAATGTTTGGTCTGAACGATTATCAGTCCACAGTGAACTCCAGTCCAAACAGTGTGGCTTCCGTGCTGACCCAGAACGATTCCATCGATTTCTCAACAGCCACACAACTGAATCTGCTGGCCGAGTTCAACCTGAGCCCGCACTTCTCGGTTTTCGGCGGCTATGACGTACTGTGCATCACGTCGGTGACTCGACCACAGGACAACATCGCGTGGGATTCCACAACGGCTGCACTGGGCGGAGTTGCTGCTCCGAACATCCACGAACGGACGCTGATGGATGACTTCTTCCTGGCTCAGGGCTTTAGTTTCGGTGCAACGTTCCGTTACTGAGCGTTTTACTGCTGAGACAGCGACTGACAGGCGAGCCCGCATTAATCCGCGGGCTCGCTTCATTTTTGAGCAGCGGGTTTGGCAGGAGCAGCAGCCTGGAGCACAAGGATGACGGGAGTCCCTTCAGGGGGGATTCGTTCCGTCCAGCCTTCGTAGCTCTGAGCACCGTCGGCCGCTGAACTCTGCTCGCGAATGTCCAGCAGAGCATCAGGGAAGTTGGAGGTGCAGATCAGGTGCCCGCCCTCAGCCTGATAATATTCACGTCCAGTTTCTTCGTCACGAAACATGGAGCTGCCGGCGAAAACAAATTCTGCCTTCATTGGCCTCGACTGACCAGCCTCGTAAAATGCACGAATCGCTTTCTGATAGGGTTCGTGATCCCATTTGCTGAGCAAATCATCGCGGTCAGCATCAGTCATAGGACCATACCACAGGATTTCTTTGTTGAACTTATCCCAGCGGAGAGCCTTGTACGGCAGTTCCAG
>JBJTPZ010000628.1:0-7958 GCA_046075365.1 Planctomycetaceae bacterium
GCACCAGCTCCGTCTGGTGAAACCGCGGTGAGCCGGCACTCCAGACACGCCACTTCCGTGGACGGCGACTCCGACCTGCCTTTCCCGCACACTCGCGACGTCACCACTCTGCTGTGCAGCACAGCCCATGACGACAATTGAGCCGAATCAGAACTCCGAAGCAAAACAGGCTGCGCCGAGCCCGTGGGAACTGCGTCAATACCCTGACGCCGCCGCTCTAGTGACCTCGAACCTGCTGATTCTGGCGGCAATGAATGTGCTGTTTCCACTGAGTGAAGAGGATGTTCAGCGGGGCAGTGACAGCCGGACGCTGCCGCTGGTTTTGGGATTCATGGGCGACGGTGTGTTGTGTCCCGAGTGCAAGGGTGGCAGATTTACAGCAGGATCCTGGGGCAGTCGGTGCTGTTCAGTCCGGCGAATCTGAGCGGCGAAAAAATGGCGAATTTGGCGGTTAAAGATCGCGTCAGGCGGATCAGAGGCCTGCCAGTCGTTCGCTGGAATCGCCGAATCTGTCGAGTTCCAGGCCTCCCCATTCCATGAGACTCAGAAACAGGCTGCACATGCGGCGATTGGGAGCGTTTAGATAGTCAAGCACGCGGCCTCCGTTGAGTTTGCCACCAGCGCCGCCGAGCAGGACGACTGGCAACTGCTGTGCATCATGGTTGCCATGCAGCATGCTGGAGCAATGCATAATTGTTGTGTTGTCCAGCAATGTGCGATCTCCTTCGCTCACCTCCGTCATTCGCTCGCAGAGATATGCGAGTTGAGACGTGAAGAACTGGTTGAGAGGTATCAGCTCTGGTGGCTGTGTGTGAGCCATCTGATGATGCTGGTCCTTGGCGCCGCAGTGGGTGTGAGTTTCGGCGGATCCGTCGTTGCAATACTTAAGCGTAGCGATCCGCGTCGCGTCGGTGCGGAAGGCGAGCAGCACTATGTCGTTCATCAGTTTCCAGTACTCGGGGATGTTTGCGGGAATTCCGTCAGCGGGTCGCGGGCGATCGGGAGCTGTCAGCGTCGGCTGCCACCCGGATGCATCGCGCTGTTTGTCTGCTCGCCGGATCCGGTTTTCGATTTCACTGACGCTGCCGAGATACTCCTCGAATCGTTGCCGATCTGAGAGTGAGAGTCGTTGCTTTAGAGACCGAGCGTCTTCGAGCACCGCATCGACCACTCGACGATCGCCCCGGTTGCGGTCGGTGCGGAACAGCTGGTCGAAAGCCAGCGCCGGACGAGTCTCGGTCCACGTCGGCGACACCGCTGTGCTCCAGGAAATATGAGAACTGTAGAGCAACGGATGTCCGTCCTGAAGTCCAGGAATCGGTCCTTCACAGCCGAGCACGAGGGAAGGAATACGAGTCCGATCGCCGATCCGCTGTGCCATCAGCTGATCGAAACTGATCCCCGTCCGGACTTCGGTTTTGGACATTGGCGCACCGCTGAGCATATTGCCTGTTTGCATGCAATGGATGACACCATTGTTGGCCTGCTCATTCCATAGTCCGCGGAGAAACACCAGTCGCTCCTTCCATGGTTCCAGCGGTTTCAGGCATGGCCCGAGTTCCATGCCTGCGCCGGCTCCTTTGGCCCACCAGTGCTGCGAGTGGAACCCCATACCAGTGAAGGTAACGAGCGTTCGGGTCGGTGGCTGATCTGCGGCAAGCGTCCTGGCTCCCATCGCGAACGAAAGTGATTCGAGCCAGGGCAGAGCCATTGAGACGCCGGCTCCGCGGAGGACGGTGCGTCGGGAACTGGTCGAAGCGGATGTACTGGGCATGATAAAACGCCTTACTTTAAAGTGTATTGTTTCAGCAACAGGTACCGGCGAATCAGGGTGGCGTGGCGGTAACGGAGTTTGTTTGGCGAATGCAGCGAAATTGTTCACTGCGGACGATGACGATCAGAGCGTCGGACCAGCGTCCGCCGCTGGTCATGGTCGTGGTCACTTCGTCGACGAGCCTGCGATCCGAAGTCATCACAGCACGCCCGAGCGCATACCCGGTTAGTTTTCGTGCGAGCAGATGCAGGACGTCTTTTCGTCGTGGTCCGGCGAAATAGTTTCTCAGTCCGGCAATGTCATCGATCTCGGTGCCATCGCGGAGGATTCCCTTCGTATCTCCGGGCTTCAGTTCGCTCTCGGGCCGCAGCCGACCGATGGCGTCGAATCGCTCCATCGCCATGCCGTAAGGATCAATTCGAGCGTGGCAGCCGGCACATTTTGGATCTTCGCGGTGACGTTCGGTGATTTCGCGGACCGTTAGTCCGGCGGGTGGCGTTTCCGGGAGCGGCGGCACATCGGGGGGGACTTTCGGCAGCCGCTCGCCGAGCATTTGTACCAGCCAGGCTCCACGCTTGATCGGGCTGGTTCTGGCGGCAGCCGATTGTTTGGCGATCACCGCGCCGAATCCCAGGAATCCGCCGCGTCCCAGGGCGTGGACATTTTCTATCCGTCGCCACTCCGGACCGTTCGCACCAGGGATTCCATAGTGTCTGGCCAGTACATCATTGACGACCACGGCATCGGCAGCGATCACATCGGCAACCGGGCGATCGTTCCGCAGCAGATCCTCGAAGAACCTCACGGGTTCCTCGGCCAGTGATTCTCGAAGCTCGGGAGTGAACTCGGGGAAGTGCTGCAGGTTGCGGCCATGATTGGCAGCAAAGTCTCGCACGCCAAGCCAGCGGGCACCAAATTCTTCGGCCATGCCGCGTACGCGGTGATCCTGCAACATACGGCGCAATTGTTTTTCGAGAACGGGGGGCTCATGGAGCCTTGCCACCGTCGCTCGCAGCTCTTCGTCGGGAATGGAATCCCAGAGGAGGAAGCTGAGGCGTGTGGCAAGTTCGTCGTTCGAGACCGGTTGCCACCGCGGACCGGTGGCCGGCTGTTCGACTCGATAGAGGAACCAGGGGGACGACAGTACTCGAGCCAGAGCCGCGCGAAAAGCGGGAGCATGGCTGATACCTTCGGCCCGGTCGAGGCGGTAGGAATTGAGGATCGCCGCCTGTTCGCTTTGCTCAAGAGGACGCCGCCAGGCTCGTGCGGCGAAGTTCAGCAGCGAGTCAAGCTGCCCTGGTTCGGCAGCCACCTGGGCTGCGAGGAATGCCTGCTCATCCTGACGGATTTGCCGCTCAAACTCCTGAATGTAGAAGAACATGATCCGCGCGCCGTCGTTCGGTTTGCGGTAGTACTGAACGAGTCCTTCAAAGGCGATCGGAGTTGCTAAGGCCTGTTCGCTCACAAATTCCAGTTCGCTCCAAAGTCGATCGATCTCGGCGCGACCGACGTCGTCAAGCAAAAGTCGACGCAATGGTTCGTCCTCGCGGCGATAAAGAAACACACTGCCCTGCGCATCGCGCGGTATGATCGGCTGGAACAGGACAGCGGGCGGGAAGAGTGCCCGAAACTCTGCCGCAGGTCGAGCTTTTTCAGCGGCGACTCGCGGATGCACGATCTGTGCCGCCATCGGGTCGCCCGGTGTCGCTGTGGCGACCGGTTCGGCCAGATTTCCTCCACCGCCTGTTGCTGCGATAAGGAAGGCCTGAACCGAGGCAGTTTCCGGACTCGCTTCGTCGAGGCTTACGTCAGCGCGAAGGAACCGAGGCAAGGTCAGCACCTGCTGCAACTCGACCGGCAGTTTCCTCAGATCGATGACAATTTCAGCACCCGCCGCTGTTACGAGCGCGGACTGCGGCACCGAACGCCCTTGTGGATGCTGCCCAAACCGGAGCCCCGACGCCTGCTCTATAGCCGCACGCAGTTCAGGATGTTCAGCGAATATCAGTGGTGGACCGTCGCCACCCTCCAGTCGCAGCCGGTCCCAGACAACAAACGTGTCGGGCTGAGCGGGCAGGGCAACCATGCGGAAGAGCGGTTCCCTTGCAGCCCCCTGGACACGCTCGGAAGCGACGATGCGACGGATATCCTCCCATGCGGGAAATCCGTTGCCGACTGCCATCGCGGCATTCTTCCCATAGTTGCCTCGAAACAGCTGGTCCTGCAGCGACCTGATGGTGGCAAGGACCGGAGCCGGATCGATGCCGGCGTCATGCCATTTCAGGCGAACGAGGGCGAGCATGTCGGGAGGAAGGCCGGCGTCCGGCAGACGCTCGGGTGGTGTGGCGAGTTCCGCGAGCGCAGGTCCGATCTCTGTGGCTGCAACGTGGGATAACTCAAACGAGACACCATCGAGGCTGGCTGGATGTGCATCAGCAACGCGACCCGAGACAGACAGCTCGCCTGCGATCGGACTTGTCCAGGCGATCGCCACCGTGCGTTTTGGTCCTGGATGGACAAACACAGAGTGCGCAGGCAAGGTCGTCCAGAGCTTGATGGGTTCCGCAGCGGAGTTCACAAAGACGGAGGGTTCCGAACCGAGGCTCCATGATTTTAGTTCTGAGCGTCCGCCGTTGCTGTCCCGCCGCTCCGTAAGAAATGCCGGCGTGGCAGTTGTTTCTAAGAAGCTCCATTGGCATTCGAGCCTGCCGGGCAATGGATTCCCTTTGAGCAGATCGGGTATCAGGTCAGAGATGCTCCAGGTTCGCTGCTCGCCACCGGTCTCACGGATTGTCCACTCGACCAGAGTGCTGTCGGCTCCGTGATTCTCGTTGGGAAGCACGGTCAGGAGCAGAAGCTCATTTCGCAAAACCGATACCGTCTGCTGGAAGGTGACTTCCGCTGCTTCCTCAACTTTGGATGCTGCAAGGAGGCGTTTTGATGATGCCCACGTGGCATCGATTGTTTGTTTGGCGGCTTGAAACCGCTGTTGTCGACGCTGATTTTCAGCTTCGATTGCTGCTGCTTTCTGTTGCCACTGACTGGTAAGTGCAGCGACTTCAGCGCTTCCGTAAGCCGGGTCAGTGAGTCCTTTCCAGAGCGCTGCCAGGTAGGTCCCGTTGAGGTTTTCGGCGGCGGCCACTGCGGCGATGGCGGCGGGTCCTTCGCGAGTGAATCTGTCGCGATGCTTCAGAGTTGCTGCCAGATGAGTTTCGAGGGGTGGTTCACCGTTTGGGCCGGCATAACGAGCATGAAACTCGCGAAGTTGTTTGAGCGATTCTTCGGTCCAGTCCGCGCGTTCCGTCGACGCAGAGAAACGAAAGCCGGCCGGCAGCAGTACGACTCGCGCGGCTACGTCACGAGCGGTCTGATGAAAACGTTCGACGAGTTCAGGGGTCACGGGCATTGCTTCGCCGACATTAGCGAATCCTTCACCGCCCACACTGTCGATGGGAAATTCACGAACTTGCGTGGGCCGCATGTCGATGCCTGTCAGATCGCGGATCGCGTTGTCCCAGGCGTTGTTCGACAGGCGGCGGAGCGTCACCGGGCCGGGGTCACCAGCCCGCGCGCTGGCTTCCGCATCGAGAGCTGCACTGATCCAGCCAATGAGTCGTTCGCGTTCAGCTGCGGCGGGCTGAGTTGCTTCTTTGGGCGGCATATCCCCCAACCGCAATCGTTCTGCAACAGCATCAAGCACTTTGGGTTTGTCAAGCATCGACTGGGCAGAGTCAAAACGCGTCAGATCGAGATCGTTATCTTTTGGACTTTGTCCGTGGCAGTCGCCGCACACCTTCATCAGCAGCGGCCGAATTTCTGAAGTGAAGGACTTTGCCAGATCATCGTCGCTGGCCTGGGTGGTTCCTCTGAACAGCAGCAGGCAGGCTGCGAAACAGGCGATTGGAAACCGCACCGGCCCTGAGGCTGGGATGCCCCTGGTAATCAAAGCCAGTGCGATTTGGGGCACCTGTGTCGATGGCATGTCGCATTCCATGACGTGAATAAACCTGACAGATTCTTTCGCGAGGCTGCAGCGGCGCGGCTTCATGGCAGTATCACCTGAATGAAACGAACGCTGTTTCAGAATCGATCGCCCACAGATCCTCGCTGGTTCTGAGAGCCCAGCCTGCACCAAACAGGGCTCCCAAATATCGTTAATGTACTGGGAGCGGGCGTTCGCAGGTTGATTTTTAGTCGGAAAAAAGAGTGCTTTCGGGAAAAGGATCGTTGGGCCAGCGGTTATTAACCGCAGCCAGCAGGCGTCGTCAGCAGGCTGAGGTACTGCGAGGTGATCTGTATCCGGGACGATGATGCGGCGAGGTGGCTCAAACGGCGTGCAAAACTGCTTTTTTGTTCAGGGGAAAGGCTCGGGCTGGCAAGCCCGCCTGCGTTTTTGTCCTCGGGGGCACACTCTGTGCTGGGGGTAGGCTGCTGTTGATGGGAAAATGATCGCGAGGTCTGATCCAGGCAGAAGATCGTGACTAAGCGGTTCGGATTTTCTGGCCGAAAACGAGTTGTTTGACGTGTGTCGCTGTTGTCTGAAGTTCCATGCGGGCAGAGACTACAGTCGGCCCGAACGGCGGTCAGTGGGGCAGTGGGGCAGTGGGGCACTTGGGCAGGCGGTTGCAGGCGGTTGGGCTCACGCGAAGCCGCGAAGCCGCGAAGGAAGGCGCGAAGGACAGTGTGCGGTGGGCGTTTTTCGAGTACGAGTACCGTCCGCCAGGGCGGACTGATTACGAGTACGAGGGGATTTTTTTGGGTGTGTTGTTTTTTGCAGTTTTCGTACTCGTAATCGTACTCGATTTTCACTCGAACCTTGGGAAGTCTTCTTGCCGGCGTGTGTTCGGGTGGGAGGAATGACAGGGGTGGGGCAGTCAGTGGTCAGTGGTCAGTGGGGCAGTGGGGCAGGCGATTGCAGGCGGTTGGGCTCACGCGAAGCCGCGAAGCCGCGAAGGAAGGCGCGAAGTTCAGTGGGTGGTGGGTGGTGGGTGTTTTTCGAGTACGAGTACGAGTACCGTCCGCCAGGGCGGACTGAGTACGAGTACGAGGGGATTTTTTTTGGGTGAGCTGTTTTTTGCAGTTTTCATACTCGTACTTGAATTTTGCTCGAACCTTTGGAAGTCTTCTTCCCGGCGAGTGTTCGGGTGGGGTGGAATGACAGGGGTGGGGCAGTCAGTGGTCAGTCAGTTGCAGGTGGTTGGGCTCACGCGAAGCCGCGAAGCCGCGAAGGAAGGCGCGAAGTTCAGTGTGTGGTGGGTGTTTTTCGAGTATGAGTACGAGTACCGTCCGCCGGGGCGGACTGAGTACGAGTACGAGGGGAGTTTTTTTGGGTGTGCTGTTTTTTGCAGTTTTCGTACTCGTACTCGAATTTTGCTCGAACCTTGGGAAGTCTTCTTCCCGGCGGGTGTTCGGGTGGGGGGGAATGACAGGGGTGGGGCAGTCAGTGGTCAGTGGGGGCAGGCAGTTGCAGGCGGTTGGGATCACGCGAAGCCGCGCAGGAAGTCGCAAAGGTCTGTGGATGCAGAACCAGGTTTGGAAGAGGGTGAAACAGGGCTAAAGAGGCAACGAGGCGAACAGACAGCCGAAGGTGAAACGTGGTGAAAAAGGGACGTTCGAAGGGCAGCGGGGATTTGAGTGTGAAGAAGTCTGATCAGAAATCGCAGCCAGCCAGCCAGGCTGGTAAAACGATCTTCGCAGCCAGTCGTGGCTGGGTCAGCACTGCTCGGTGATCTCCGCCAGTTGATCGAAGCGGCTCGCGAACAGTCGGCCCGCGCCGTCAATTCCACTCTGGTCAGCATGTACTGGCAGATCGGGAAACGAATTCGCGAAGACGTGCTGCAAAACCAGCGTGCAGAGTACGGGAAGGAGATTGTCGCGGCGCTGTCGGCACAGTTGACTGCGGAGTACGGCAAGGGATTCACCGAAAAAGGGCTCTGGCGAATGGTCCAGCTCACCGAGGTCTTTCCGGACATGGAGATTGTCGCGGCGCTGTCGCGACAATTGAGCTGGAGCCATTTTGTCGAGCTGATCCCGCTGGCAGACACGCTAAAACGCGATTTTTACGCGGAGCTGTGCCGGGTTGAACGGTGGAGCGTCCGGACGCTGCGGCACAAGATCGGCCACATGCTGTACGAGCGAACTGCTGTCAGCAGGAAGCCCGCTGAACTGATCGCCAGGGACATCG
>JBJTPZ010000629.1:0-3388 GCA_046075365.1 Planctomycetaceae bacterium
CATGATCTGGAATCACTTTGTCATCGGATGTTTGTGAACAATACGCTCAACATCAAAAGTGGATCTTTCAAACGTGATCGATGACATGAGCCAGAAGGCGCCCGCAGAATCATGACACTCCACAAAGAACACAACTTCGAAACCGAAATCTGCGAATACCTCAGTCAGCATGGCTGGGCGTACTCGGAAGGCGATGCCGTGGGCTTCGTGCGGGGACTGTGCCTGTTTCCCGCCGATGTGCTCGAGTGGGTGCAGACGGTTCAAAAAGATGCCTGGGATTTGCTGGTGAAGAATCACGGGTCGGTCGCCGCTGATACTCTGCTCAGTCGGCTCCGGCATTGCCTCGGATCACTCGGTACGCTGCATGTGCTGCGGCATGGATTCGATGTCCTGGGCCTGCGGAAAGAGCTCAAAATGGCTCAGTTCAAGCCGGCCAATGCGATGAACCCGGAGATCACGGAACGGTATAACCGGAACAGACTGCGAGTCGTCCGGCAGGTTCACTATTCCGTGCATTCCGAAGACTGCATCGATCTCGTGCTGTTCCTCAACGGCATCCCGGTGGCAACGGTGGAGCTGAAATCGGACTACACGCAGAGTGTGCATGATGCCGTGGATCAGTATCGGCAGGATCGCAATCCGCAACCGAAAGGACTTTCGCCGGAACCGCTGCTGGCCTTTCCTGGCGGGGCTCTGGTGCACTTCGCTGTCAGCAACAGCGAAGTTCGCATGACTACTCGGCTCGACGGGAAGGACTCCCAGTTCCTGCCGTTCAACAAGGGCAATAACGGTGCCCAGGGAAATCCGCACAATCCCAGCGGCTTTATGACGGCCTATCTGTGGGAAGAGGTCTGGCAGCGTGACAGCTGGCTCGAAATCCTTGGCCGGTACCTGGTCACCGAACGTGACGAAAAAAAGGCTCTGAAACGCACGATCTTCCCGCGTTACCATCAGCTTGACGCGACTCGCAGGCTGCAGGCGAAGATTCTGGAGGAACGTACGGGCGGCAAGTTCCTGATTCAGCATTCCGCCGGATCCGGAAAGACCAACTCCATCGCATGGACCGCCCACTTCCTGGCCGATCTGCATGACGCCAATAATCAGAAGGTGTTCGACACCGTACTTGTCGTATCAGATCGAAACGTGATCGATGGCCAGCTGCAGGATGCCATCTTCGGCTTCGAACGAACAACCGGCGTGGTTGCCACCATCAAAGGCGAAGGCGGCAGCAAAAGCGGCGAGCTGGCTGATGCCTTGTCCGGCCAGAAAAAAATCGTGGTCTGCACGATCCAGACATTCCCGTTCGCGATCAAAGCCGTCAGAGAACTTGCGGCAACATCCGGCAAACGATTTGTCGTCATCGCCGATGAAGCTCACAGTTCTCAAACCGGAAACGCTGCTGCCAGGCTGAAGGAAGTTCTGACGGCCGAGGAACTGAAGGAGTTCGAAGACGGTGGCGAAGCCAGCATGGACGATGTCCTGGCGGCTCACATGTCCAGTCGAGCCAGTGAATCGGGCATCACCTACATTGCTTTCACAGCCACGCCCAAAGCGAAGACGATGGAGTTGTTCGGACGTCGGCCGGATCCAGATCGACCTTCCGGGGAAGACAACCTGCCTGAGCCCTTCCATGTCTATTCGATGCGGCAGGCGATCGAAGAAGGCTTCATTCTGGACGTGCTCGAAAACTACACGTCGTATTCGCTGGCCTTCAGGCTGGCCAATAGTGGTGAAGAAATCGCGGAACATCCGGTGGAACGGGTCAGCGCAAGGAAGCGGCTGATGAACTGGGTGCGACTGCATCCTTACAACATTGCTCAGAAGGTGCAGATCGTCGTTGAGCACTATCGTAAAACGGTGGCGCCATTGCTGGGAGGCACAGCAAAAGCGATGGTTGTTGTCAGCAGTCGTGCAGAAGCCGTTCGCTGGCAGCTGGCCATGGAGAAATACATCCGGGCCCAGCATTATCCGCTGAAGACGCTGGTCGCTTTCTCTGGTGAAGTGAATGATCCTGAATCCGGCCCCGAACCATTTCGGGAAACGACCGAATCCCTGAATCCCGGGCTGCGAAGCCGCGACATACGCGAAGCCTTCAAGGGGGCAGACTTTCAGATTCTGCTTGTTGCCAATAAATTCCAAACCGGCTTCGATCAGCCGCTCCTGTGCGGCATGTATGTCGATAAAAGGCTGGATGGGATCCAGGCTGTTCAGACACTGTCACGGCTGAATCGGTGTCATCCCGGGAAAGACAAGACGTATGTTCTGGACTTCGTCAACGATCCCGAACAGGTCCTGAAGGCTTTCAAGACATATTACACCACGGCTCGGCTGTCTAACGTGACCGATCCGAACATCATCCTGACCCTGCGATCCAGGCTGGACGGACTGGGGTACTACGATGCTGAGGAAGTGGATCGAGTTGTTGCGGTGGACCTGAATCCGAAGGGGCGGCAGTCTGATCTGGATGCCGCCATCAAACCTGTTGCACAGCGATTGCTGACCAGTTATGCGGATGCCCAGAGAGTCTTCCGGGCCGCGAAGAAGAACAACGACAAAACGGCCGAAGCAGCTGCCAAAGACATCATGGATGCTCTGCTGCTGTTCAAGTCGGATGCAGCCACGTACCAGCGAGCTTATGCGTTTTTGTCCCAGGTCCTGGACTATGGCAACACAGACTACGAGAAGCGCAGCGTGTTTTTCCGTTACCTGCTGCCGCTGCTTAACTTTGGTCGGGAACGTGAGGAAGTGGATCTGTCCCAGGTCGTGCTGACTCACCATTCCCTGAAGTCTCGTGGTGAACGATCTCTGGCCCTTGCTGACACAGACGTCCCGAGGCTGAAGCCGATCACCGAGGCCGGCAGTGGTGCCGTCCGCGAGAAGCAAAGAGCCAGCCTCCGCGACATTATCGACCAGCTGAACACGATCTTCGGCAGCGAAACGACTGATAACGACCAGTTGTCGTTCCTGCACGCCATTCGCTCGAAGATGCTGGAATCTGACACACTTCGGATTCAGGCTGACGCCAATACGAAAGAACAGTTCTCCAGTTCCCCGGACCTGATGCCCGAGCTCCAGAACGCCAATATTGAAAGCCTTGACGCCTTTACTGAGCTGAGCACCAGGCTTCTGAATTCCAGCGAAGCTCAAAAGCAAATCATGGCCCTGCTGCTGAGCACTGGGCAGCTGTGGGAGATGCTGCGCGGAACAAGCAGCGGTGCTGGTCAACTGCCAGCGTAATGCGAGTGGTGTGAGTCGCAAAGATGGTGCAGTTCCAGCAGTAAAAACGCTTCCGAGCAGCCACCGAGGAATTCCTGCGAACAGATCTGTGACCCTTCAGCAGCGGCTGTTCTGATCGGTCTGTGTGGATTACAGCGTATGGTGGCAACAG
>JBJTPZ010000630.1:0-1966 GCA_046075365.1 Planctomycetaceae bacterium
TGCCGGTGATTTACGAGTCTGCGCGGATTTCATGTCGGATGTTGTGTGCTGAGCTGGGTTTGCCATTTCCTGAGCCGGATGTTCCGATTTCGGGTGTGGATCTGCTGCCATTGTCTTCGAAGCGGGTGGCCTGACTATGCCGTCACAGACGATCACTGTCAGCATTGACGAGCGGGCCGGTGTGGTGAGCGGAGGTGTGTCGGCTGCTGACCTGAAAGTTGTTCTGGCTGAGAGTCGCAGTGTTCAGAGAAAATGGTCAGAGCTGTCGGTGCGTCAGCGATTGCGGGTGTTGCGGCGGCTGCGTTTGCTGGCGGCTGATCGAGCTGTTGAGCTGGCGGCATCGGTGGGGCGTGAATCTCTTGCGGAAACTTTGTCTGCTGAGGTTCTGCCTTTGCTTGATGCGCTGCGATATCTGGAACGTTGTGCAGTACGTTTACTGCGGGAGCGTCGTGTGCGGCTGGCTGGTCGGCCGTTATGGCTGTGGGGTAATCGTGTGATTCGGAGACCGGAGCCACTGGGTCTGGTGCTGGTGATTGGTCCGGGGAACTATCCGCTGTATCTGCCCGGCGTGCAGTTTGTGCAGGCACTGGCGGCTGGGAATGGTGTTTTGCTGAAGCCGGCACCGGGATGTGGCGCTCCGCTTCGTTTGCTTGTGCAGCTGGCAATTGTGGCAGGATTGCCGGAAGGACTGGTACAGATACTTGATGATTCGGCGGAAGCGGGCGCTGCAGCGATGTGTGCAGGAGTCGATAAGGTCGTGCTGACAGGTTCGGCAGCGACCGGGCGAGCGGTTTCGGGGCAGCTGGCTGCCGGGCCAGTTCCGGCGGTGATGGAATTGTCGGGCTGTGACGCAGTATTTGTGCTGGAGGATGCAGATCAGGCACTGGTGGCCGACTGTTTGTGGTTTGGGCTCAGGCTTAACGGTGGTCGGACATGTCTGGCGCCGCGGCGGGTATTTGTACGTACGGAGCAGGCGGATTCGCTGATTGAGCGACTGCGGGCGAGGATTTCGGCGGCGGGAGGACTGGGGTTAAGTGAATCGTCTGGCGGTGCCGGTGAAGATGCATCTGTGCGGCATGCGTTGCGGGTGATTGGTGAAGCGGTACAGCAGGGAGCGGTGGTGAGATCGGGATCATTGCCGGATGTCAACGGGCGTACGTCGGCTGAGATTCCGATTGTTCTGGATTTGGTGCGACCGGAAATGCTGGTGGCGCGAGAGGATTTGTTCTTTCCTGTGTTGTCTGTGGTGCGAGTGCGGGATGTGGAGGAGGCGCTGGAGCAGTCGCGGACGTGTGCGTATGCGCTGGCGGCGACTGTTTTCGGGGGAACGGCAAATGCGATGAAAGTTGCTCGAAAAGTCGATGCCGGAACAGTGGTGTTGAATGATATGATTGCTGTGACAGCGGATCCTCGCGTTTCGTTTGAAGGGCGCCATGCCAGTGGCTTCGGCGCAACTCGTGGCGAAGCTGGGCTGTTTGAGTTTGTGCAGGTGAAGCAGGTGATCCAACCTCGGCCTTTTTTTCGACCGCATCTGGAGGATATTGGGCCCTGTGATGCAGTGTTATTGAAGCATTTGATTGGTATGGAGCATGCTGGGTGGTTTGGTCGGCGGCTGCTGCGTTTGCCTGGCTTAATGCGGGCGGCGTTGCAGCAGTGGAACTGGCGACGCCAACAAAACTGAAGGAGTAATTCGATGACAGAGCGAACGGATGCGGTAGTGATTGGCAGTGGTCTGGCTGGTCTGGCAGCAGCCTGTACTTTGGCTGCTCGCGGTTATGCAGTGACCGTGGTGGAAAAGAATGCCTGGCTGGGAGGCAAGGCCGCGCTGCTGGCGGATCGTGGCTATCGTTTTGATATGGGTCCGACGATTCTGACATTACCATCGGTGCTGCGGCGAGTGTTTGAGGAGGCTGGTCGTCGTCTGGAGGACTATCTGACGATGATCCGTCTGGATCCGCAGTGGCGT
>JBJTPZ010000631.1:0-8084 GCA_046075365.1 Planctomycetaceae bacterium
TTCCGCACACCGGCCAGCTACACGGGCTCGTGGCTGGTCTGCGGCTTTGACCTTGCCGCCAGCATTGCCACCCTGCCGCCCACCGCGCCGCAGAGACTTGAAGGAATGACCTTCGACGAACACGGCCTGGAAGAAACGTCAACAGCGAGGCTTTCATCCGCCAGCAGAGCAGGGCAGGTACTGACGCCTGAAACCATCGAACAGGCTCGCCGCGAAGCGATTGCCGACTGGATCACGACCGGACTGACGCCCGTTCAGATTCTGGCCCTGCAGAACGCCACAGTGCAGATCACGGACCTGAACTCCGAGGGTGCCTTTGGCTTTGCCGGCAGCCGGCTGATACAACTGGACGACGACGCCCTGGGCTTTGGCTGGCACGTTGGCAGCGGCCCGGTTCCGACGGGCGCTGTGGACCTTGGCACCGTACTGCGTCACGAGCTGGGCCACATTCTGGGCTATAGCGATCTGGACCCGGCCACCGCCGGTGACGACATCATGTCCGGCACAATCCTGCCGGGCGAACGACGGGGAGTTACATCAGTCGGTTCGGCCGAGGTGGCGCTTCGTGAAGACCTTAAGCGAATTGGCGTGAATGTCGGGCTGAAGCCTGATCCTTTGCAGCACTCGGTGGAACTGACGCCTGCGACTTCTCTGATTGATCCCGAGTTGTTCGGGATGGACAAATATCCTGTCGCCACGCCTTCTGTTCCAGGCAGAAGTCCGACTTCAGTCTCGCATCGCGACTTGCCAGCTGAACTTGAATCAACGGTCAATGATCTTTCCGATTCGGAAGAACTCGACTTGCTGGATTCTCTTTTCACTGACGCATTAACGAGACTTCTTGATAACGAGGGAATTTGATTGTGACGGATTCGGGTTTAGTGGAACGATAGCCGCGGGTAATGGGCAGCGATCATTATTCAGTTTCACTGTATTTTGCGTTCCGCCAGCGACTGTGTCTCTCGGTTTCGCTGGTGTGTTGTTTCTTCGCATGCACCGGGTGTGATTTTGTGCTGCGATCAGATGGCGCTGCGGATTCGGTGCTGAAGGTTGATCGAAAACAGTTCCTTGAAGATCCTGGCGGCACAGTGACGCTCGACCAGATGCTCAAAACGGAACTGCCTCGACAGGCCTTCACGGCAACCGATTCGGTGGTATCCTGGGGCTTCACGCAATCCGTAATCTGGGGTCGATTTGACCTGAGCAGCCTCCGCAGGACCGAAGCGATAGTCGAAATTCCTTCGACTCGTCTGGACCAGGTGGACTGGTTTGAGGTGCGTGGCGGGACGCTGGTACGCAAGGAGACAGGGGGCTTGCGGGCAGGTGCGGGGATGGCACCGATGCACTACCCGTCGCTGCAGGTGAACGTAACTCCATCGGCACCCGTCACTGTACTTTGCAGAATTCAGTCTGACGGGTCACTGACGATTCCACTGGTCATTGCGACGACTGAGGAATACAGGAGAATGGACGTCACCCGACGATATTTCAGTTACGTCCAGATTGGTGGTTTCGCCGTCGTGGTGCTAATAGTGCTGATGCTTGCACTGATGTTCAGCGACTGGTCATACGGCCTGTTGGCGATGTCTTGCGCCTGCGTGCTGCTGTATGGGCTGTTGTTTGACAACGTCCTCTCACTACCTGGGCTTCTGCTGCCCGCATCGTGGATTCGTGCTGGCAGCAGCTTGACAACAATCACAGCCGGTATCTTTTTGTTGAGTTTCTCAGTTGTTTATTCTGAGCTGTTCGCGTTATCCAGAATGGATCGAATGATCTTCTTCTGTTCGCTGCTGCTGGCGTTGTGTTTTTTTGGGGCACACTTCCTGCTGCCTTTCCCCCTGATCAACAAGTCCCTGAGCGTTGTGCAGACTGTGGTTTCGCTGGCAACGTTGTGGCTAACCAGCAGTCGATGGAGAAGGCACAGACGTCGTGAAGATCGGGTGCTGTTTGCAACTTTGCTGCTATGTCACGCTCCAGTACTTGTGCTGGTGTTGCAACTGGGTGGCTGGATTTCCATAGGCCTGACGCCAAGCTCACTCAGATTCATGGCCATGCCCGTGATTTTTTTCAGTCTTTTTGTCGCACTCATGCAGCGTCGACAGTTGATCGAGCGACTGAAACTGCACGCAGCATTGGCACGGGCCGGCGAAGCAGAGGCACGCCTGCTGGTCCTGCGCTATCAGCTGAATCCACACATGCTGATGAACAGTCTCTCCGCAGTTTCATGGCTGTCCAGCGAATCACCTGAAAAAATCCCCGGATTCATCGAGAACCTATCCGCCATCCTGCAGAATCGCCTGCGACCGTCCACCGGTCAGTTATGGACCGTGGCCAAAGAAGTCGAATTGGCGCAGAATCTTCTGGAGCTTGCAGCCGTACGATTTGGCGATCAAATCGAACACACTATTCTAATGTCACCCGCTGCCGAAGCCTGCCTGTTACCGGAAATGCTGGCGCAGCCGCTTGTCGAGAACGCAATCAAGTATTGCCCGCCGGATTTGCCGTCTGCCAGTATTCGCGTAGTCGCGGAAATCCAACAAAACCACCTGGTAATCAAAGTCCAGAATTCCATCAAACCAGGAACAACCGGAACAGTGGCAGATGGACTTAAAATTGGACATGCGAACATTCGCCAGAGACTTGAAATTTGCTACGGAGAAAGAGCAAAATTCCGGTTTCAGACCACTGACACCTTAGCTGTTGCAACACTTGAACTGCCCATCTTGACGAGCGATAAGTGCTCATGACTCACAGCAACATCTACTTCTTGATCTAATGGCTGGCAAACATGCAAAATCTGCGTTGCCTGATCGTGGATGACGAAATTCCGTGCCGCGCCCTGCTGCGACGGCTGATTTCTCAGATGCCGGACGTGCAGATTGTCGGTGAAAGTGAGACCGTTGAGCAGGCAATTTCCAGCATCGCCCTTTTGCAGCCAAATGTTCTGTTGCTGGATATTCAGCTGGGGCCTGAGAGTGGATTTTCGATTCCGTCCGCACTGGACAATCCACCGTACATAATTTTCGTAACCGCCTTCGATCAGTACGCGGTGCGGGCCTTCGAAGCAAATGCCGTCGACTACCTGCTGAAACCCGTTTCAGCTGCTCGACTCACCGAAGCCATACAGCGTGTCCGGCAGCGGGCCCCTGTGGTAACAGGCCCGACCCGCAGACTGCAGGCAGATGATATGGCACTGATCCCGCTCGGGAATTCCGGTTTTTTTACCCAGGTCCGTGACATTCTGGTCATTGAAGCACAGAATCATCATTCACGAGTGACTCTGGATTCCGGCAGAATCTGTCTTGTCCGCAAACAGCTTCGCGAATGGGTGCAGGATTTGCCATCAGCCATGTTCCAGCCCATCGATCGCTCGTTCCTTGTGAACCTTGACCGCATTGTGGAGGTCAGTACTTCATCCCGCGGCGGAACGCTTGTACTGGGCAATCGGCGTGCCGAAGTTTCGATGGGGCGAGCTGCCGCTCGCAGAATCAAACAGCTGCTTGAACAGCAGCCTGCTGGTCGGGCCGTGCCGCAACTGACGCAGTGAGCCTCACGACTGTTTTTGCCCCTTCCGCGCCAGTTCACTGCACAGTTGTAGACAAACGGTTGCCAGAATGCATATACAAGGTTTGATGCTCGACACAGGGGACACCGTACCCCTGGTCTGATTCGGCGAAGTATCCGCATTCTGAACCTTGAGCCTATCAGTGCTGGTGGGAGTACCCCAGGTCCGGGGATAGCTCCGGCGACCTCGCTGCGGGCTCTGGTTTTTCAGCCGCTTCCTGAATGCTGCAGGAATGATGGCTTATTTCCCGCAGATCTGCGATGATCCATGAATTCGTCGCGGATTGTCTTGCTGCCTGCCGCAAAGATCTGCCGCGACCTGGCACCGACATCATCTACCAGACGGGCCCGCCAGGGCGGCATCGGACAGCTATGAGTTCGGGAATTACTGAAGAACGGAAGCATCCTGACAGCAGTCTGCGTGAATTAGTCACAGTCGCCCTGCCGCTGATGCTCAGTTCCGGCACACAGTCGCTGATGAACGCGACAGATCGCGTCATGCTCGCCGGGTGCTCTGAGGACGCACTGGCTGCCGTAACACCCGCCTCAATGCTGTACTGGTCCGTCGTCTGTGTCCCCATGGGCGTCGTGCTGTACGCCAATACGTTCATTTCGCAGTATGACGGAGCAGGGCGGCAGGATCGCATGCTTTCGGCCTTTTGGCAGTCCTGCTGGCTGGCAATCGCCACTGGCCTGCTGCTGCTGGGACTGCTGCCCCTGACTCGACCCTTCCTCGCAATTGCCGGACATTCGCCGGCCGTTGCCGAATTTGAAGCTCAGTATTTCAACACGTTGTGCGCTGGAAGTCCCGTGACCCTGGCCGCAGTCGCCTGCAGCTGCTGGTTCAGCGGTCAGCGGCGGACAAAGGTGGTCATGCTGGTCAGCATGCAGGCCGTCATCTGGAATTTCGCCGTTGACTACCTGCTGGTTTACGGAATCGGACCGTTTCCCGAACTGGGAATCCGCGGTGCTGCCATCGCCACTGTCAGTGCTCGCTGCACAGAACTCGCCTGTTATCTGGTGCTGCTGCACCGGGACGCCCGTTCCCGAAATCTGCCGCTCCTGACACAGTGTCGACTCGACCGCGATCTGCTGCAACGCTACCTGAAATTCGGCCTGCCCAACGGACTGCACTTCTTCGTCGATAATTCCGGATTTGCTGCTTTCCTGATGCTCGTCGGACGAATCAGCAGCACTGCACTCGCGGCCACAAATATCGCCTTCAGCATCAACGGCCTGATTTTTGTACCCCTGCTCGGATTTGGCACCGCCATCCAGACTCTGGTGGGACATCACATGGGAGCCGGCCGGATTGCGGATGCCCGCCGCACAACCTGGCAGGCTGCAGGACTGGGAATCCTCTGGACCGGCAGCACCGGACTGCTGCTGGTGCTGTTTCCCCAGGCTGCACTTCAGCCGTTCTTTTTCTTCTCTGCCGATGACGGTGCCAGTATTGCACCACTGGCTGCTCAGGCACAGGTGCTGCTGCAGTTCGTGGCTGTGTACTCGGCATTCGATGCCCTCGCCGTTGTTTTTTCATCGGCACTGCGGGGTGCCGGAGACACCGTCTTCCCGATGCTGCTGACCTTCGCCTGCAGCTGGATCGTCATGGTTCTGCCGGCGTGGTACGTCACGGAATATTGCGACCGACAGCTTAAATGGCTCTGGCTGGCCGCATCCGCAAATATCGTCATCGCGGGACTGCTGATGGTCCTGCGTTATCGGGCCGGTCGCTGGCAATCCATCAAAGTCATCGAGACCAGCGACTCACCTGCCGGCTAAATTCTCTGGAATTCACAGCCCAGACAAGATTACACTGCTCACCCAACTCCCTACACTGCCCGCTGCTCACACGGAAATTCCGGTATGTCTCAGAACCGACAACTGTTCGAATTCGAAAGCACCGCCGACACACTGCTGCTGACCGTCAACGGGCCATTCATGGAATTCCGGGATCACGATGTCCGAAACGCCTACAACGAGGCCTACCGGCTGCTCTGCCAGCCCGCAGCCAGACACCTGCTGGTGGATTTCTCAAGGCTTGAATACTTCGGATCCACATTCGTCGGTATCCTGATCCGGCTGGCCAAAAAAGTTCGACAGTGCGGCGGAGAAACCGTACTCTGCTCACTCTCAGACTCCATGCAGGAAATGCTCCGCACCCTGATGCTCCTCGAAAACACCAAAACGGACTTTTTCATCAAACCTTTTCCCGATGCCGGACAGGCACTCGCGTATTTACAGTCCCTGCCGCCGGCTCCCTGAATCAACCGAACTGCAGCAGAAAACAAAACAAACAGAAACCCCCGGGCCATGTCTGCTGCCGCCAAATTTCCCCCTCGCTCAAAACTGATCGCTGTGCTCGCACTGACATGTCTTGCCGGTTGCTGGCTCCTGCCTCAGTATTTCAGCCTGTCAACGCTGAGCGAACACGACGAAGCCATTCGCAGCTGGTGTCGCGCACACACACCGCTCGCACTGCTGCTTTTATTTCTGGGCTACACCACCATCACTGCCGCCAGCATCCCCGCTGCTGCCCTGATGACCATGGTTGCCGGCTGGGTCTTCGGCTTCTGGCCCGCATTCATCGTCATCAGCTTCGCCTCCACACTCGGAGCCACCTGCGCGTTTCTCATCTCACGAACGCTGCTGCAGGCCGCCATGCAGCGACATTACGGAACACTCGCTCTAAAACTGGCCCGCTCCATCGAACACGAAGGAGCCGCAGTTGTGCTGCTGCTCAGACTGGCTCCCACATTCCCCTTCTTCCTCGTCAATATCCTGCTCGCACTCTCACCGGTTCGCTTGCGCACGTTCTGGTGGGCCAGCCAGCTCGGGATGCTGCCCGGCACCGCTGTTTTTGTCGCTGCCGGAGCCAGCCTGCCCTCACTGAAAACCCTTGAAACACAGGGAACAAACGGAGTCCTGAACTGGCAAACCGCAGCAGCTTTCCTCGCACTTGCCTGCCTGCCAGTCACCATCCGCCTGCTGCTGAAGTACAAACAACGGAAAAACACCTCTCATGATCACTGAACATCAGCACGAAATTCGCGTCCGCTACAGCGAAACTGACGCCATGGGATTCCTGCATCACGCCAATTACCTCTGCTATTTCGAAATCGGCAGGACGGAATTGTTTCGCGCACAGGGCGGAAATTATCGCCGCATGGAAGAACTGGGACTGTTCTTCGTGGTCGCCAAAGTCCAGGTCCGCTATCGGCGACCAGCCAGATATGATGACCTGCTCACACTTCACACCAAAATCTCACGCGCCACCACTGTTCGTCTCGAACACCAGTATCAATTGTTTAAAGGATCCGAATTGCTGGCCGAAGCCGAATCAACACTCGCCTGCGTCGACGGACAGGGTTCCGTTCAGATGATCCCGCAGGACCTCGTCGCCTTCACTCAGGAACAAAAAACATGAAACGACTGGATCTGATCAGCCCCGGAGCCCGCCTGGAGGATGCCTTCAGCCGGCTGGAACACGTCTGGCAGGAAACACGCGAAGAATGGAATGACCCTGTCGCCGAACGAGTCGACGAACAGTTCGTCAGTACGATCCGAGCCCATGTCCGAACACTGCTGGATGCCGTCGCAAAATCCCAGACAGTTCTCCGCAAAGCCGAATTCGAATGCCAGCACCCACGCGAACGAATGCAGCAGCTCTAGACCTGCCAAGAACAACTGAACAAAAGAACACAACCAACCCCAAACACCTGCACGCAACCAGGCAAACCATCGAAAAAACCAGAAAAATGCTGGTATTTTGTGGTATTTACACGAACACAGGCACCAGCCACGTACGTTGAAGCATCGCACCAAATCGCTGAATTCCCGCAGATTCCCCCCGCAACACTCCGCAAAAGATTGCTCCGGAAGCCTGCAGGATGTAGCATGACGGCTCGCAAAGTCGAAAATAAAGCATCAAAGTCCTGTTCGGTTACAGATTTACGCGGCGTCCATGATGGATTCCGCAGCCGGCATAGCCGGTCCCCTGCATTGCAGATCGGAGCTGTTCGGTGAGCACGATCCCAGCCAAAATTCCTGGTGCAGCCAGCACTGCCGGCGTTGCCGGTTCCGCGGGCGCGGTCGATGAAGGTGACGACCAGACACTGGTCTGGTCACTCTATGACGCGGTGCCGGCCTGGGGCATTAGCCTGCTGCTGCACGCCTGTATCTTTTTGCTGCTGCTGACCATCACACTTCCCGAAATTCTGCTGCCCGAACTGAACCTGACGTCCAGTATCGAAAAGGAAGAGGTACAGGCCGAAGAGTACGTGATTGACAGCGAACCCACCGAGCAGCTTGGCAGCATGAGCAACCTGAATATTCAGGGCGCGTCAGCAGCGATCGCCCAAAGCAAAGGGCTCGACAACCACCGCGAGGAAATCCGTCGCATCGAAAGTGCGATCGTCAATCCAAAGATCGAAACCATTGAAACGCTCACCATGCCCAGCGAGGCAGAGACAATCGAAAATATTGATCTCACAGGCACCACCGAGCACCCCGGCGGAACT
>JBJTPZ010000632.1:0-3465 GCA_046075365.1 Planctomycetaceae bacterium
TGGGCAGCAGATCGGCTGCGGTGTCTCCCAGCTGCAGCCGGGCGATTGCCAGATGCAGCCGGGCTTCTGATGTTTCGGCAGACTCGGTGTACAGCTTTTGCAGCGTGGGCAGAGCGTATTCCCGCAGCAGCTGCAGCGGCACCAGGCCCGCTGCGAGGTCGCTGGTTTTTGTTTGAGCAACACTGCTGGCGAGCGTTTCGGCACGGGTGATGTCGCTCTGCTGCCGCACGTACAATCCAAGCAGCAGCAGCGCCATTAACAGCAGGGATGCAACGCCACCACGAGAGGCATGCAGGCGTCTGGTAGCCAGCAGTAGCTGTCGTTGCTCCGCAGTCTTCGACTGCCGCCGCAGATACCAGGAAATCCGACAGTACTCTGACAGACTGGGAAGGAATCGGGCTGCACGTCGCGCCGACCACATCCGCGTTCGTTCTTCGAGCACCAGTTCCGCTCGGCCTGCCGGTGTCTCCTTTTGCTTGCGAGTCAGCCACTCGCGCAGTGCCGGAACCAGATAATCGTGGGTCAGCTGATAAAACCGGGCCGAGTCGGACGGAGTTTCGGGAGTCTCACGGCTGCCGGACGGTGCTGCCCCCTCCGTCGGTGTAATCAATCGCAGTTCCACATCAAGAATGCGGAGAACGTCGCGAAAATCCTGCTCACTCGCGGCGTATCCGGCAGCACTCTGCAAATGCTGGCCGGTACGGCTGCCACCTTTGATCTCAGTGTCAACATCAGGCAGCAGGGCTTTGAGAATACCGCGTACTGCCGGCTGATGACGCCGATAGCGAACATCACTGCGGGCACTGTCAAATGTTTCTTCCAGAAACGCCACACCGACACCATCTGCGCCCCCGATTTCCCGCAGTGTTTCCGGAGTCCACTCGCGATCCCGAACCATTTCTGCAAACAGTGCCAGTCGGACGGAGATCACCTGTTTATTTTCGGCCAGGCTTGCCACGACGCTGCGAATGAACTCCTGGTGAGACGGAATGAGTTCGGCAGGGAATGCCGGCAGCCGGCCATAGCTGCTGCCAAACTTTCGCAGCACATCGGCGGCATGCTGCAGGTCAAACAGGTCGACCATAGCGCAGTTCTGCCGCTGCACAATATCAACATCCAGCTGTTGCATCAGGCGTGTCACACTGACATAGAAATCATCCCGGATCATCAGCACTGCCTGCAGCCGTGCACCATCACATTGTCGCAGGGCCACAACGAGCTCGGTTTCCGGGCCGGCCGGATTCCGGTGCAGCCACTGTTCGAACTGATCGAGGAACATCACCACCTTTGGCCCGGAACTGCGACGAATCGCGGTCAGCAAGTCCACCAGACCGGATACATCCGATAAATCCGGACGAATTTTGCGAAGTTGCCGACACAGTCCATCTTCAGTGCCCGTGGCGGTGGCTTCGAGGTAAATGGTGCGGACATCAGGCGACAGCCGCGGCAAAAGTCCGGCCTTCACCAACGACGATTTTCCGCAGCCACTGGGACCGTAAATCAGGCCCACATTAAATGTGCTGTCGGCATCCGGGTTTTCAATTCGCTCTTTCCAAAATGCGATGCTCGCAGGCAGCCCGGCAGGGTTTTTCAGTCCCGGCAGCAATTGCAGAAATGCGTCGGAGTCAGCTGCATCGAACGAACGGAGACCACGCGGCTGGACGACAGCGTTCCCTGACGCGGCAGTGGCAATTGCCCCCGGCTTCAGCCATTCAGCCAGCGATTCTGCAAAGACCTGAGCTGTTTCAAATCGATCAGAAGCGCGTTTGGCGATGGCTTTGAGACAGATCCGCTCGAGTTCAACCGGAATTCCGGGATCCAGCACTCGAGGAGCTGCTGGTTCAACAGCAGTGATCTGATGGAACAGCTGATCGCGAGTTGTTCCGGTAAAGGGACGCTGGCCCGTCAGCATTTCGTAGAGAATGACGCCCAGCGAGAACAGATCGCTGCGACCGTCCAGTCGATGGCCTTCACCCCGCACCTGCTCTGGACTCATCCATGCCGGGGTGCCCGCCAATCCGGGCCGTTCTCGGTAGTCCTGCTCGCGAATAGCGAGGCCAAAATCTGCGAGGAATGGTCGGCCGCTGGCAGTCTCCACGAGGATGTTGTCGGGCTTGACGTCACGATGAATAATCTTCCGTTCGTGGGCGAAGGCGAGCGCTTCGGCCACGGGGATCAGGATGCGAGCGACTGCGTCAAGGGTCGGTCGCTGCTGCGTCAGCAGTCCCGTTAATGTCGTGCCATCGATAAAGCGGGAAACGGCGTAGAGCCTGCCGTCGGCAGTGCGCCCGACATCGTAGACCGGAAGGATTGCAGGGTGATCAAGCCCGGCGAGAGTCCGTGCTTCTCGCAGATAATCTGCTGCGTGGCCAGGATCCTGGAACCGCTGGTCCGTGGGCAGTTTGATGGCGACGTCTCGCTGCAGTTCGAGGTCCCACGCCAGAAATACTTTGCCGAACTGTCCCTGTCCGAGCAGTCGATCGAGTCGATATCGACCATTGAGCACGTCGGCGGTGATTCGTACGTCGTCGGTGACGACTTCCGTGGAGAAGAGATGGCGTGGCAGCGTCTGCAAGCGTTCGCGGAGTGTCACCACAATTGTGGGAAAACGTGTGATGAAATCGTTGATGGTGACGTTGTGGGAGGCATGGGATCGCGCGATAAATTCTCCGACGGCCAATTCCAGAGTCCAGTCAATGCCGCCAGGCAACCCGTCCAGTCGACTGAGGTAATCTTCGACTGAATGCGGAGTTGCTGTCTGCCAGCGGTGCTTTTGGTCCAGCAGCAGTACTGACAACAGCTCATTTGCAGGAATTGCCGTCCGACTGTCCCTCAGCGATGACCACCACTGCAGGATGTCCGGGCCTTTATGGGAACTGGACCAGAGTGATTCAAATTCAGCGATCACCGATGACATGACGCGGTCTTTGCAGAGAATGCCAGCATGCTTTTTATGGAAGACAGCAGGCAATGATTTTCTGCGGAATTCTGCAGACAATCAAGCAGCCACGGACATTCAGCTGAAATGCTCGGGAAACTACGTACTGCGGCTTGCAGAGCACCACTGCAGCAGCCGGGCGGCTGGCAGCCTCGGTTTTTGATAACGGCCCCCGCAAGGGCGGTCCCCTGAGATCTAAGCCCGCCGCCAGCGTTCCCGCAGCATCGATGTGAGCCATGCCTTGAAAATCCGTCCGCTGCGGGGGAGTCAGGGACCAGGAACGAGGAACGAGGGAGTGAGGGAGTGAGGGAGTGAGAACCAAGGGTATCCGGGGACGGGCGGCGGCCTTTTCCCAGTGGCCGTGAGGGCTTGAGCACGGGGTTTCTGGGCCGCGCGTGTCGTGATTTTGGGGGCTGAAAATGGCTCTTCAAAGTCCCCCCACTAATCCCCCCACTAATTCGCGTTTTCTCCGCTTTGGGAGCGCAAGGTCGAAGGGTGGTAAACGCGAAAACCCCGGAAAATCCGGG
>JBJTPZ010000633.1:0-18559 GCA_046075365.1 Planctomycetaceae bacterium
CAGTTCGCGCTGCAGTCAGCGGAAATGGATCTGCAGCAGTACGTAAACGGCACTCACCCGCAGCAGGTCGACAAACTTGATCGGGATCTGCTGCTGGCTGAGACTCAGAAGCAGTCGGCTGAAGATGAGTTTGAATTCACGCACCGCATGTGGATGACAGGGATTGCAAATCGGGCAGAGGTCAATGCAGCCGGCATGGCACTCACCAGTCGCAGCGTGCAGGCTGGACGACTGGCCGGTCAGAAAGAACTGCTGGAGAAATTCACCGACCCCAAAACTCGCCGTCGCCTCGAATACAACGTTGATCACCTCAAACTCAATCTGGCTCGTACAGATCTGGCCAATTCCCTCGCCGAGACTCGTTATCGCATGATTTCCATGTCCGATCAGCGTCGTCTCGATATCTACGAACGATATGCTCGCACCGCCCGCGAAAGCATCGAAGCCTGCACCCTGAGAGCTCCCAGAGCAGGCCGCGTAATTCACGCGAACAGCTGGTACAACCGCAGTCGCGGCGTGCGCACCATCGAAGAAGGTCGCTCCGTCTACTTTTCGCAGGCGATCTTCGAAATACCCGACGAAGACGAACTGAAAATCAGCTTCGGTCTTGATGAGACTTTGGTCACAAAAATGGCGCCCGGCAGGACCGTGGATGTCACGTTGCCAGGCTTTGAGCAGGACCCGATCAAAGCTCAGGTCAAATCCATCAGCAATTTCCCAAAGCAGCGCTGGACAAACGGAGTAGAAATCCGCGAGTACATGGTTGAGGCACTGCTGTACCCCACCGATGAACAGCGCAGTCATCTGCACCCTCAGCTGGACGCCACGGTGGAATTGACACTGACCGACGATTCGGACGCACTTGTGATTCCCAAAGACGCCGTCGTCAAAATCAAAGGTCAGCCGTGTGTGCTGGTGCCGTCAAAGGATCGTTCCGAACTGCTGCCAATGCAGGTAACCCCGGGCGAAGTCCATGATGGCGAGGTTCAGATTGTGACGGGCCTGACCGCCGGAATGCAGATTGTCCGGCACGCAGAAATCAACTGACGTCAACCAGCCGCGGTCCAAGCACTTCGAAACGCGGCTGGATACCCAGACCTGCCGACGTCCCCGCCTGCATGAATCCATTGACCCGCTGCGGCGCATTCGCAGCAGTGCTGACCGTCACATAACTGTTGAAGTCTGTGCTGGTGAAACGCAGTTCTTCAGGAGTGCTGTGGGCCAGGTGAGCAATCGCAGCCGTCGTGATGTCACCACCCCAGCTGTCCTCCAGCGTCATGGCTATGCCCATGCTTACGCACAGATCACGAACCTGACGAGTCCTGGTGAGACCTCCCAGCTTACTGATCTTGAGGTTCACGACGTCCATCGCCAGATCAGCACGCCCGCGGAGCAGCATTTCCAGACTGTCGATGTTTTCATCCAGCACAAAAGGATGGTCGGTCTGACGCCGCACCGCCAGACACTCCTCATATGTCAGACAGGGCTGCTCGATGTAAACATCCAGATTCTTCACCGCCCGCACAACCCGCACTGCCTCGTGCTGCGTCCAGCCGGTGTTGGCATCAGCCACCAGCCGGTCAGATGGCTGCAACATGGCTCGCACCGCATGAATCCGCTCGATATCAGTGTCGGGATCGCCACCCACCTTCAACTGAAAGCGGGTGTAGCCGGCGGCGCGATAGCCAGCCACCTTCTTCGCCATTTCATCAGGAGACTCTTGAGAAATCGCGCGATACAGCCGAACGCTGTCACCGTAACGCCCGCCCAGCAGCGTGCACACCGGCAGACCACTGGCCTTGCCCAGCAGGTCCCAGCAGGCGATGTCGATCCCCGATTTCACGTAGGGATGGCCCTTCAGAGCTGCGTCCATGCGATGGTTAAGGCGGGCAATTTCGCGAGGATCCCAGCCGATCAGGTGCGGAGACAGCTCACGCAGTCCCGCACGCACACCCTCCGCGTACGCTGGCAGGTAAAACGGACCCAGCGGGCAGACTTCGCCATAGCCCACCAATCCACACTCCGTTTCCACACCCACAATCGTGCTGTCAAAAACAGTGACGGATTTTCCTCCGGACCACTTGTACGAGCCTTCATTCAGCGGCAGCTCAACACGATGTGCGAAAATGCGTCGGATTTTCATAAGCATTCAGTGTGCGAAACGTTGTCGGAATTGAATTCAAAAGAATCAGCGGCAGGTCTGCTGCAGCCAGTCCAGCAGCAAACCCGGAACATCGACTCCGCAGGTCTGCTGCAACCCCCGCCAGCCAGGCACGGCGTTGACCTCAATCACCAGCGGAAGTCCGGTTGAATCATACATCAGATCCACTCCGGAAAAAACTGCCCCCACCACTTTCGCTGCTGCGGTTGCCAGCTGCAGCTCGTCCGGGCTGGGCTGCCAGCGACTGCCAGTGCCCTGCTGCGATATGTTGGCACGGAAGTCACCAGGCCTGGGAGTCCTCTGCATGGCACCCAGCAACTGACCGTCAAGCAGCAGCAAACGCAGATCAAACCCCGGTCCGGCAACAAACTTCTGCACGTAAAGCACGGCACTTATACGCTGCAAGCTGCGGAACACACGCATCGCAATCTCTGGATCAGTCACCCTCACAATACCCCGACCTTCAGCACCAAACAATGGCTTAACCACCACATCACGCCCCAGCCGCTCAAAGGCCTCCAGCGCCGACTCAGCACCCTCGCAGATCACCGTATCCGGAACCGGAATGCCCTGCTCAGCCAGTCGCTGAGTCGTCAGGTACTTGTCCACCGCACATTCCAGAGCACGCGGCGAATTCACAATCCGGATACCGGTTGATTCCAGACCTTGCAGCAGATCCATCCGCGCTACTACCTGTTCCAGCGACCCAGGGGGCATCGTGCGAACAATCACCGCGTCAAATCCGCTCAGCTGATGCTCAGCACAGTAAAAACTGAGTTTTCCGGCGCTGACGCGAGCCGAAAACTGTTCGAACGACAGCGTTTGCACCGCATCACCGCGTGCCACTGCTGCCTGCTGCAGCAACCGCACATAGGTACTGTCTGCCTGCCCAAAGATGCCCAGACGCATGATCTCACCGCAACCGGCAGAAACTGAAGGAATACCACTCCCCCTATTCTCTGCTGCCGCAGCCGTCGCCACAACTGCCACCACCTTTTTTTTCTTGCTGCGGAACCACTGCTCCCGCAAGAAATTCAGATGCACATTCCTCTGCCAGCAGCTACACTCTCTTTTCAAACCGCGCTCGTCCGCCCCACCTTTCGGACCGGAGAATCCCCCATGACTGCCCGCCTGACCGCTCGTCGTACCATGCTCAAAGGCCTCGGTGTCTCCATGGCCCTGCCATGGATGGAATCGCTGCGTGTGTGGGGGCAGGAAGCCGGCACAACAGCTGCCACAGGGCAGGCACCCACACGATTCGCGGTCCTCTTCTCTGGCAATGGATTCCATAAGGATCACTGGTGGGCCCGCGGAGCCGGTCGTGAAATGGAACTCGGCAAAGTGCTCGAGCCCCTCCAGGCACACCGCGAAAAACTGCTCTACATCCGCGGTCTCTACAACGAAGAAGCACTCAAAGGCAACATCCACAGCTCTCAAACCGGCAACCTGCTCAGCGGGGCCCCGCTGGAAGCCGGCGGCGGAATTCGCAGCGGCACCAGCATCGACCAGCTGCTCGCACAAACCTGTGGCCAGACCACCAAGGTCCCCAGCCTCGTACTCGGCTGCGAAAAAGCCAATCCGTCCGTTCACAAAAATTATTCCATGCTCTACAGCAGCCACATCTCATGGAGCTCCCCGACAACCCCCACACCACTCGAAGTCTTCCCCGCACTCGCATTCGACCGCCTGTTTCGTGACGATGCCACAAAGGCCGACAAAAGCGTCCTCGACGCAGTACTCGAAGATGCCGGCGATCTCCGCCGCAGCATCAGCCGCAATGATCAGCAAAAGTTGGACGAGTATCTAAATTCTGTTCGCGAGGTCGAACAAAGAATCGCTCGCGCCGGCAGTCGCGGTGAACTGCAGGGCTGGAAGCCCACGCTCGAAAAACCCGACAAACCACGCCCGGCAGACGGAATCCCCCAGGATATCGCCGAACACATGCGGCTGATGTGCGAAATCCTCGTGCTCGCCTTCCAGACCGACACCACTCGCATCTGCACACTGAAACTCAATAACGACCACTCCTCGCTGCGATTTCCAAATCTCGGCGTCGACTACATGATTCACCACCTGCTGTCACACCAGGAATCCGACGACTGGCTGAAAGTCAACAGATTCTTCATGGAACAGCTGGCGTGGATCGCGTCCAAACTGGACGCGATCCAGGAAGGCGAGCGAACAGCACTCGACAATTCCATGATCATGTACTGCAGCAGCATGCTGACCGGCAGTCACGACGCCACCAAACTGCCCGTCATCCTGCTTGGACGCGGCGGCGGCAAACTGGAAACAGGTCGCACCCTCGATTACCTCGATAAACCCAACCGAAAAATGTGCAGCCTGTACCTGTCACTGCTCGACAAATTCGGCGTCCAGCAGACAACCTTCGGGGATTCGACCGAGCGTCTGTCAGAGATTTAACCGTGATTCAGACAGCCTGATCGTCCGCAGAACCTCGACCGCCTCGCAGGCTGCCGCTGCGATCGCGAGTCAGCGGCAGCAGCATTTGCGCCACCAGAAACAGAACCAGCGGCACCATCCACAGAATCCGGGCAGTATGCCAGGCCCAGTTTGGCAGCGTCAGCAATTGCCCTGCAATCAGGTAGGCAACCATACCCAGCAACAGCCACGTCAGAACTCCGCACCCCAGCGCCGTCATCTGGCTCTTGAACACACTCCGCTCAGTACCCGCATCGAAGTGCACGTCAACCGTGCGTCGCCGGCGTATGGAACGAGCCGTGGCTTCGCACAGCTCCAGCGTCGCTGAAACCGCATCCAGCAACGCAGAACAGTCGCTCCGGCGTTCACACAAATGCCGAATTCGCGGCAACTGCGAATTCTCGGCCACCGCGAACTGCTGCTGCTGACCGTCCCGAAACGTGACCACAAGCTGCGGGCCACAGCCCTGATCGGTCACAACAGCCGGACGCAGAATCAAAGTTGCCGGCGGCAGCAGCCGCTCAGCTTCCGGCTGAGTACTGAGAGACACCATACGCGAAATCAGGCCGACTCCCGGCACCGACTGATCCAGACACGTGACCTGAGAATACAGGAAACCACTGGCCGTCAGCACATCCAGACCTGCCCGCAGCCCCACCACCAAAGCTGCATCACTGAGCTCAGGCAATGGCAGCTCCAGACTTAGCTGCCGAATCTTTTCAGCATCAAGACCCAGCGTCAGACGATCAGGCGGCAACTGCGACAGCTGCCACCGGCCTGGCACCGGAATGATCGCCGTTTCAGACTCGTCCAGCACCAGCTGCAGCTCAAAGGTTAACGCAGGAGACGCTGCCAGCTCGGGCAGAATCACCACGACATGCTTGCCAGACTGCACCGCCGCTCGAGTCAGCCGCAGAATTTCGTCGCAGTCCTCCAGTGCCAGCACCACCACATCATTGGCAGAGTCCAGCAGCACGTCCTCAGCAGTGGCCGCCAGACGTACCGGAATCCCGGCCGCCGCCGCTCGCTCCCGCAAAGCACCTTGCAGCAGCGAAGCCGGCAGCGGCTGATCACTGGCCCTGCTGACTTCCTGCAGCAAAGGCCACACAGCAGTACTGGTTCCGACAAATGCCGTTTTCATGGAATGCGTCGCACTGTGCCAGGCTGAAACTTCAGGCCGCCCCCAACCCCGCCATGCGACGCCAGGCACTCAACTGCCCCAGATGCATCATCATATGGCCACCACAGTAGAAGGCATGCATCGATCCCAGCGACGGAAACAGCTCGGCCAGACGACCAGCGTTGGGATTGGGGCGCTGGAACGTGTCGTCCGCAGCAGCTCGCAACGCCGCACTGGCGGCCCGATAACCCTCAACAAACACCGCACGCACCGATTCAAGCGACGGATAAATCGTCGCCTGAGGATCATCCACGCATTTGGCGTCCTTCGAAAATACCGCCTCAAACCCGTCCGGAATGGCCGGTGCCTCAGCCCCCAGATCGCGGAGAATCCGCGGAGCATACAGAGCCAGATGACCCAGCACGAAGGCCGGATGATTCGAATCAATCGGAGTCCCGCCGGGACTGGCAAGACGAGCAAAATTATCCGCAGTCACATCCTTCAGCAGACGTTCCGCATACCCGACACACAGGTCCAGTGAGTCCGCAATGCAGTTGCCCATCGATCGATTCATGAAAACACTCCTGTCAGGCCATTGTGATCTTAAATTCAGCGGGAGTCGGTCTCAGACCGCCGGCCCGGATCCGCCCGGATTGTAGGCAGATCGATGACAAAGCCGAATCCTGCCACCGCCTGAGAGCCCTGATTTCCCTGAAAACGGCCCGCCACATCGGAAAATCTCACCCCGGAGCAGTCGATTTCCCGCAATTCAGTCAGACAATCGGCCATTCTTAGAAATCGGCGCCGATCTCACTGATCCGGATTTGGATCTGCCGCGTTCCTCGCTCTACACTGCTCGCTTTTCCATCTGCCAACTCAACAGCCACCCTTCCTCAAGACTTCCCCATGTTCACTCCCCTGCTCGCAGCCAGTGACGTTTCACTCGGGTTCTGGAACCAGACGTTCAACAGCCACGATCTCGTGGTTATCGCTCTGCTGGTACTGCTGGAAGGCATGCTGTCCATTGACAACGCCCTGGTATTGGGACTGCTGGCCAAGCGAGTCCCCAAACCGCTGCAAAAACGTGCCCTGACATACGGTCTCGTGGGGGCCTTCGTGTTCCGCATCCTCGCTGTGGCCACCGCCAGCTACCTGCTGAAATGGCGGATCGTCAAACTGTTCGGTGGCGGATATCTCGTCTACATCGCCGTCAAACACCTGTTCTTCGAATCCAAAGAGGAACATGAAGAGGTCGTGACCGTATCCGCCGAGGGCGAACCCGAACTGCGGATTGCAGAAACCGGAGCAGCCCTTACGGCCGCACAGGAAGTCGAGGAACTGGAACAGCGTGTCCCAGTACCCGTGGATCAGGAAGTGCTGTCCGGTCGCAGCTTCTGGTGGACCGTGCTGGTCATTGAACTGACCGACATCGCCTTCGCTGTAGACTCCATCCTCGCCGCCATCGCACTCGTCGGTTCTCACCCGGATGGCGCCACCGCCACCACTGCACACCCCAAACTGTGGGTCGTGATCGCCGGCGGAGTCGTCGGACTGATGCTGATGCGAGTCGCCGCAGCCATGTTTATTCGCCTGCTGGAGAAATTCCCCAGATTCGAAGTTTCCGCCTACCTGCTGGTGATCGTCATCGGACTGAAACTGCTAGTCGACTGGGGACTGAACTCCGAACAAAATCCCCACCGCATTAACTTCCATGACTACACCCACGTGGAATTCTGGGTCTTCTGGCTGTCCATGGCCGCCGCACTCTGCGTCGGCTTCATTCCTCCCAAACAGAAGCCCGCAGGAAACGTGAATCAGTGAAACTGCGCCGCCAGCCGGAAGATTTTCAGGTCACAGAACTGACAACTGTTAAGCCCTCTGCAGGCCCCTTCGCGCTGTACAGACTCACCAAGACGTCGCTGGGTACCCCCGAGGCGATACAGGCAGTCTGTACACGCTGGAATGTGCATCGCAAACGACTTAGCTACGGCGGACTCAAGGATCGACATGCCGTAACCGTGCAGCACCTGACCATCCACAACGGCCCGCGTCAGTCCATGCAGCAGAAATCCCTGCAGGTCGAATACCTCGGACAGGTCCCCGCACCATTCACAGCCGCTGATATTTCTGCCAACCGGTTCCGGCTCGTCCTGCGCGACATGTCCCAGACGGAAATACAGCTGGCTGAAAACGCCTGTGCCGCCACCAGACTGTCCGGCCTGCCGAACTATTTTGACGATCAGCGTTTTGGCTCACTCGGAGCATCCGGTGAATGGATTGCCCGCGCCTGGTGCCTCGGTGACTGGGAACGAGCCCTCTGGCTGGCCCTCGCCGATCATCACCCGGATGATCCCTCAGCAGAACGCTCGGAAAAACAGATCCTGCGAGACAACTGGGGACGCTGGCCCGAATGCCAGCAGGCACTCGCAAAATCCCACCGACGCTCCATCGTCACCTACCTCTCCGATAAAATCAAAGCCGGTAAACCCGCCGACTTCCGCGGCGCCCTCGCTCGCATCAATATCGATTTGCGAGGCCTGTATTTGTCGGCATGGCAAAGCGCACTCTGGAATCGCCTGCTCAGCCGATACCTGCAGACCATACTGCCCGCCGACCACCTCGTCAGTTATGACCTCCGCAGCGGTCCGGCCATGTTTCCCGCAGCCCCCCTGACAGCAGAACAGCTCGCAGCCATAACCACAGCACTGCCACTGCCCAGCGCCCGCATTGATCACCCCGAAGGCCTCGTCGGAGAACTGCTGAACCAGGTGCTGCAGGCGGAACAGGTTGAACTGCGACAGATTCGAGTCAAATATCCGCGCGACAGCTTCTTCTCAAAAGGCAGTCGCAGCAGCCTGATCGTCCCAGATCAGCTGACCTCAGCAGCAGCAAATGACGAACTGTACCCCGGTCGCCAAAGCCTGACGCTCAGTTTCAGCCTGCCACGCGGCAGTTACGCCACCATCCTCGTCAAACGACTGACCGGACTGTAACCCGCCCGCCGCTCAGGACGGCTCCGCCAGACGCATAAGCGCCTCCCGCCCCCTCGCCGTCAGCCGGTATCGCTGCAGCCGGCTCTGAGGACTCTCGGGCATCGTCAGCTCAATCAGCCCGGACTCGATCGCAGGATTCAAATACCGCTTCCGCAGCCACGCCCGATCCTTCAGCCCCAGACGCGTCCGTATCTCAGAATTTCCCAGCTCGCCATCAGTTCCAATCAGCCGCAGCAACGCCTCGACTGGTGGAGTGACTGGTGGAGTGACTGGTGGAGCGACGCGTTTCGGGGCCTTTCCCCGAATGGCCTGAAGGTATGACTGACCGAAGGGAAATTCGATCCAGAGACCGTTGGTTTCGAATTTTAGACGTGGGCGAGGACTTCTGGCTTTGCGACAGGCTTCGAAAATCCGCTGGATGCCACGCCCCCACGTTTCGATTTCTCCCGCTCGGAAAAATGCATTCGCGATATCCGGATTGAACGGCTGCGAATAGTGCGGGCCGAGCAGCGTGTTTTCGGTCCAGCTATCCGGCAGAGTTGCGGGATTGACAATCACCAGACGATCATCGTAAACACGAATCTGAACCGGAGCCGGAATCGCATAGTCGCGATGCACCAGTGCATTCAGCAGTGCCTCTCGCATCGCCTCACGCGGCACCGGGAACCGCTCGACACGCACAATGTCCTCATACGTCACAGCCGCCTTCAGATATTTTGAATACAGCAGATCAAGCGTCTGCTGAGCCTGCTGGAACAGGTCCCCGACGATTTCATCGTGCCACGCAAGATCAGACTCCGAGCGAAAGAAACCCAGCTTGACGAAGGCACCAGAAATAAAAATGAGCGGGTCATGATGGAACAGCAGGACCGCAGCACGTTTCAGATACGTGGATTCTGTCAGCTTCAGCTTCTGCAGCAATCCCGCATCAGACTCTGCCAGTGAGGCATCATCAAGGCGCCCGCTGCGAGCTGCCAGCCCGCGAAACCTGGCGATCGCTGCAGCCGAGAGGTCAGCAGCAGAGACTCGCGGCAAAGGGGTACCATCCCATGTTCGTCCGTAGCGATGCAGCAGAAACCGATCGAGCGCCGCACCCTTCAGTTCCTGCAGCGTACTGCCGCTGCGCTGGTAATAGTGCCCGCGATAGCTGATGGGATTGGGGTACGCAGGGGTCAGAATCTCAATGGAATCCCGGCCTCGCTCTGACTGCAGATTCACCTCGACAACCACACCCAGAAGATCGCGAATCTTGTTGGGCAGCTCGGTCAGCAGCGCAGCGGCATTGGAAATGCCCACCAGCTTCCCCTGATCATTGCGACCAATGATCAAAGTTCCCCCGTCCGCATTGGCAAAGCCGCAGATCCAGCGCAGCAAATCGTCGCGCCAGCTGGATGTCCATTCTGTATGTTGGCTTTCCTTCATTCCGCGACATTAACTGAAAATATCACAGGAAAAAAGGTTTCCCGGGTGAGCTCGGCAGTTTCAGTTCCAATCAGCCGGCACCGCGAAGTCAGCAGGAAGTCAGTCCCAGAGCCTGCACAATCGCGGATTCATCGTTGTCCACAACGATCGGGGGATTGGCAAACGGCGTCGCCACCACCCCGGCTGGATGCAGTTTCTTCGCCGCCAGCACGGGATCGCCGGAATGGTAGGCCATCGTCAGATCAGGATCTTTCAGCTGGTGTCCCGTCAGGATACACACCACTCGGTCACCGGCCGCAATCACTCCCTCCTCACGCAGCCGCAGTACACCGGCCAGAGTCGCTCCACTGGCCGGCTCGCAGCCAAATCCAGCCGCCGCGATTCGCGCCCGGCAATCCACGATTTCCTGATCAGAAACACTGCGGACAACTCCGTCGCACACCTCCAGCGCTCGCAGCGCCTTCACCAGATTCACCGGACGGTTGATTTCTATCGCACTGGCCAGTGTGGCAGCACGCTCATCCTGGCGATCCATGCGTTCAAAACGCTCGCGCAACACTCCGGCTTCAGGGCGTCCGTCATTCCATCGCAGACCCAGAGTATTCCAGAATTCATCCAGCGTGGCAGCGCCGGCTGCGTTAATCACAGCCAGTCGCGGTACTCGATCTATCAGCCCCAGCTGCCGCAGCTCAAGAAATGCTTTGCCGAAGGCACTGCTGTTGCCCAGATTTCCACCCGGCACAACGATCCAGTCCGGAACTTCCCAGCCCAGTCCCTCAAGGACTCGATACATGATCGTTTTCTGGCCCTCCAGCCGAAACGGATTGACGCTGTTGCAAAGATAAATCGGATGTTTCTCGCAAATCTGCCGTACTCGCGCCAAGGCATCATCAAAGTCGCCGCGAATCTGAATCGTAACAGCCCCGTAATCCAGTGCCTGCGAGAGCTTTCCGAAGGCAATTTTCCCGCTGCCGACAAACACAATACAGCGAAACAATCCCGTGACACCCGCATAGATTGCCAGTGACGCACTGGTGTTTCCGGTCGAAGCACAGGCGGTCATCCGAGCACCCGTCAGCCGGGCATGAGTGGACGCGGCTGTCATGCCGTTGTCCTTAAAACTGCCGGATGGATTCAGCCCCTCGTACTGCAGATACAGACCGCCAGACTGCAGACTGCAGGCTGCAGCCAGGCGGTCATTCCGCTGCAGCACAGTCTGCCCTTCACCAATCGTCACCAGCTGCTCGTCATCAGCAAACCGCAGCAGCTCGCGAAAACGCCAGACTCCGCTGTAGTCCAGAGGGTTCAGACGAGACGCCCACCGCTGCTGAAAATCAGACAGTCGCCGCGGTACAGGCACCTGGTTCCAGTCATAGGCAATATCCAGCAGCGATCCGCAGCGCGAGCAGGATGTCAGGACCTGGCCCACATCGAATGTCGCCCCGCACTCAGGATTCAGGCACTGCTGGAATGCCGCTTGTGACGCCGCACTGGACATGTCAAAACGATCCGACTGAAACTAACCAACCACTCGCAGAATACTTCCGTGCTCAGACTTCCGCCCGAAATCACGCTTCCTCGCCGTAGCGTAGAGCAGGAAGCAGACTAATGCCAGATTTCTGCTGCTCCAGTGCCTGCGCAGACCACCCCGCCACTCGCGCAACACCAATCGCCAGTGCCTGCCGATCTGCAGGAATATCCAGCAAAGTCATCAGCCGCACTGCTGCCCAGTCCAAAGTGGGCAGCTGATTCCCGGTTGCGAGGATTTTTTCCAGCCTGGCGGCAGCAGCCGCTGCTCGAATGCGGTCCACGCTGCCCAGCAGAGTTCCGGCCGACTCCTGCAACAGCCGCACACGCGCATCAGGAACCGCAGACGCAAATCCAAACGGCATGCCCTGCGAATCCCGCGAGCGATACCAGACTTCCGCCTGATCCGGCGTCACAAAACTCCGCAGCAGCTCGCTCGTCCACTGCCACGGATCATTCATCGTCTGACCAACAAACACACTGGCCGCAGACTGCAAAGCTGACATCAGACTGCGAGTCGCTGCAGCCGTCGCCCGCGCCGAAAAACAGGCCGGACGCATCTCGGTCAGACACTGACAGATCATCAGCACATTCATCGCCCCGTCTTCTTCAGGAGTCGGAAGGCAGCGCCTGCCACGCAGGATCCACAGCAGCCGACCACTCCATGACAGTTCAGCCGCTGCTGATTCGACAGACTCCCCGCCGCTGCCATTGATGGCAGAATCCAGCAGACACGGCAATTGCCCCAAAATTCGACAGACCCGCATCACGGAAGACCGTGCGCACAAGTCACCCGGCATGGGATCAAAAAACGACAGCAAAGACATGCTTAGCTGCAGCAGCTCCACCGGACGTGCACCGACCGGCAACAGTGAAAAAACCTCACCAATGGAACTGTTCAGCGAAACTGCAGACTCCGCAATATGCGATTCCCAGTCCGACAGTTCCTCGGCACTGGGCAGGTGACCGCGGAGCAGCAGCCAGGCGACGTCTTCAAAACGTCGGCTCCGCACCAGAGATTCCACCGTGCGGCCTGCATAAGAAACGCCGTCTGGCGGAAAGCTCAGCAGAGTGGTGCTGCCACAGAATTTGCCATGCAGACTAAGTTCGTCGGCAGCAGCCGCTTTCTGCAGGTCACCCACCAGTTTATGCAACCCAGCCACCAGCCAGGGTGCCGGCTTCTGCACAGGATCTTTCACGGCCTGACTCCATTCTTCCCGATGACATCCCCGAGGATTTTCTGCAGCACAGACACGCTGAAACTCATTTGCAGCGCACCCGTGATCCCCGAACCGGCCATCAGCATAGCGAACAAACTTCTGATCTTCCACCGCACGGGGCATCGGAATTTTGGGGAGGACTGCTGTCAGGCTCCCTGAAAATGCCCCCGAACAGCCCGGATTACGCAGGTCCGCGTTGAATTCCTGTCTGCACAGCACGTAGAATTCGCACTCTGACCAGACATTCCCCGCCCCCCTCACCATTCCTGCCGCGGATCCCACAGATGCTGTTGCGCCCGCTGTTTACACACCTGCTGCTGTTCACGGTCCTCCTGCCAGTATGCGAAGCCGGTGAACCTGCCGCCGAAACTCGACAGTTCATCGCTGCCGATTCCTCCCGCCAGCGTGCCGCCCTGATCGCAGCAGACGGTCACACCATCTGGGAACAAAAAATCGGGCCGCTGCATGACCTGCACGTGCTGCCAAACGGCCATGTGCTGATGCAGCTGAACTGGACGGAAGTCGTCGAAATTGTCCCCGGAACCGGCGAAATTGTCTGGCGTTACGACGCTGCAAAACAGCCGGCCAACAAAGGCGTTCGCATCGAGATTCACGCCTTTCAAAGACTGCCCGACGGCGCCACCATGATCGCCGAATCCGGCCCCGCTCGACTCATCGAACTCACGCCCGATCTGCAGCTGCGACGCACCATCCCACTGAATGTTGCCAAACCCGACCCGCATCATGACACCCGCCTCGTGCGACACCTCCCGTCCGGCAACTACCTCGTCTGCCACGAAACCGAAGGACTGGTACGTGAATATCGTCCCGATGGCACCACTGCATGGCAGTATCAGGTTCCGCTGTTCGGCCGCGAACCTCGCCCAGGGCATGGCGTGGACGCCTTCGGTAACCAGGTCTTTTCTGCTTATCGACTGCCCGGCGGAAATACCCTGATCGGTACCGGAAATGGCCATTCAGTGCTGGAAGTGACCCCCGCGGGCCAGGTCGTCTGGAGCCTCCATCAGAATGATCTGCCCGGTATCCAGCTGGCATGGGTCACATCACTGCAGGTACTGCCCGGCGGAAATCTGCTGATCAACAACTGCCATGCCGGGCCAGCCAACCCGCAGCTCATCGAAGTCTCACGCGAAAAACAAGTCGTCTGGTCCTTTCGGGACTTTGAACGATTCGGTGATTCCCTGACAAATTCGGTGATCCTGCAGGTCAACGGCAAACCGGTGCTCAGCGATCCGCCGGCTTCGAAATAACAGGTCCCCTGATTCGTAGTGCAAACCGTTTGGAAAGTCCTGTCCTCTAAATGAAGGTGGTAAAGCCATGCTCAAAGTGACTCTGGGTGCATTACTGTTCGTAGTTCTGTCGACCGCATCTCACCCTGCCGCGGCTGACGAAAAAAAGCCGGCTCCGGAAGCAGAAGCCGCTGAACGAGCTCGCGACGAAGAAGCAGCCCGCGACAAGCGTCGCATCATGGAGGAACGAGCACAGGAAAAACGACGCGATCAGGAACGTCGCGAAGAAGAACTGGGGCGCATGAAAAAGGAACTGATGGCACTCCGCGAAAAAGCCCAGAACCCCGAAACTCCTGAAGAAGCTCGCGGCGACCTGAAACGCGAATACCAGCAACTGGAAATGCGATTGAAAGAGGCTGCCGGCGAACGTCCGCAGCAGAAAAAGGGCGAACCCGGGCCGACGAAGAAACCAGAACTGCCTCCCGAACTCCGCGAACAGGCAGAACGGCTCGAAATCGCCGGTCGCCGAGTGAAACATCTGCGAGTCGCTGCGGAAAATCTGATGGCAGCAGAAATGCCCGATATGGCTCATGAACTCATGAAACGCGCTGAAGGCATGGAACGAGAAATCGCCGGCGCCAAAGAAGAACTGATGCGCCGCATGCACGGCGAACACGACCGACCCAAAAAAGGCCAGCCGGAAGAAAGCGAAGCTCTGCGAAATGAAAATCGACAGCTGCAAAATGAGCTGCGAGAACTCCGCGGTGTCGTTGAGAAACTGAAGGCTGAAGGAACACCAAAACCCTGACGTGGGCAGTGCCCGGCAATCTGATTGAGGCGACCCATACGGTCGCCTCTCTTTATTTTCAAACAGCGTTAACCAAACACTCACGCAGCATTGTTAAACTTCGGATGACAGCTCACGCAATTGTGCAAAGCAGCCATCCCGCTCGTATGCGAGCTGGAAATTACAGGAAGACACCATGAACAGCAGACAGTTCCAGCAGCACCAGTGGACTCGACGGCAGGCAATTCTCTCCGGAGTTTCCCTTGCGGCACTCCCCTGGCTGGGCCAGCAGAGCAAGGCAACCGCCGGCTTCAGCCACCGGTTCGCCGACAATCCGTTCACACTCGGAGTCGCCTCGGGCGATCCTTCCAGTGACGGTGTCGTACTCTGGACGCGACTTGCCCCGGATCCCCTCAACGGTGGCGGACTGCCGCCCCAGAACTTCCCGGTACGCTGGGAACTGGCCGAGGACGATGCGTTTCGCTCGATCGTACAAAGCGGCACCGAACTGGCCACAGCTGCACTCGGCCATTCCGTACATGTCGAAGTCCGCGGACTGAAGCCCGACAGCTGGTACTGGTTTCGCTTTCAGGCCGGTGATGCTGTCAGCCGCACTGGCCGAACTCGCACCATGCCCGCTGCAGACGCACTGCCCGAACGCCTGAAACTGTGCTTCGCTTCCTGCCAGCACTACGAAACCGGTCTGTTCACCGCCTATGAACACATGGCTGCCGAAAATCCGGACCTGGTCCTGCACCTCGGTGATTACATCTACGAATACGAGGGCAAAGAAAATCGAGTCCGTAAGCACTCAGGTCCGGAAATCACCACCCTTGAACACTATCGCAACAGGTACGCTCAGTACCGCATGGACCCGCAGCTGCAGACGATGCACGCACTGTGCCCATGGCTGGTTGTCTGGGACGATCACGAATTTGATAACAACTGCGCCGGAGCAATCTCTGAAGAGAAAGGTGTCAGCAGTGCTGACTTCCTGCTGCGACGAGCCAATGCCTACCAGGCATACTACGAAACCATGCCGCTCCGCAGGCCGGCAATTCCCGCTGGCCCGGACATGCTGCTCTATCGAACTCTCGACTACGGTCGCCTCGCACGCATTGAAATGCTGGATACTCGCCAGTATCGCTCCGATCAGCCCAACGGGGACGGACTGAAACCGCTGACCGGCGCTGCACTCGATCCGACAACCACCATGCTGGGAGAACAGCAGGAACGCTGGCTGCTGCAGGAACTAAGCAACTCAAAGTCGCTCTGGAACGTACTGGGACAGCAGGTCATGATGGGTCGCGTCGATCGCGTTCCCGGCGCAGATCGGAAGTTCAGCATGGATCAGTGGTCCGGCTATGACGTCGCTCGCACGCGACTGCTGGCCGCACTGGCCGAACGAAAAATCGCCAATCCAATCGTCCTGACAGGCGATATCCATTCCAACTGGGTGAATGATCTGCTGACAGACTTCGACAGACCAAACGATCCGGCCGTGGCCACCGAGTTTGTCTGCACCTCAATCTCATCCGGGGGTAACGGAGTGCAAAAGGCTGCCGGACACGCTCTGCTGATGTCCGAAAACCCGTTCGTAAAATTCCAGAACTCAGAACGCGGTTACGTCAGCTGTGAGGTCACCCCAAAGGAATGGCTCAGTCGTTATCAGGTGGTCGAATATGTCGATCGTCCAGGTGCCCCCCTGGTCACACGGTCTGCGTGGACTGTGGAGGCCGGTCGTGCCGGAGCACAACAGGTCTGACATCAATCCGGCTCAAAAGGCCTGCACGGGGTAGGCCGTGATCACTTCCCGACGATTTTCGGTGACGATTCTGACCAGTCGGCACTCGGGCTTCCGTCGGCGTGCACCTTCTGAACCTCCCACATAACCCAGTCGCCGCTGCAGATCGACGGTCGTCACGGTGCGACTGTTCTGCTGCTGCCGTTTGACCAGCGGGCCGCCGGCAGCCGACTTCGTCCAGGCTTCGTCAATCGTGGCCAGCCAGCGATTGCGATCACCCTCGAACACCCCGTGCAGCTTCTTTTGAGGATTGTCCTGCAGGTGCTGCAGCACATGATCAATCCGGTGACCTTCCTCACTGCCGGGCAGATATAGAAGTCCAGCCGGCGATTCAAAAACTCCGGGCCGCACTTCCCGCAGCTGAAATCCGGCAGCCTGCTGCTTCGTCGATTTCGGTTTCGACTTTGCCGCTGCGGTTCCGACCTGCGTGGCCGCCACAGTCCCCGAAAAAGACTGAGCAGTACTAAGCAGGCCGACAAAGCCAAACAATGTCAGCAGCGACAACAGCGCGAGGGTCAGCCGGGAATTACGGGGAATTGGTAGTCTGCTCACGCTCATGTTTCCTGATGGCCACTGAAATGGATATGCATGATTTTGCGGAATTCCACGGAATATCCCGCAACTCACCAAATTCCCCGCAGCAGAGCAACCAGCCAGGCCCAGCGCGGGTTGTGGATTCCTTCAAACTGACAGACTCCGCCGTGTCCCAGCGTAAGTCTTACTTCCATCGGCTGGCCGATTCCCAAAAACACAGTGTCGTCCGTTGAAGAACTGTGCTTGCGGCCTCCATGCACAGCACGGAATTCAGCTACACCCTCGCCACCGTACAGCCAGGCTCTGACCACTGCCCGGCCTGGCAGGAGTCGGGGGATGCTGAGTCGGTGGTTTGAATCCTGCGCAGGCTGCAGGCGGATTTCAATCGGTCCCGCAGGCTCCGCTGAATTGTTTACAACGCGAATGATCTGTAGTTGCAGCAGGGATGATGCAGTCAGCCAGCACATTCCGGCCAGCGGCACATTTCCGCACAGCATGACCGCCACAGCCAGCACGCGCCGTCGCGCAGCTCCTCGACGCACTGCGACGTACAGCCAGTACAAGGCCGGCGGGAACAGCAGCAGTCCGAACAGAATCGCCACCATTCCTCCGACATAAAAGATCCCGACCTCTGCCATGACGCCGCCACTGCAAAGCCATCCCGCAAGTGAAGTGCAGCCGGCAACTGCCGGTGCGATCGCGCAGCGCCGTGCATTTCGGAGCATTCTGTGAACTAAGTCCGGAGGGTCTGAAACATCAGCATGCATCGCAGATCCTGCACCCTATCACTCTGGCTGCCGGAAAAAACCGCTTGAAATACCAGCAAATCTCAAAGATTTCGCCCAGATTTCCACCTATCCGATCCCCACGAACACTTCTCCACCTCCGGTAATCAGATGAACTCAGGGCAAGCTGGATGTTGTCCGTCGACAGCCATGCAGCATAATCTAAGGTAGCTCACGTGTCACATGCCTCCTTATCCGTAACGCAGCGCCTGGGTCAGCCTCCATGCAACTGAACTCCTGTCGTTTCAGAACTCCCGGACTGGCCGTCTGGTTGGCAGCATGGCTGCTGGCCGGTGGCAATCTGGCAACCCATGCCGCCCCCGACGAAACTCCGACAACTGCTGCCCCAGCCCCGGCATCAGCACGCGGCCAACAAATTTACCAGGAACGCTGCATTTCCTGCCACGGGATCAACGGCCAGGGTACTCCTCAGGCTCCAGCCCCGATTTTTGGTGATCGCTCACTGGCAGACCTCGCCGACCTGATCACTCGCACCATGCCCGAAGGTGCCCCT
>JBJTPZ010000634.1:0-5584 GCA_046075365.1 Planctomycetaceae bacterium
CAGTCAATGCTTGCCCTCGTTCGCCCGAACCATGCTCTCGACGGGCCCCTTGGAGTGATCGAGTATCGTCAAGTGGATTTTTTCCGAACCCTCAACGACGAAACGGAGGTTGCCAACGAGGTGGCATACGCCTATCTGCCGGCTCTGGAAGAGGGGTTGCAGTCTGCTGTTGTTGTTCGGGGCTTGCTGGACGGCGTGTTCACGGACACGTCTGCAACTCCTGCGATTCGCCAGGAATTGGACGATGTGCTCGATGACCTCCCCATTTTGTCCGACGAGGATCTGATCCTCGGGATTGAACGTCCCGCAGAAGTACTGCACTGCCACGCCACCGCCGAAACTGCACGCGGCGAACGCTTCCTCCTTGAGCGACTCGACGAGGAATTCCTTATTCCAGCAACGACGCTGACTCTGGCCGTTGAACGGCTGTGCCTGCTGCGGACGATTGAACGCAGTGTCAATGATGAAATGGCAGTGGTGGCAGAGTCCCTGCACGAGCAGAACGTGCAGTATCTCGAAGCACGTCGCGTTTTCGACAAGGCCCTGCATCGCGTGAAATATCCGCGATTCTGGCACTTTTCGACAAATGCTGGACGTTGGGACCGACTGGTGTCTGCCACATACAGTCTTCGGGCAGCGCGGGATTCGATGCGTCCGACTGAGGCCGTTCTTGCTGCCCTGCAGAGGGCACTTGTCGTGGTTCAACGTGTGCTGCAGGGTCACCTCCGGCATCTCGAAAGTATTCACCGCACTATGCAGTCCTTTCGTCCACGTGGCTACGCCGTGCCCACGGAACGCTCCGTCGAAATCCGGAATATCGATGATGCGTTTGCGGAACTGAGCCTTCTGCCGGGTGCAGAACGCAGCCGGCAGACGTGGATCCTGTCGAGTCAGGCCGTGTTCGTCACGCTGCACGGGCTTAGTCGGATCCTCCAGATCGATGAAGCTCGGCTTGACCTGATTGCAGACCGCATTATCAACGGTCCGCCCGTGCACATTGGCCCGTATCCCGGGGCCTCCCGTCACAAAGAAGGAGGGCGCGAGGTCTACTGCCTTCCGGCGATGATGCCGGTCCCCCGCCGTGAGTTAAAGGAACTGCTTGAGCAGCGAATGCCCAACGTAACAGTTGTCTTTACGGATTTTCTCGCTGCAGGGATCAACGTCCTGCGATACCGATTCTTCCGCCCTCGAACGGTGAATGAACTGTTCCCCGGCGTGCTTGAACGGGATCTGAGGGACGCCATCAACGACAAATTGAAGCCACTTTATTTTCCGCACGGAGATGAGCGACTGATCGCGTTGGGAGTTCCAACAGGATCTTCAGCAACAACTCCGACCGAGGCAACGGGCACGTCCGAAGCAAAGCAAGCCGGACAGTGCCGACAGGACGGTTAGCTCACCCTGACGTTCTCAACTCAGGTGCCGGGCAGACGGCGCCGCGCGCGGCGCCGGTTTTCTTCCTACTTCAACTCAGAATTCGGAGACACACTATGTCCGGTTTTAATGCAAGAGACACGGCGGAATACCGCTCAAGGGCACGGGGGCGTGACACGACTGCTCAGCCCTATCGTTCCCGGCGTGCATTCAGCACCCTGATGATGGTCTTGATCACAGCCATGCTGATTTCATGGATTGGTTACTTGCTGTATCGGGAGCGTCGGCTGGTTCAGAGCCTGCTTGCGCAGCAGCAGCTGGACCGTGAAGCTCATGTGCGGGACCTGCTTCGCAGTTCGCGGGACTGGCAGCAGATTCCGCCCCACAGCCGTGAAGATTATTCACGCACACTGATACAGGCTGAGGCTTACGGCCTCGATACCGGAAACATCACCCGGGAAATTGCTGGCCTGAGCGAGCGTCAGATTCTGCCTCCGGGGGCGCAGGCAAGGGTCCGTCGTGTCACGCGTGTCGCGGCCACTCTGCATCTTGAGATTCAGGTGGTTTCCCCCCGGAATGAGTTCATCGCCGGACTCCTGCCGGCCAGTTTTTCGCTCTCAACAGAAAACGAAGAGCGACTGCATTTCAGCGTTGTCTCTGGAAGGAGCCAGTTCGCGATTCAGTCGGTGGCACTGTGTCTGGACTGTTCTGAATCGATGAGTGGTGAGAAGATGAGCAAAGCCATTCAAGCCACGCAAAGCCTGCTAACGCAAATGCCGACGAGCAGTCGCTGCCGTCTGTTTACCTTTGGCAATGATGTTCAGGCGACGACGCCGTGGACAACCGACCGTGACGTGCTGACCGAGGCGGCCGGCCAAATACATCCCGCGGGACGTACGGCGCTGTTCCGCGCACTGGCCACAGCTTCGACGGAACTGTCTGATCGACCGGGACGGCGGCACCTGATTCTCTGCACGGATGGAAAGGACACCATGGGTGGCGAGACCGAGTCTGAAGTCGTGGCCCGCTGCCGACAGAACCAGATATCGCTGCACACCGTCGGAATTGAAGGTGGTGACGTGGATCTGACGCTGCTGGCACGAATGGCTGCGGCCACTGGCGGGACGTCGCAGACGGCTGCGAGCCCGGGTGCCATCGTGGCTACTTTTTTGGAGCTTTCGAAACAGCTCAGCGAGCCAGTCTATCAATTGGACGTACTGGATCCGGAACGGCGTTTGACGGACCTGCAGCTGCAGGTGGGCGGACCGGAAGGTCTGTCTGTGGAGATTTCAGCGGCATCGACTGCACCCTGATTCCGCTGCGCGGTTTTGTGCATCCCACCTTACACACCGTGGCACGCTGTGCGAATGAGTCGCACGGCGGGGCCGTGGTGGACAGGAACGAAGGAGAAAAGAAATGACACAACAACAACCAACAAGACCGGCTTCTGAAGCCCGACTGAATCACCTGCGGGCTACCGTGTGGGAGAACCGTCGTAAGGACGGCGCGACGTGGTACACGCTCACCGTGACTCGCCGCTATCGCGACGGGGAGCAGTGGAAGGATGCTCATTCTCTGAATGGACTGGCCGACATCGTGCTGGCCCGGGAGGCATTGAAGCTGGCGGCTGACTTTATCCGCTCACGAGCAACCACCGAACCAGCCGCAGAGGACGAATGGCAGCCATAGCAGGAGAAGACTTTAACGGCTTCCGGAACTACGAGACATGGACGGTAGCGCTCTGGCTCGGCAACGAGCGGAGCAGGTACGAGCGATGGAGGGATGAGGCCCGGAGACTCTGGGACGAAGCCGGCCAGGACTCTGAAGTGATCGCGGAGCGCTGGAGCCGAGAAGAAAAAGCAGAACTCGACCTGAGCAGCAGCATGGCAGAGGCTGTGAAGGAAATGGCGGAGGAAGTGAAGGGAGGATTCCTGCGAGACCTGCTCAACGCGGCACTGGCTGCGGTGGCATGGCATGAAGTCGCTGAGCATTTCCTCGCGGACCTGCCGGAGTTCAACAGAAAAAAGCAAAGATGAAGGAAGACAAAATGAAAGAAGAGCAAACCAACATTGTGTTCGCGTACAGCAGAGCGCAGGCCATCGACGACGGCGTGCTGATTGATGCGGGGGAAATGGCGAAGGAGGCCGGCTTTCGTTACTCGGTCGCACTGACCGCCGCGGCGTGGGAGCTGTGCGTGGCAGTGCCGGAAGCCTGCCCGTGGCAGGATGAACGGGGCAGACTGTGGGACGTGCTGAACGTGCTGCGGGTCAGCAGCCGCAATCGAAGCAGCTCCGAAATCGAGCTTTCGGTGCTGGTGCAGAATGACGAACGAGGGCCGCAACTGGTCACGCTGCAGGCCGTTTGCGGGCCGGGCGATGACCTCGAGCCGGTCATCACTGTGATGCTGCCAGGCGAAGACTAGGGCCCGGGTGACTGGGCCAACAATCCGGAGGTCCCCCCTTCGGGGGGCTTCTGGATTCCTGGGATTTCGCTTTGCGAAATCCCAAAAGGCGGACTCGCCTTTGGCGAGTCCACCACTGAACGCCCAGGGTCGGGGCTGTCTTCGAACGGTCGGCGATTATGGGCTTGCAAGATTAACCACACCATGTCACGGCGGTGTGCACATGTGGGCTCAAAAGTGGCCCCAAACGACGCATTTCAGCGGATCCTTCTCTGTCCACAATTTGTATACAGGCGCAGACAATGAAATCGAGCTCGGAACCGGTATCCCTGCGGCTCTCAGCTGCTGTGCTGGCGCAGATCGACGCTCGGCGGGAACCATTCGGTATCTCGCGCGGTGAGTGGGTGCGCGGCGTTGTGATGCAGTCGCTGAATGGTGGCGACAGCGCCGCTGTCTGTGCACAGCTCGACGGACTGGCTGCCGCAGTGCAGGACATCCAGAGAGCGGCAGACGGAGGCCGCAAGGACCTCGCTCGCCTGCTGTTCCTGCTGCTGACGGAACTGGGTGACATGGGGGCTGACGACGCGAAGCAACTCGTCGTCAGCCGATTCCTCACCACGAAGCGGGAGTCAGAATGATGGTTGCGACGATCCTGGCACTTGGCGGGTTCGGGAAGACGGGCAGTGTCTCCGGAATTGCGGGCTACTTCACCGGCGACTGCGCGGTCGGCTACTACGTCGAAGGCGGGCAGCGGCCCGGTGAGTGGTTTGGTGACGGAGCCCGGGCACTGGGTCTGAACGGAACCGTCGATCGCAAGCAGTTTGAGAACCTGCTGGCCGGCCGGTCACCGGACGGTCACCGGATGCTGACGCAGTCGAAGGCGAAGCAGAAACAGTTCCGGGAACGGGTGGTGGTTGACGATCGCAGTCCGCTGGATCCGACGACGCGAGCGGACAGCAAGCATAAGCGGCGGCTGCACAATCCCGGATATGACCTGACTCTGCAGGTGCCGAAGTCCGTGTCGGCGTGGTGGGCACTAGCCGACCGTGACACGCAGAAGAAAATCGACGGGGTGATCGACGAGGCCGCAAAGCGAACACTGAAGTGGATTGAGTCGGATCTGCAGCTGGGACGGCGAGGCCTCGGTGGTCGAGAGGAGGAGCAGGCCGGTCTGGTCATTGGAATGTTCTCCCACTTCGACAATCGAAATGGAGATCCGCAGCGGCACATTCACTGTACAATTCTGACTCCCTGCCTGCGGCAGGATGGGACGTGGGCCAGTATCAACGGAGCGAAGCTTCGGGACTGGACTCGGACTCTGGGCCCTATGTTTCGGTGTGAACTGGCGACGCTGCTGCAGGAACGATTCGGAGTTCGTATCGGCATGCAGTCGGCCGAGGGGCAACGCTCAAAGTGGTTCGAGCTGCAGGACGTTCCTCCGGATCTGGTCCGTCACTGGTCTTCTCGACGTGAAGAGATTCTGCAGCAGTTGAAGGACAGTGGCCTTGACCCAAAGAACACATCGGCCGCAGCACGGACCCGGGCAAATCTGGAAAGTCGAGCGGCCAAGAATGATCACAGGCCCTTGCAGGAGCGGCGTGAAGAGTGGCGTCAGACAGCGAAGGGCCTGGGGTATCCATCACTGAGCGTGCGGGACCGGCAGGAATTCCGACCGCGGGCGTTGACGAACGGTGAATTCACTGAACTTGTCCGGCAGTCAGCCGCGCGTTTGCATGAGCAGACTTCCACATTCACTTACCGCGATCTGCTGAAGGAGGTCTGCGAAGCCAGTGAATGCCGGGGCGTCAC
>JBJTPZ010000635.1:0-12591 GCA_046075365.1 Planctomycetaceae bacterium
CGCCCACGCGACCGCAACACCCCGCTGGTCGCTGACACCACTCGCTGCAAATCTCCGTCAGTCAGATTCGGAGTCGACGGGAAACTCAACGCCTGCTCAAACAGGCGATCGGCTGTACCGTTCAGCACCGCCTGAGCACTCCTGTGCGCAGGACTCAAATGCATCGGCTGCCATAATCGACGAGTCTGGATCTTCGCACGCTGCAACTGATCCCGCAGCTCACACGCCGTCAATCCTGTCTGCAACGGATCCACCAAAGCCGTCGAAAGCCAGCTCGTCGAACTCGCACCCGGTGCATCCGTGTGCCACGTCAGCCCAGACCCCTCCAGATGACCCCGATAATACGCCGCAATTTCACGCCGACGACGCACAAAACCATCCAGCTGCTCAAGCTGCGCCAATCCAATCGCCGCCAATACATTCGTCATCCGGTAGTTGAAACCCACCTCGTTGTGAATGTACTCAACCGCATCATCCTTGGCCTGAGTCGTCAGGTAACGAGCCCGCTCGGCGTCAGCCTGCGAATTCGTCAGAATCATCCCGCCACCACCGCAGGTGATCGTCTTGTTCCCGTTGAAACTCACACACGCCAGATCACTCGTCGCCCCAATCTTCTTCCACTGCAGTGATGCACCCAAAGACTCCGCTGCATCCTCAATCAGCCGCAGACCATACGACTCACACTCGGCTGTGATCGCCGGCAAATCCACCGGATGACCCAGCACATGCACCGGCATTATCGCCCGCACTCGACGCCCCGTCACCCGATTCCGCAGCTCACCATTCTCAGAACGACACTCCCGACGCAGAAAATCACGCACCAGCTGAGGATCCATCTGCCACCACCGCGGCTCAGAATCAATCAGCACCGGATGCGCACCCGCATAACGAATCGCATTCACCGTCGCAATAAATGTCAAAGTCGAAACCAACACCTCGTCACCCGGCTCAACACCCGCCGTCAACATCGCCGCATGCAGCGCCGACGTACCGTTCACCGTCGCTACCGCATGCTTCACACCCACGTACTCAGCCACTCGCTGCTCAAATCGATTGACAAATGCGCCAACCGAAGAAATCCAGCCGGAATCCAGACATTCCTTCACATACTGCCACTCGTTGCCCTGCAGACAAGGCTCGCTCAATGGCAGAAATCGCTCGCCGCTCTCATCAGACGTTGTAGACATCGGCTCGATAACCCTTTGAATTCCCGCGAAACCACTCAATCGTCTGCCCCAGCCCTGCCTCAAGCGAAACCGTCGGCCGCCAGCCCACTGTCTCAGCAGCCAGACGATTGTCCGCCAGCAGACGCTCCACTTCACTCGCCGCAGGTCGCAGACGCTGCTCGTCACACTCAATCCGCACGTTCGTGCCCGTCAGACGAGCTACCAGCTGCGCCAAATCACCCACACTGATCTCACGGCCCGAGCCTATGTTCAGCGTCTTGCCAACAGCGTCAGGATGAGCCGCACAGGCCATAAATCCCGCCGCCGTGTCCGCTACATAGTTCAGGTCGCGAGTCGGAGTCAGGCTGCCCAGACGAACCGTCTGACCCGCCAGACACTGAGTAATAATCGTCGGCAGTACCGCTCGAGCAGACTGACGCGGACCATACGTGTTAAACGGTCGCACTGTCACTACCGGCAAGCCAAACGATCGATAATACGACTCCGCCAGCTTGTCCGAACCAATCTTGCTGGCACTATACGGAGACTGACCCTGCAGCGGATGAGACTCCGAGATCGGCACAAACAATGCCGTCCCGTACACCTCACTCGTGGACGTCTGCACGATCCGCTCTGTACCCAGACGCCGCGCTGCCTCCAGCACGTTCAGCGTCCCCACAATATTCGTCTGCACATAAGACAGCGGTGCCGTATACGAATACGGTATCGCTATCAGCGCCGCAAGGTGAAATACCACCTCACGACCCTGCATCGCTGATGCCACCGAACCACTGTCGGTGATATCACCCGCGACAATCTCCATGTCCTTCTGCAAACCAGAATCATCCAGCCAGCCGCGACGACCACCGGAATTGTATCGCACCATCGCACGGACACTCGCACCAGCTCGCACCAGCGCCTCCGCCAGATGGCTGCCAATGAAACCGCCCGCACCCGTAACCAAAACACGCTTGCCCGTCCAGCTCATGCTGCCCACCTGACTCGCTCCACGTCTTCCTGTGCCTTCTGAAAATCATCCAGCCGACCAATATCCAGCCAGTACTCCATCACCGGAAAGCCAACAACCCGCTCACCCTCAGCCAGCAGACGATTGATCAGATCCGTCATGTCATAACGACCAGCATCCGGAATGTGCTTCAAAACAGTTGGCTCCAGCAGGTAAATCCCCGCGTTCACCAAAAATGTGATCCGCGGCTTTTCACGCAGCTCACTGACCATCCCATCCTTCGCTTCCACCACACCATACGGCACCTGCATCTCGTACTGCCGCAATGCCACAGTCAGCTGAGCCCGATTCTCGCGATGAAACTTCATCATCGCACGATAATCCACGTTCGTCAAAATGTCGCCGTTCATCACCAGCAACGGCTCGTCCACCTCACTGATCAGACGCAGCGCACCGGCTGTCCCCAGCGGCTGGTCCTCGGACACGTAATTCAGGTCTACCCCAAATTTCTGGCCACGACCAAAATGCTGAATAATCTTCTCCGGCATGTAATGCGTCGTTACGTTGATCCGCGAAATGCCGGCTCGCTGCAACCCCTCAATCGTTCGCTCCATCAGCGGACGACCACCCACAGGCAGCATGGGCTTCGGAGTATCATCGGTCAGCGGACGAAGCCGCGTTCCAAATCCACCCGCCATGATCACCGCCTGCAGCGGCAGCACTTCCTCACGCACAAAATCCGCACAACTCAGCTCGCCCACCGTGCCGTCCGCACACAGCAAAGGCAAATGTCGAATCTGAGCCCTGGCCATGATCGACAGCTGCTCGTCCCGCGGAGTCCCCACTGGTGCCGTCGTCGATTTCCGACCGTAAATGTCCAAAGCCGCACTCAGCGACGTTCCCAAAGCATGCCCCGCCAGAATCGCTCGCCGCAAATCACCGTCCGTGATCGTTCGCAGAAAACGCTGCTCTTCGTCCACCAGCAGCACCACTCCACGCGAATTGGCATCAATCGCTGCCATCGCTTCCTGCACCGTCGCCGATGCCCGAATCAACAGCTTCTCCAGTATCGAGATGGCTTCCCTGCCGCTCATGAACCTGATCTCCGTATCGCTTTGGCAGGCACGCCCGCCACCACCGCCTCCGGCGGTACATCCCTGATCACCACCGCACCGGCACCCACAATCGCACGGTCGCCGATCCGCAGATTCTCGCAGATTGTCGCCCCGGCTCCAATATGGACTTGACGACCAACTCGAACACCACCAGCCAGACAGGCCCGCGGAGCAATATGCACGTCCGACCCCACTACACAATCGTGCTCCACAATCGATCCCGAATTCAAAATCACATTTTCACCAATCTCCGCACACGCATTCACAATCGCACCCGCCAGCACCTGACTGCCAGCTCCCAGCTTCACAGATTCCGCCACCACACTCGACGGATGCCGCAATAAACCGGGCTCCAGACCCGCCTGCATCGCCGCCTCAAACAAACGACGACGCACCCCAAATGCCCGAATACCGCCCACAGCCACCAAAAACTGCGTAAATCCCTCACCCCTCATCCTGCACAGCAAATCATCACCACCCGCCACCAAAATCCCCAAAAGACGCGTCCCATGCAGCTCCGCACTGGCATCCAGTACCACAGCACGCTCCGCACGACCCAGCAGACGCAATGCGTCCGCCAGCACTCGCGCGTGCCCGCCGGCTCCCAGCAATACCAGACCTTCCGCTGACATCAATCCCACCCGACACAACTAAAAAGGACTAGAAAGCTCCGGCAATCCCGCCACACTGTCAAAAAATCGCTTGATCAGCAAACGCTCATCCAGCTCCACCGCACGCAGCACACCCACAATCCGCTCCGCAGCACCACCGTCCCCGTAAAGATTCTTCACACCCCGACAATACGCCCGAAATTCCGCCGATAACGCCCGCTCCAGCGCCACCTGTATCCCGCCCGCACTGTCATCACAGTCCAGCACATTTCCCGAACGCGGACGACCCTCCTGACGACGACCAATATTCACCACCGGAAGCTGAAATGACGCCGCCTCAATGATCCCGCTGGAAGAATTCCCCACCATCGCAGCCGCATGACCCATCAGACTCAAATAACCCAGTGTCCCCAGACTGCTCACAAGACGGACTCGCGGTCGAGCCGCCGCAAATCGCTCCAGACGCGTCAGAATCTCACTGTTGCACGTGTCAGCATTCGGGCGAGTCATCACGATCGGACAAGTCACCGACTCAAGCGCACTCAGCAATGCCTCCGTCTGCTCACCCGCGCGCTCACTCTGCAATGTCACAGGATGCTGAGTCACCAGCAACGGACGCTCCTCCAGTGACATTCCAACTCGCTCGGATAACTCCCCCACACTCAGCAGCCGCAGACGACCAATATGGTCCAGACCCGGTGCACCACTGATCGTGACGCGCCAGGGCTCCTCACCCAGCTGCACAATCCGCCGTCCATGCTCCAGCGTTGATGCAAAATGCAGATGCGAGTACTTAGTAATCGCATGCCGAAAACAGTCGTCAATCGCACCCGCCGTCACCTCCCCGCCATGCACATGCGCAGTCGGCAGACGAAATGGTACTGCCGCAGCCGCAGCCGCATGCATCTCAAACCGATCGCCCAATACCAGCAGCAGATCCGGACGAACTCGCTGATAAACCTGCGCAAAACCAATCGTCCCCAGTCCCATCGAGACCGCAATCCCCGCAGCATCGTCGCCCGCCAGCAGCATCGGCACACGGTCGTCAATCTCAAATCTGTCCGCCAGAATCACTGTGTCCGTCCGACCATGACCGGAAACCAGATGAGCACCGGCAGCCACGAGGTGCAGTCGCAGATCCGCCTGCTCACGCAGACATCGCAGGATCGGCAGATACAGACCCCAGTCCGATCGACCGACTGTCACCACGCATACCGTCCTCATCCCACATCCTCCAGCCGCAACAGATCACCTGCAGCCAGCGATACTCGCAGTGTCCGCGACATCAGATAAGGCTTCATCGACGGCGGCAGCCCGGTCCCCGGACGACGAATCGCGATCATGCCGTCCGTCAGACAGGTCCCCGCCGGCAGATCCGTCGCCGCCACCAGACTGCGGCGAGCTGCCTTCGCCGTATCCAGCTCCGCACTGCAAGGCGCTTTACGGCCCGTACCCAAAGCAGCCTCCACCGTCCGAATCCCGGCTATCAGTCGCCGCAGCTCCTCCGGCTCAGCAGACGCACGATGATCCGGCCCTGGCAGACTGCGATCCAGTGTAAAATGCTTCTCAACAACACACGCCCCCAGCGCCACCGACGCCAGCGAAACCTCGATCCCCAAAGTGTGGTCCGAATAACCAACCGGCAAGCCAAATGCCGCTCGCATGCTCAGCATCGCACGCAAATTCACGTCCGCTGCAGCAGCCGGATAGTTGCTCACACAGTGCAGCAGAATCATCTGCCGATGACCCGTTGCCTCCACAGCAGTCACCGCCGATTCCACATCGCCTAAAGTGCTCATTCCCGTCGAAATCACCATCGGACGACCAAAACCCGCAATCTGCCGCAGCAGCGGCAGATTCGTCAGCTCGCCCGAAGGCACCTTGAAAATCGTCATCCCCAGCGAATTCAGCAGCGTCGCACTGTCCTCATCGAACGGAGTCGACATGAACAGAATTCCCCGCGCACGACAATGCGCAACAATCACCTCATGATCCGCCTCACTCAGCTCCAGGGACTTCAGCATCTCAAACTGAGTCTGCTGCTTGCCCGTGTTCTCCGCCTGATACTTCGCAGTCTGAGCAGCTTTCGTGACCAGCTTCTCAGCGCGAAATGTCTGAAATTTGACCGCATCGGCACCGGCCTCAGCCGCCACATCAATCGAACGCAGCGCCAAATCCAGACTGCCGTTGTGATTCACACCCACTTCGGCAATTACAAAACACGGCTCACCAGAACCAATCAGCCGCTCGCCTGCCTGCACACTCCGCTCAGACGTCTCCATAACTCTCGCACTCCTTCACTGCAACCGGCCCGCTGCTGACTCCAGTGCCCCCGCTCAGGCCGCTCGATGCAACACCCGCGGCATGCCCTCTGCCGCCAGACGACGCTGCATCAAAAATTCCGCCATGTCGAAATCCAGCGGAGTGTCAATATCCACGGCCCGCTCACGAGGCACCAAAACCGCTCGCACACGACCAGCAAAAATCGAATCCAGATCCATCACGGCATCACGGCGAGCCGCATAAGCCACGGCCGTCAGCTCGTAAACATCAGGAGCATCCTGGCGACGCACCACATTCCCCGGCGGCTGCACCGCAATTCGAGCTGCCCCGGAAGCATCCATCGTGATCATGTTGAAGTATGGATTCGCTGCAGCCTCCGTCGCCGTCACCACAATGTCCGCATCCGTGCTGAGCAACAGCTCTACACAACGGTCTATGTCCTCCGACTGACGCAAAGGACACGTCGCAGGGACACTCACCAGCACGTCATAGCGCGCCTGCTCCTGCTGCTCCATCGTCCGAATCGCATGCCGCCATGCCAGACGCTCAGCCGCTGTATCCGTCGCCAGCTCGGCCGGACGACGAAATGGCGCCTCTGCACCCCACGCACTCGCCGTTCCCGCTATCGCATCACAGTCCGTCGATACAATATGCCGCGAAATGTAACGACTGCCCAAAGCCGACTGCACCGCCCACGCGATCAGCGGACGACCACACAGCATCCGGATGTTCTTCCCCGGCACTCCCTTCGATCCGCCACGCGCGAAGGTACAACTGAGTATCCGTGTCACTGAACCGACCCCCTCCCTGTCCGGCCACCTTCACCACCACTCGTACCGCAGAAACCTCGTGTTTCCGGCAAATCCTCCGAGCCACCCCGCTTATATTCCACCCTCCCGACATCGGTCAAGTCCAGCGATTTCCCAACATTCAAATCCAGACAAAAACCCCGCTTTTCTGCCGTTTCACACCCATTCCTGCCAATTCCCGCTGACAATCCCGGAATCCTGTCCGAATTTCGTTGCAATCAGTCAATTTCCTGATCTCAGCACACGCCCTTCTGCCTTTACGACAGCATACGCCACACACTATCCTCCCCCATGCAACGGAATTGCACGGCCGGACACCACATTCTCCGGTCAACCCCATACTCGCTCTCGTTCGGCAGGGATGCCCGCGTCTTATGTCCATGGTCCGTGTCATCGCCCGACTCGACATCAAAGGCCCCAGCCTCGTTAAAGGCATCCGACTGGAAGGCCTGCGAGTCCTCGGAGACCCCGAAGCCTTCGCCCGATACTACTACGAAACCGGCGCCGATGAACTGATCTGCCAGGATGCCGTCGCCAGCCTCTACGGCCGCAACAGCCTCTGCGACATCATCTCCCGAATCTCCAGAGAAGTCTTCATCCCGCTCACCGTCGGCGGCGGACTGCGATCACTCGAAGATATCCGCGCCGTACTCTCAGCCGGTGCCGACAAAGTCGCCATCAATACCGCCGCCATTCATGATCCCGAACTGATCCGCGAAGCCTCCCGACGCTTCGGATCCTCAACCATCGTCGTCGCCATCGAAGCCGGAAAACAGGCCAATGGCTCGTGGCTGGCCTTCACCGACAACGGACGCGAACACACCGGAATTGACGCACTCCAGTGGGCCGCTCGCGCTCAAGAACTCGGCGCCGGTGAAATCCTCGCCACCTCCATCGATCGAGAAGGTACCGGCGAAGGCTTCGACCTCGAACTGTGCCAAAAAATGACCGCCGCCGTCCGCATCCCCGTCATCGCTCACGGAGGACCCGGGAAAACAGAACACGTCGTCGATGTTGTTAAAAAATGCTGCGTCAGCGCCGTCGCCGTCAGCAGCATCCTGCACTACGAAGCTGTCCGCTCAATTCCATCCCGCAACGGCAGCGCCAGCGAAGGAAATCGCGAATTCCTCCACAGCGGACGCTCCGTCTCACACGTCCGACCATGCACCATCGGACAACTTAAACAGACACTGCTCGAAAATGGTGCCGTCTGCCGAATGGAGGACGCCACATGAACGCACCCAATGTCCAGATCGTCGATTACGGTCTCGGAAACCTCTTCAGCATCCGACACGCCTGCCTCCACAGCGGAATCAATGCACAAATCACCGCTCAACCCGAAGCACTGCTGCAGGCCGACGGCATCATTCTGCCCGGCGTAGGAGCCTTCGGGCACGCCATGGAGACCCTCCGACAACTCCAGCTGCTGCAGCCGCTCCAGGAAGCCGCCGCTGCCGGAAAACCACTGCTCGGTATCTGCCTCGGTATGCAGCTCCTGCTCGACGCCAGCGAAGAATTCGGACTCCACCAGGGACTCGGACTCATACCCGGGGTCGTTCGAAAATTGCCGGAAATCAAAAAAGACGGCAGCGTCCGCCGAATTCCCGCCGTCGGCTGGAATCAAATCCGACTCAATAACACCCGCTCTCAAACACAAATCGACTGCGGACTGCACGATGCCGCATGGATGTACTTCGTACATTCCTTCGCCGCTGAACCCGAACATCCCAGTGATGTCCTGACCTTGACAGATTACGAAGAAATCCAGTATTGCTCTGCCATTCAGCGAGACCGCGTAACAGGCGTACAGTTCCACCCGGAACGCAGCGCTCAGCACGGACTCAGGTTCCTCAAACACTGGGCCTCAGGCCTCAGCTCCACCAACTGATTCTGTTCGGAAACTGACTCATGGATGAGAAACTTCCGGCCTATTACGGGCTGCCCTCGGAAGTCCGCTTCTGCCGCCGCTGCGTCATGTCCAACCAGCGGCCCGCATCCGCTGTCGAATTTCGACACACGATCGATTCCCGCAAAAAAACCCTCGCAATCGACTCCGACGGGATCTGCGATGCCTGCCGCGTCGCCGAACAAAAACAAACCATCGACTGGAATTCCCGCGAAGAACAACTGCTGCAGCTGCTGGATCGCTACCGCAGCAAAGATGGCTCCTATGACTGCCTCGTACCCGGCAGCGGCGGCAAAGACAGTGCCTACCAGGCTCACGTCCTCAAATACAAATACGGCATGCATCCGCTGACCGTCACATGGCCACCTATCCTCTACACCGAATACGGCTACCAGAACTGGAAGAACTGGATCGACGTCGGGGGCTTCGACAATCTGTCGTTCACCCGCAACGGCCGCGTCATGAAACTGCTCACACGACTCAGTATCGAAAACCTCTTCCACCCCTTCCAGACCTTCATCCTCGGACAGAAAAATCTCGGACCGCGGCTCGCTGCCAAAATGGGCATCCCACTCGTGTTCTACGGCGAAAATGAAGCGGAATACGGAAACCCCATCGCCGATACCGCCTCCAGCCTCCGCGACAAATCCTACCACACCTATGACAATCTCGAGGACATGTATCTCGCCGGAGTCTCCATTCGCGAGCTGACAGAGCGCTACGGAGTACAGCAGAATGACCTCGCCTGCTTCCTGCCACCCCGCGAAGCAGAACTCCAGCAGGTTGATGTCCAGGTACACTACCTCGGCTACTACCTCAAATGGACTCCCCAGGAAGTCTACTACTACGCCGTCGAGAACTGCGGCTTCAAAGCTCGCCCCTTCCGCACTCAGGGAACCTACAGCAAATACAACAGCATCGATGACAAAATCGATGACCTGCACTACTACACCACCTGGATCAAATTCGGCATTGGTCGCGCCACCTACGACGCGTCACAGGAAATCCGCAACGGACACATCTCCCGCGAAGAAGCTGTCGCACTCGTCAATCGCTTCGATGGCGAATTCCCCGATCGCTACTTCCGTGAAGTGATGGACTACATCGAAATGGATCCTGATCACTTCCACACCATCACCAATCGGTTCCGCTCCCCGCACCTGTGGAAACAGGATGATCAGGGCCGCTGGCAGCTGCGGCATCGCGTTGGTGGCAACGGTGCTGATGATCAAATGCAGGACAACACCACAGGCAGGCCCGCAAAGGCCGCCTGAGACTCCGGTCAGTGCAGAGCAGGCTCAGGAGCAGTTGCACATGGAAGGCGAACAAATTCTGAAGTTCACGCAGACCGCCGCCGCCGCTCAGCCAGCGGCCGGCACGGTCGTCGTGCACGCCGCCTACCCGCTCTGGCGCAAACACCTGCTCGTCACAATGGCCCGCGCCCGCGAACTGCAGGATGACGGACACAAAGTCGCCGTCACCTACTGCGACGCCACCGCCGGAACCTGCGCAGCAAACTACGCCGGTAACCCCGCAGCCTGCCTCGTGTGTCGCAGTCGAGTCTGTCAGACGGCCGCTCAGCTGGGACTGCAGACCATCCCGCTCTCCGTCTCTCCGGCTGTCGATCAGGAACAGCCACCACTCCCCTTCAGCGAACAGCGCGCAGTCCTCGAAGGTGTCCAGAGCGGCGTCATCTCCACCTTCCGCACCATGCCCGAAACCGCTCGCCGCGAACCACTCATCCGCCACATCAAACGACGCTACTTCAGCAACTCCGTCAGACTGCTGAAATCCATGAAAACCGTCGTCGCCAGACTCAATCCCCAAAGAATCGAAGTCTTCAACGGACGACACGGCTGCTCCAAATTCGCCGTCGTCGCCGCACGCTCCGCAAACATCGACTTCACCATCCTCGAAGTCAGCGCCAAACAACATCCCTTCATCTGCCCCGGATACCTCGTTCACGACCGCCGCAAAATGCAGGAACGCATTATGCAGCAGCCCGCTGATTACGAAGCCGCCGCCAGCTGGTACGCCGCCAATCGACGCCCCCGCTCCAATAAATACGCCAAACGACACGGCAGCGAATTCACACCGCCGCAAACGCCCCACGGCATGCGAAAAGTCAGCATCTTTCTCAGCAGCCAGGATGAATTCGCCTCACTCGGAAAAGACTGGGTCTCGCCCTTCCTCGACTACGGCCCCATCGTCGAAAAAGCCTGCCGCGAAAATCCCGACATGTTCTTCGTCGTCCGGTTTCACCCCAACCAGGCAGACATGGCAGGGGATCTGCTCACACCCTTCAAAAAAACCGCCGAACTGCCCAATGTCCGCATCCACTACGCAGATGAACCCGTCAACTCGTACAGCATCATGGAATGGAGCGATGTCGTTGTCACATTCGGCTCCACCATCACCGTCGAAGCCTGCTGGGCCGGCAAACCCGTCATCACTCTCGGACCATCCTTCTTCGATAACCTGCAGGTCGCCTCAACACCCCAGACTGTTCCCGAATTCGTCAAACTGCTCCGCGAAGACCTAAAACCTCACTGCCGCGATAACGCCGCTCGCTACGCCTGCTTCCGCATGTTCGATCAGGATCAACTGAAATACGTCACGCATACCGGAAAAACCATGGTGGAAAATGGCTTCACCATCCGCTACCCATGGCTCGGACAACTGGCCAGAACCACTGATGATCTGATCTGCAACGCCATCAAAATGTGGGCCGGACACCGCGCCCGCAAAAGAAAATCCGCCTGATTCAGGAAAAACTCATGAACGTTCAGGAAATCCTTGCAGCACACTCCCGCTGGACAGCCGCATGGCACCAGACCCCACCAGAAAACACCGAAACCGGACTGCTCTCGCTCGTCCGCCAAAACCACTTTGAAAACTTCTCACTCTGGCACGAAGAAGACGTCGCCCGCCGCGATGACCTCGGACCAGAACGCATCCAGCAGGCCAAGCGCACCATCGATCGACACAACCAGCGCCGCAATGACCTCGTCGAACAAATCGACAGACACCTCGTACAAACACTGCAGCCACGCGAATCCGGCTGCCCGTTCAATTCCGAAACGCCCGGTATGATGGTCGATCGACTGTCCATCCTCGCACTCAAGGAATACCACATGCACGAAGAAACACTGCGGTTCGACGCCTCACCCGAACATCGCGAACGCTGCAGCACCAAACTCAATGTCATCCGCCGACAGATCCAGGACCTCGCAGGCGCTCTCAATGACCTGCTCAGCGAAGTCCGGCAGGGAACTCGCAGCTTCCGCGTCTACTTCCAGTTCAAAATGTATAATGACACAGAACTCAATCCGCAGCTGCGAAAAGCTGCCTGAACCACACACCTCAAGGCCGCTCCACGCATGCGACTGCTGATCATCAAACCCAGCTCACTCGGCGATATCATCTGCTCGCTGCCGGTCGCTCAGTCCATCCGCGATCAGCTGCCTTCCGCAGAGATTTCCTGGGTTGTCAAGTCACGCTTCGCCGATATCGTCCGCCGCTGCCCTGCCATCAATGGCGAAATCATCGAATTTCAGCACGCGCCCGGATTCCGCGGAATCCTCGCGGTCGCACGCGTCATGCAGACGCTCCGCAACAGACAGTACGACGCTGTACTCGACTTCCAGGGCCTCCTGAGGTCAGGACTGATGACCTGGGCCGCTCATGCACCCATCAAAGTCGGAATCGCTGATAGCCGCGAAGGCAGCCGACTC
>JBJTPZ010000636.1:0-4043 GCA_046075365.1 Planctomycetaceae bacterium
GACATCCGGTGCTGCACAGCGGCTACCCGTGGGTGTTCGGCTGGGACGGCATGATGGCAGCGGGGCTGGATCGATTTGTCCGAAAGACTGAAAAGATTCGGGCAAAGGCCAACCAGCTGGGAGCATATCTGGCTCATGAGATTCACCCAGGCACCGGCGCAATCTGTGCTCGCGACTTTGCATTGCTGCTGATGGCGACCGACTATGACCGGTCGATGTGTGTCTGGGGTGATCCAAGTCACTGCTGGGCGGGTGAGGACTGGACGCAGCGTTTCACCAGTCCGTTTGTTGCTCCGCGAGTGGTGGGCAGCCACGCCAAGAACTTTAAGCGACTGACCGGGGCATCGACGCTGATGATCAGCGAAGACTGGCCTCAGCGTGGTCACCAGTTCTGCGGTCACGGCGAAGGCGAAGTGAACCTTGAGAGCTACGCCAAAATGCTGCTGGCGATTGGCGCTGGCGACCGATTCTGTGCCATCAATGGCGGCGATCTGATGCCGCTGTACAGCGAGGCTGAGGACAGCATTCTGCCGCTCACAGCGCCGTCACCGCATCTGCTGGGTGCCTGCAGTGCTGGTATCAAGTGGGTCAATGATCATCTGACAGGAATGTCGATGACGACAGCCACATTCACGGACGGGATGGCTGGTGCGTAGTTGTCGGTCTTGTGTGTGGCAGCTATGTCTGGAAGGCTAAGCCATTGACGGCGTGTCTTCGGCGGTGCTGGTTGCAGTCGAGGTGGCGGGTTAGCTGGGCATCTTTCGCTGGATGCTCTGTGCCCTGCCCCGTCCGACTGAAGAGAGGATTGTTTGAGTGTCAGCTGTCTTGATGAACGGCGATCGTGATCCGATTCGTGTGGGGCGACGAGCCTTTCTGCAGTGTGGGACGCTGGTGCTGACAGCGGGATCGTTGTGTGCAGCGAAACTGCCGACTGCCGACGAAGGTGCGGGTGTGCGGATTGGTCTGATGACTGACCTGCATTATGCGGACAAAGCGCCGGCAGGGACTCGTCACTACCGGGAGACGCTGGCCAAACTGGAGGAGGCGGCTCAGCGGTTTGGTCAGGACAAACCGGTCTGTCTGGTGGAGCTGGGCGACCTGATTGATGCAGCCGATTCGGTGGACGTTGAGCGGAATTATCTGCGGACGATCAACCAGAAGTTTTCGGCGATCTGCGGAGACCGGCATTACGTGCTGGGCAACCACTGTGTGGACATGCTGAAGAAAGAAGAATTTCTGGGTGTGGTGGAGCAGTCGCGTTCGTATTATTCGTTTGACCGGGGCGGCGTGCATTTCGTGGTGCTGGACTCGTGTTTCCGCAGCGATGGTCAGCCGTATGGTCGGAAGAATTTTCAGTGGACTGACGCGAATATTCCGGCGTCTGAGCTGGAGTGGCTGGAGGGCGACCTGCGGGCGAGTGCCGGTCCGGTGATCGTGTTTGCTCATCAGCGGCTGGATGTCAGCGGTGATCACGGTGTCAGGAACGGTGCTGCGGTGCGCAGTGTGCTTGAAGGCTCGGGCAGAGTGCTGGGTGTTTTTCAGGGGCACAGCCATCAGAACGATCTGCAGGAGATTGGCGGGATTCACTATTGTACTTTGGCAGCGATGGTGGAGGGATCGGGGGACGCGAACAACAGTTACTCGCTGCTGGATATCGAATCGAGCGGTACGATTCGTCTGACGGGTTTTCGTCGGCAGAAGTCACAAGCCTGGCAGCGCGGGGCCTGAGCGGGCTGTTGAACGCGTTTTTGTGTTGACAGCCGTGTGCGATGATGCTGGATCAGGAGGCTGAGTGTGATTCAGGTTCGGAAAGCCGGGGATCGTGGTCATTTCAATCATGGCTGGCTGGAAACGTACCATACATTTTCGTTCGCCGGTTATCATGATTTGCAGCATATGCGGTTCAGGTCACTGCGAGTGATGAATGAGGACACAGTGGCTCCGGGGCACGGCTTTGGGACTCATCCGCACAACGACATGGAGATTGTGACGTACGTGCTGTCCGGGGCGCTGCAGCATCGGGATTCGATGGGGAATGGTGCAGTGCTGCGGCCGGGTGAATTTCAGCGGATGACGGCCGGTACGGGGATTACTCACAGTGAATTCAATCCGTCGTCCACTGAGCCGGTGCATTTGTATCAGATCTGGCTGCTGCCCGAGCGTCGCGGGCTTGTGCCTGAATACGAGCAGCAGCGTTTTGCTGAGTCTGAGCGGCGGAACCAGCTTCAGCTGGTGGCGTCCGGGGACGGTCAGCAGGGTTCCCTGCGAATTCATCAGGACGTGCGAATTTATTTGTCTGTCGTTGAGGCGGGGCAGGCGGTGACAGCTGTGCTGTCAGTTGGGCGTTACGCGTGGCTGCAGGTTTTGCGGGGCGGTGTCTTATTGAATGGCGTGTTGCTGGGGCCCGGTGACGGAGCTGCGGTCAGCGACGAACAGGAACTGAAGATCGAGGGAAAGAGCGACGCGGAGGTGATGCTGTTTGACCTTGTGTGAGGTGTTACGTCCTGTGTGATTGGACGAGGGGTGGATGAAAGGCGTGAGATTGACCGTCATTGGGACATGTTTTTCAGGTTGCGATCAGGAATTCCCTGGTGAGGTCACTGAGGTCCTGGGGCAGGACTTCGTGAGCGAGCAGTACGTGACGGTGTTCCTGGGTCAGTTCGGTTGAGATGCCGACGAGCTGGTGATTCCACTGCTGGTATTGTGGCATGGCCTGCAGGAAGCGGTTGACGTGCTGGCGGAAATTGTTGATGTCTGCCAGCAGTTTGTCGGGGGCGCGTTTACAGGAGGCGAAGCGGATGGTTTCGGTGTCTTCGTTGATGGCGACGAGATCAATTTCCGTCCCGGTACGGTCCCAGTATCCCTGAATGCGGCTGGTCAGCGGGAAATCGCTGATGCCGAGTCGGCTGCGTTCTTCGTAAAGCTGTCCGACCAGTTTTTCGAGGGCGTGGCCTTCGGCTTCGGCCAGTCTTCTGTCGGCCTCGGCCAGCAGTTCGGGGACGGGTCGGAAGGCCATGGCAGCGACAGGATTGGCGAGTGCTGACAGCCATGCGCGGAGGAAGTTGTCTGTCATGTAGTAGCGTCCGCGGCGGGCGTCAGGCCGGGAGAAGACGGGCAGTCGGCGTTCGATCAGTCCGAATTTCTCACACAGTACTTTCAGGTAGCCGCCCACCTGTGTGTCGCTGGAGCCGCTGGTATTGCGAATGGCCTGCACCAGTTCTGAGTGGATGCGACCGGGGCGGCGGGCGACCAGTTTGAGTGTGACGTCGTAGCGGCCACCCAGTTCGCGCAGGAACCAGTTCTCTGCTTCGGACCGCAGGGGTGACGAGCTTTCGAAGAAGATGCGGCGCAGGAGTGTGATGCGGTCGGCTGCCAGCACATTTTGTTCGAAGCAGTCTCGGTAAAACTTGGGGACACCTTCAAACAGATTCCACAGAAACAACAGTCGTGCCGGGTCAGGCGAGGCGTGGTCGTGGAGGATTGCCAGCAGCGAGCCGATGTCGAGGTGAGTGAGGTGAATGGTGTCAGTGACGCGGTTGTAGAGTGGTGCTGTGCGGTCTTCCAGCAAAGCCATCATTTCGGTGTGAATGGATCCCAGCACGATCAGTCCGCCGCGCACCTGGCTGGCGGCAGCGGTCAGTCGATCAACACCGGCCTGGAGAAACGAGCAGAATTCTTCGTAGCCGCGGCGATTGAAGTACTGGAATTCATCGAGGATCAGGATGTAGCCGGCGCTGGCCATGGCTTCCAGCAGCCTTGCGAACTGCAGCAGGTTTTGCGGGCGGGGAAACCGATCTGGCGGCACCTGGAACATATCGAGCGCATCGTTGACGGCGGAGAGCAGTCCGGCGGGAAGTGCGTCGGGGATTTGCAGGTAGAAGACGGGTTGTCCGTCGCCGAGCAGTTGGATGGCGTGGCGGATGAGTGTGGTTTTGCCGATGCGTCGTCGTCCGGTGACTTTGGCGAAGAACCAGCGTTTGCGGCTGAGCATGAGTTGCAGTTCGGCGAGCAGCTGCGAGCGTCCGTAGAACTTCCAGTCCATG
>JBJTPZ010000637.1:0-1738 GCA_046075365.1 Planctomycetaceae bacterium
TTCCTGCAGCACCGCAATACGCGCGGGTGTAGCACGAATACCCGCGTTGCGGATTACGGAGCGAATACTTTCAATTTCTGCCTGCACCAGGCGACGCGACTGTCCTGCCATACCTGCCTCGACCAGTAGACCGGTGTGGAACTTATGAATACCTCATGGATCTTACAAGCGGACTGGCGGAAATGCACGGCTGAAGTGCCAGAATATCGTTTGCTCGAGTCTTCCGTGATGCCGACAGCTGCAAAGATCAGTAAAAACTGAGTGATAGTTGCAAATGCATGCTAATTGCATCTTCCTCTGTGTGGGGCGGTGCGGAACGCTGTACTTCAGCAAAGAAGCGGGCTTGAGTCATGCTGTATGAGGGCTCAAGATGTATTTGGGGGGACGCTGTGTCTGCTGGTCAGGCGTCTGCTGGCCGGCGAAGGCTGCAGTCAGACGCCGCAGCCGGCCGAAAAAACGCTGATGTGGCAGCAATCGACTCAATTTCGCAGGTGCCTGAGCGTCCCACGGTCGTCGCCACATTCAGTATTCTGGCTGATTGGGTGCGTCAAATTGCCGGTCATGATGTGCATGTGACCTGTCTGGTCGGGCCGGGCGGGAATGCTCACACGTTTGAACCGACTTCACTGGATGCCGTGATGCTGTCGAATGCTGGTCTGATCAGTGAGATGGGGGCGGGTTTTGAGGTCTGGCTGACGTCACTGGTTGCTGGTTCCGGTAGTCTTGCAGTGCTTCTGGTTGTCAGCGACGGATTGCCGGTGCGTCAGCTGCCGGCGACGCGATAGCCCATACGACTCTGCCCGGTCTGGTTGTGGCATGGCTTTACGGCTGGGCGCTGTTCTTTGGTGCGGGGCTGGCAGCCTTGTGCGCTGTGCCGGGGATCGCCGGGATCAGTCGGGGCAGGGTGGTGCGTGAGGATGCGGCGAATGGTGTGCTGCATTTCGGAATGTTCGCACTGGCGGTGGTGCTGATCAGCAGAACTCGCAGCGGCCGCGATTTTTCACATACGCTGATCGGGAACTTGCTGGGAGTCAGTGAGGCGGACCTGTTGTTGATTTTGGTGTCTGCGCAGGGGTGCTTTGGGTACTGCGGCTCTTGTGGAAGGAAATCATGCTCACTGCTCTGGATCCGGAGCATGCCCGAGCAGCGGGATTTTTGATGATTGCATTCGCTTGAGTCTGCTGCGCTGTTGCTGGCGATGTCCGTTGTGACGGCTATTCGGACCGTGGGCGTCGTATTGACATCCGCTATGCTCGTAACCCCGGCTGTCGCTGCCGGTCAGCTGACTGGGAGTCGTCGCTGGCTGTTTGTCCTGTCTGCGCTGATCGCTTGTGTCAGCTGCACGACGGGTTTATGTCTGGCAGGGAGCCTGCAGATTTCCTCGGGAGGCGCCGTAGTGCTGGTCTGTTCACTGCTGTTTGTGCTTGCTGCCATCGCTTGCCGGCTTCAGTTTTTCTCCGGCTCCTGCGAACCTGACCGCAGGTGTTTGTTTGCACAGAGGGCTGTGAGTTCGGTAGATTAAACACGCACGCTGCGGCACAGGAGTATTCTGTTTTCGTCTGGTCGGCTGAAGCAGAATAGTCGCGGCGGTGCATTCAGCATCATCCTTCGTCATTCTGAATGCCGACCAACATGCATGTTCACGACCATACACACGAATTGACTCTGGGGCTCAGTTTTTTTCTGGGAGCCCTGCATGCTCTCGAGCCCGGTCATGGCAAAACGGCCTTGCTGGCCG
>JBJTPZ010000638.1:0-3775 GCA_046075365.1 Planctomycetaceae bacterium
TTGCTGCTGATGAGTGCTGATGCCGGTTTGGATCTGTTTTCCGCATGGATCCCGGACATTCGCAGGCCAGGCGCAATGGCGATCTATGCGAACCCGTTTATTTCGTTCTGGAATCGCTTCATTGCAACTTCGACGCAGGATTCAAGAACACTGAGAATCCCCGGCAAGCCTCTCGCAACCAGATCATTGAAAGTGTTTGGAATTGCGGCTTTGCTGGCATTGGCAGGCCAGGCCGTCCGCCTTGCTGGGCTGATCTGAGTGGCTGATTAGAAACCGAGAGTTACCGTTTACGGTGTGAGAAATTGGAGCAGTACCTTGTCAGAGCAGCCAGTACGCCCTGTGAAAGCTCGCGGTGAAGACGTCTACGAAAGCCGTACGTTTCCTTCCCTGTTGCAGCTGCTGAATCCGTCTTACACCATCCAGTTTCTGTACGGGATGGTGGAGTGCTGGATTTTTTCGCGCAACTACGTTTCAGTGCTTGCAGCCGTACCGTTCCTGATCTTTTCCGGGGCTGGAGCAGGTGCATACTGGTGGGTGCGACATTCGTCACAGATTGACGTTCTGCGAAGCTACGAAGAGACTTACAACTCTGCAATTTCGTCCGAGAACGTCGAACTGCAGGAGACGTGCCTGAGGGCCTTATGCAATTTGCAGCCGGGTGACTATCAGTATCGGATGCGGCTTGGGCAATTCCTGGTAAAGGCTGGCCGTAAGTCTGAAGGGCTGCAGCAGATTGCGGCCCTGGCACCTGATAATCTGCTGGGTTATCCAGAGGCGCGGATCTGGCTGGTGCAGCAGTCGCTGCTGCCGGAACCCATCCAGAAGTTATCGAAAGAGCAGATCGAAGAGCAGCTGAAAAAGGCGATTGAGGCAGCCCCCGACAACACCGTTGCCCATGAATTGCTGGCGGGCTACTACATAATGACGAACGAGCTTTCGCTGGCGGAGAAGCATTTGAGCATTGCTTCAAGGACCCGGCCTGAACTGAATCTGGACATTGCGATTTTGAAGCGTGAAAACCAGCGGCCTGCTGAGGACATTCAGGCTGCGGCACAGAAGGCCGTGCAGGAGCTCAGTAATCTGCTGGAAAAGGATCGCTCGAACTCGGCGGTACGAGTTTCTCTGGCGCGGTCGTGGGTGTTACTGCAGGACTACAACAGTGCTCGGGAAGTTCTGGTATCGGGACTGAATCAGAAGCCCGACGACAAGTCGCTCAGCACTGCTCTCGCGGACCTCTGCATCATGGTGGCAGAGCAGCGTCTGGGTCAGACTCCGCTGAATCGTGATGGCTGTGTGCCGCTGGTACTGGAGGCGATTCGGCTGGATCCTGGCAACAGGCCTGCGGTACAGGTGCTGACAAATCTGCGATCACTGGGGGCTGCCATCGAGCCGGCTCAGTGGCAGCCGGCGACGTTGCACTGGGGACAACTGGTTGAACAGGAGCCTCAAAACATGGATGCCAGGCTGCTGCTGTGTCAGCTGCAGTTTTTGGCCGGTCTGAATGCTGAGGCTGTAGAAACAATGCGTCCTGTGGCTGAGTCGCGGCCCGAACTGCGAGTCTCACTGGCCAGGCTGATGCTGGAAGCCGGGATGGCGGGTGACGGCGAAAAAATGCTGATGGACCTGATTCAGCAGTGTGACGAGAAGCTGGCAAATGCTCCGGGGGACAGCCTGCTTTTGATAGAGCGTGCAGAATCGCTGCTGTTGCTGAAACGACCACGTGATGCGCGTCTTTCACTGGCGGAAAAGGTTGCAGGTTTCCCCAAAAATCTGAGCAGTGTGGAGGATCAGGTGCTGCAACTTTATGCTCGCGCCTGCCTCGAAGAATTCGACTCCATCACCGGCTATTCTTCGGCGGCCCTGGTCAAAGTTCGGAAGGCCGAGGATATTGATTTTGGAAATGCGGACGGGGCCGAGATGCTGCAGCTGCTGCAGGAGGCGTCGCGAAGTGAGAAAAGTCTGTTGTCAGCCGTCGAAAGACTCAGTCGGCTAAGTCTGTCACCGCACCCGGCGGCGCCGCAGGCTGAGGAGGCAACAAAACTACTGCGACTGAATGGCCAAACCGGAGTTCTGGCCCTCAACATGCTGGGCATGCACGCTCTGTTGATGAAACGTTACGACCGTGCAATTGGATGGCTCGAACAGGCCAATTCCCTTTCCCGCAGCCGTGATCCGATGGTTCTGAACAATCTGGCTCTGGCACTGGTGCGTGGGCGAACGGCAGAGAAGGGGCGGGCACTGGAGCTGTCTGACCAGGCGCTGGCAATGATTCCTGAAAACCCGGAAGCGCTCGGGACTCACGGTGAAATCAACGTCAGTCTGGAACGCTGGGACGAGGCATTGAAGGATCTGGTTCGATCCGTGCAGACGCAGCGGAACAACCCTGAGATCCATCAATTACTTGAGACAACCTACAGGGCGTTGAAAGACGACAAAATGGCCGACGTGCACAAGCGTCTGGCGGAGGAACTGACAACGGAATTCGAGGATGGTTCGGGCTGAAGTCGGGTGACAGGCTTGCTTCAGGCTGAGAAACGCGGGAAGATGCGACCGTGATGCTCGCATCACCTCCTGCCCCGGCATTTCCCCGCCTCCAACCTGTTTTTTCCGGAGCGTCCCATGTGGCGACTCATATTTCTCGTCGCAACTGCACTTCTGTTGTCTATCCAGTTGCCGACTGTTGCTCAGGCGCATGGTCACTCTGATCAGACCTGGCAGGCCGGGGCTGCTGCCGTCGTGATTACTCCGCCACAGCCCATGTGGATGTCCGGCTATGCTTCCCGCGATCGTCCGGCGCAGGGAAAGATCCATGATTTGTTTGTCAAAGCGATGGCAGTCCGTGACCCTCTGGGGCGCACAGTGGTGCTGCTGACATGTGACCTGGTGGGAATTGACCGGGCAACATCGCAGCAGATCTGCAGCAGGATTCAGCAGCGACATCAGCTATCGCGTGATCAGGTTTCGATTGCCACTTCGCATACGCATTCGGGCCCGGTCGTCGGCACCAATCTGCTCAGTATGTATTCCCTTGAGCCCGCTCAGCAGCAGCTTGTGCAGCAGTACACCGGTCTGCTGTCTGACTGGTGTGTGCAGGCTGCTGATCAGGCGATTGCGGCTTTGCAGCCGGTGCAGCTGCACGTTTCTGAGGGCGTCGCGAAGTTTGCGGTGAATCGCCGCAACAACCGCGAGCCGGATGTCCCGACGCTGCGAGCGGAAGGGAAGCTGATGGGACCTGTTGATCATCGTGTTCCGGTGCTTTCTGCAAGGGCCGCTGATGGTCGCCTGATTTGTGTCCTGTTTGGGTATGCCTGCCATGCAACGGTGCTCAGTGGCATGGACTGGTGCGGCGACTGGCCAGGATTTGCCCAGCTGGAACTCCAGAAGGCTCATCCGGGAACCATCGCACTGTTCTGGGCTGGCTGTGGTGCGGACCAGAATCCGCTGCCGCGGCGGACTGTCGAGCTGGCGATGGAGTATGGGCGGCAGGCTGCCGCTGCAGTTGATCAGGCACTGGCCGGGGAGCAGACTTTGGTGCAGGGCAGTCTGTCAGCGGCATATCGAGAAATTGATTTGGCACTGGATGTTTTGCCGACTCGAGAGCAGGTGGCTGGTGACCTGAAGTCTGACAATGTCTATATTGCTCGACGAGCGCGTGGTTTGATGCGTCAGTATGAAGAACGCGGCAGCCTGGCTCAGACCTATCCCTATCCGATTCAGGCGTGGTCCTTCGGCGACGCGGCGACACTGACATTTTTGGGTGGTGAGGTTGTGGTTG
>JBJTPZ010000639.1:0-1390 GCA_046075365.1 Planctomycetaceae bacterium
TCGCAATGCCACCGCCGCCACTGAAAATCCCGGTGAAAGCCTCCGCATTGAAGCCCGCACTGAAGGTGCAGAACCAGCCTGGACCACGACGCTCAAGGTCGAAGGACTGCCGGAAAAAGGACTCACACTTCCCGGCGAAACAATCCTCGCCGGCCCCGCAGAAACGGTTCCCGCCATCATCCTTCCTGAAGGCCTGCCGCCCGTCCTGTTCCGCGGACTGCCAGCCACGCTGGCCGTGAAAGTGCTCCCACTGCAGGAAACACTGCCCGGTCTGGCTCGCTTTGACATGCAAACCACGGAACCCCGCCGACGCGAAGATCCCAATAAGCCCGATTCCCCGCTAAAACCCGCAGTGGGACTTGCCGAATTCCAGTTTGCAGCCGTCCAGACAGCCGTCACTCCGCTCACCATCAACGTTCCCCTCGATACACCCTCCAAAGTGATCGATGCTGTTGTTTCTGCTGAATTCGTCGATCAGCCCCTCGCACCCGAAGGACCCGTTCGCGCCTGGACGGCCCCCATCCGCTTCACGGTCGAAAATGCGGTCGTCGCTACCACGCCCACAGAACCTGTCAAAGCCAAAAAAGCCACCATGATCAGCCTGCCAGTCACCCTGAAACGAAACCCGCTGTTCCGCGAACCCGTCAGCATCCTCCTCGAAGGTCTGCCGGCCGGCATCACTGCCGTTCCAGCCAGCGTGGCCGCCGAACATGCGTCCGCCGATCTGGCCATCACCATCGCTGACAGCGTCGCACCCGGAGAAGTCGCCGGAATCACCGCAAAAGTTCTTGCCGCCGGCGGGCAAGTCATCCAAACGGGGATCCCCGTGCGGTTGCTGGTCGAATAATCCAGCAGTGCTATGATTCCCCCCCGCAGGTTGCCAGACCTCACACAATTTCACCTGTCAACCAGTTTTGTCCAGCACCATAAGGATTCAGAAAACCATGGCCGACATTCGTAAAGGCGCCGTTACGCTCAAAGGAAATCCCGTAGACCTCGCCGGCAATGCACTCGCCGCTGGTTCCGCTGCCCCGGAATTCTCGCTGCAGGGCAACGGCCTCGAAGAAGTCACTCTCGGTTCCAGTGCCGGTAAAATTCGGATCATCGCCACCATTCCCTCGCTCGACACGTCCGTCTGCCACGCCGAAACCAAAAAATTCAACGATCAGGCAGCACAGCTCGCCAACGTCGAAATCCTCGTCGTCAGCATGGACCTGCCGTTCGGTCAGAAACGCTGGTGCGGGGCCGAAGGCGTCGACAAAGTCCGCACTCTCAGCGCACACCGCTGCTCAAAGTTCGGTGAAGATTACGGTGTCCTGATCAAGGGCGGACCGCTCGACCGCTGCCTCTGCCGCGCTGTGTTCGTCATCGATGCAGCCGGTACAGTTCG
>JBJTPZ010000640.1:0-4815 GCA_046075365.1 Planctomycetaceae bacterium
CGAACGACTGCGTTAACCGGGTTGCCGCCAGTCATGCTTCCATTTCAAGACCGGCTGTTCGGCAACTCCGGTTCAACGCTTTGTTCGCTGTTCATCTCGAATCGTCGCTGATCATGACTTCATTTGTGAGACTGACCGCCAAATCTTTGGTTGTGCCTTTGTAAGTGTACGAGAACTTTAAGTCCGCCGTGCTTCCCGTCACCACTCCGGACCCTGTATAGTGCATTTCTCGAGAATCGACGCCTTTAAGCCATACAGAGCGCAAATGAAGATTCTGTCCGGCGAATGTGAACCTGAGCAGTAAGCGATCCTGAACTCTCCCGGTGGATTCCAGAAACACATCAGATCCCAACGCACTCACAACCCTAAATGTCACCATGCCGCCCTGAGAATCAACGCCGGACCAAAGTGACCCCTTTGTAAACTGGGAGGCTCGCACAGGAGTATTGTTGGCAGCCTCATATTTCAGGATATCAGCAGTGCGCTCATGGGCCAGTTGCGCTCGCAGTTTGGTTATCAGTTCTTGCTGCCGAAGCACCGTTGCTTCCAGCTTTGCAACTTGCTCATCCTTGTCGCCTGCGGAGACAAATCCCATCGTCACTAGAAAAACGAAAATCAAGGCGGTGGCTCTGACTATTGAATCACTCATTCTCAACTCCTTGTCAGCAGACAACATTCCATGTCACAGCGAACATATATTCCACAGATTCGCTTTCTGCATATCGCAGGATTGCAGACGCAGGAGGTTTGCATACTCTGCGCGTGCTGTCAAGCATTTCCGAAAAAAGAATTGTCCGGCCAGGGCCGCGGGGCGGTTAGGCCGGGTTGCTGGGTCCCTCTATTGCCGAGTTCTGGATAAATAGTTATGCGAGAAACCTACATTTCGCGACCACAAAAGTTGCCGTTGATGGAAGAGGCTCGGCAGTTGATGCGGATGCGGCACATGTCGATTCGCACCGAAGAAGCGTATCTGCGGTGGATTGAAAAATTCCTCCACTTTCACCAACAGCAGCGCGGCAACTGGGTCCATCCGGCGGAAATGGCGGATCGGGAAATTAACCAGTTTCTGACCCATCTGGCGGTCGAGCGGAAGGTGGCTGCCAGTACTCAGAATCAGGCGTTTTCATCGCTGCTGTTCCTGTATACGCAGGTGCTGAAGAAGGAAATCAAGGTGGACGCCGTGCGGGCCAGGACCCCGGAGCGGGTCCCGGTGGTGTTGAGCGTGGATGAGGTGCGGCGAGTGTTAAACGAGCTTCCGCCCGGCCCGTTGAGCCTGATCGGCGGATTGGCCTACGGAGCAGGCATGCGGCTGATGGAGTGCTGTCGGCTGCGAGTCAGGGACGTGGATTTCGAACGCAGGCAGATCACGGTCCGCGACGGCAAGGGAGAGAAGGACCGCATGGTGCCGCTGCCCGAGCGGTTGATCGCGGGCTTGCGGGAGCAGTCGGCATTCGTCGAGCGACAGCACGCCGAGGATGTGCGGAGCGGCGCCGGTTGGGTCTGGCTGCCGTACGCCCTGGCGGGAAAATATCCGCAAGCCGGGCGTTCGCTGGAGTGGCAGTATGTGTTTCCGGCGAAGTCGTTGAGTCGCGAACCGCGGCCACGGGAGGCCCGCGAGCAAAACGTTGCGGATGCCACAGTGGAACTCGCCCAGGACCCAGCGAACCAGGTTCGGCGGCATCACATCCACGAGACGACGGTCCAGAAGGCGATCACCGAGGCGGTGCGCCGCGCGGGGCTGTCGAAGCCCGCCGGTTGCCACACTCTGCGACACAGTTTCGCCACGCATCTGCTGGAAGCCGGTCAGGACATCCGCACAATCCAGGAACTGCTGGGGCATTCGGACGTGAGCACGACGATGATCTACACGCACGTGAGCACGCTGGGGCCCACCGGCGTGCGCAGCCCGCTGGATCGGCTTTGAGGATTGAGTCCGAAACAACTTCCCGGAGTTTCCGTCCCTCATGCTGCCCGTTTCCAGACCGCGAACACAACGCGATTACTGCCAGTGGCGGCCCATCAAGCTGGCAGCTGAAACGTTCAAAGCCCACGGCTGCGAAGTCGATTTCATCCCCACCGCAGAGCTGGGCGCCCGCACCCTGTCATACCATCCTTCATCCTCCGGTCCCTGCATGAACGCCTGACCGTGGTACGCGTTCGTCTGCCCCCAGCGGAAGATGTATGAGGGATCGGCAAACTGCACGGGTCGCCAGGGGCTTCGATGGCGTTGAGCCGCGCGATCAGCTGCTGGTCAAAGTCGCCGCGTTTGGTCAGAGGCCAGCCACCGATACGGTCGAAGATCTCACGGCGGAAAGCCAGACTGGCGTGGAACCGACCGGTGGCGTCCTCCTGCTCCAGACGTCCGGTGTCACTGCTGAGCACGAATGAACAGTTGGTCAATCATTCAGTTGCGAGGAGAGAAATCGATGTCATCGAGCTGGAGGCGCATCTGAGTGCAGCGTCGCACCGTCAGTACAACTCCCGCAAAATCTTCCTCCGTTTTTCAAGTTCTCTCCGCGGGCAGAACCCTGACTCCCTTTCGAACAGTACACTCTGCGGTACCGCAGCTTAGCCGTCCGGATCATCCAGCAACTGCTGCAGACGATTTCGCAGTTGCGGTGGGTACCTCGCGGGCCACGACTCATCAATCAGGCCCACCGAAATCATGTCCAGAATATGGACCTGGTCCTTCCTGCGAAAAGAAGTGAGTTTCATTCTGACGAGGTGTTCGAGCGGCAGGGTTCGGGTATTCTGGATCCACTCAAATGCATCCAGTTGCGGCACTGTTTCCGTGTATTCTTCCCGAACTTTTGTTCCCGCAAAAATGACATGCACGGCATCGCGTGCTTTGGCTTCAGGTCCGTCAAGAAACATGGTGATGCCGGCCGCGTGCCGATAGATGAATCCCGCCGCCTCAAGCGCCGGAATCGCCCGCGGCAGATCCGACTGATTCAGGATAATGTCAACGTCCTGAGTATTGCGGACGACAGATTCGTCGACCTGAGCAACCCAGTGCTGCACCGCATTCCCGCCAATGACCGCATAGGGAATATCGGCCGCGTTCAAAGCCTGAGTCACCCGACGCAGCCGATCCTTCACCTTTTCCACGGCGCGCTCAATCCTGTCCCAAAGTGCATTACCTGTGTATTTCACTTCAATCATACGTGAGCCTCTCCTGGTCCGGATTCTAGCGTCGCGGTGGCCAAAAAGAAGCTGAAGTCCCCCGAACCCGAAGCAAAAACGGCGCTGCCACATCTTGACAGTTCTGCTCGATCGCAGCGCGGTCAGCCACACTTTCGCTGATCGTCTCAACGGACGCCGCAGCAGCGGTGCAGAAGCAGGCGACCCACTCATCTTGACGATCACGACTCGAGCGACACCACCGACAGGTGGGTAAGTCGCGAGGAATGTTTTGTAGCGGACGTCCTGCTCCTTCCCGTACAGAATCATCGATTGCGAGGTTGACAAATTCTCCAACGTGACTGACCGGAATATGCCTCACCGCCAGATGAAGCAACTGGGCTGCTGCGCGTTTCGAGCTGCGTCCCGGCGTCTGCAAAAGTAGTAGTGATCTTGCCGTGGAAACGGCGCACTCAAAACCCGGCAGTCAGCCTGCGAAACTCACGCCCTCCTGCAGTTTTTGCAAAATCGAAACCCACCGACCGCCGGGTTTTGAGACTCAGTTGAAGCTGCAGCCTGCGCACTTTCCGCAACACAACGCCAACGCTGGTAACCACTTCCGACGACACCCCAGATCTCAGACTCTCTGCCGCAGCACCGAGCGCGACGTCACCACCCACCCGCCACACGGCCCCCCTTTCCCCCGCAACTCTCACCCCTCTCCGACTCTCACACCGCCCCGGGTTATCATCCGTCTGGACCGCTTAGGATGTCCAAAAACACACAGTTGCGACCGCTAAGCAGTTTCTGGGAACAGCGCTCTCAAGACCCGCACTTCCGCCGGTTTGACCGCGCACACCATGAGGGGTGTCATAGTTTCCTCCCTCGGCTTCGTTTCCTTCGGAAAATTTAACTCAACGGAATTTCCTTCCCCGTCTGCTTCTGCCCCGACTTTTGTCAACTCGTTTTGTCCGATCGGGAGGTTTCGAGGGTTTCATCAAGGGCTTCCGTGATTGCAGATGGAAGGACACGACCGTTCAGTGGCCCCCCCGAGACGGGCGACGATGTTGCGTGGAATTATGAGGCGGTCGTGGCCCCAAGCCGTGCGGGCCGACGTCTCAGTCGTGGGGGTACCATGATGACTTTTACGCTGGACTGTATCAGATAACCGTCAAGCCGAATGCCGGCCGTGGATCACAGCCGGCCATCGCTCGATTCCACATCAGCACGTCTCTTTCAGGAGCGGTCCTGCGGTCTCACCTCGGCTGCACGGCGTAGCAGCCCTGCCCTCGGATGGCGAGACGATGGCAATATGGAAAATCAGGCTCGGTTTCTGCTTGATTTCGGAGCGGTGTTCGTCCGCGGATTTTGCGAGCTAAAATCCAGCGCGATCGTTTCGGCGGAGCGAAACGCGACTTTCGCAGGCTTAACATCGTTTCGCCATCCCAGCCCTGCCCTCCTTCGCGGCACCCGCATTCCACGGTGTACCCCTGATATGGAGTACCAACACCAGCGTCTGTTCTACAACATCATCTGCAGGAGACATCACGATTTTCCGTTGCGGTCGCAGGTGCTCAACTTCGCTTCACGAGTTACCAACAGCGAACCAGACGGACAAGTGCGGTGTCTGCACTGGTGGTGACGCGGGGCGTTTTGCAGTAACCTGCCGTGTACGAAAACTGGGCTTTTTAACTC
>JBJTPZ010000641.1:0-3681 GCA_046075365.1 Planctomycetaceae bacterium
GCTGCGGCATCTCAATAAACACATCCATCTGCTGACCAATAAAAATGGCATCAGCATCCGCTGTGATCTCGTACAGCACCTGCAGCACCCTCGTATCCACTCGTTCGGTGTTGTCTCCGGTCAGTGACCGCTTGGGCAGCACAAAAGGTTCCACCCGCATGAACTTCAGCGGAAACGTTCTTGCTGCATCACCCCGCAAAACTCCTGTCGCTGCTCCCGCACTCTGAAACCGCGGCACATCATGCTCATCAATATCAACTCGCACGTGTTTGCGACGGACATCACCCAGCATCACCAGAGCTCGGCCGCCAGCTGTGTCCACAGCTTCGCCCGGACGCACATTCACCTGCAAAACTGTTAATTCGACGGCCCCCGCCGCATCCCTCAGCTCGGGAGTCCCCACACTGTGCAGCTCCAGCTGTGTTTTCAGCCTTGCACCTTCCGCCTCGGCCATCGTCACCGCGGCTCGGGCAATCGCTTTATCGGCTTCCCAGGCCCCGGCGCGCAGCCTGTCCTCTTCAGCCTTCATCCCCGCAGCATCAGCTCGCGCCGCAGCCAGTTTCTGCCGACTGGCCACCAGCGCAGATTCCGTCGTCGCACCGTCCTGCGCCAGTTTTTGCTGCCGCGCATATTCATCTTCCCACTGCCGCACAATCGCATCAGACTGCTCTCGCCTTGCCAGCACCGGCGGCAGATCCTCCGCACGCGGCAACTGCTCAAGCCTTGATAATTCCGCCCGCGAACTGACAGTCTGAGTCTCCTGAACGGCGATCTGCGCACGAATCAGACGCGAGTCCAGCGCAAACAAAGGCTCACCTGCTTGAACCCGCTGCCCCACCTGCACAAATACCTGATCGACAATCCCCGGCAGATGAGTGCCAATCGCAATATTTTCAGTCGCCGCCTCCACCAGCCCCGCACCCGCCACACGCTGCAAATAAGGCGATTCGGCGGGCGCGATCGGTGGCGGTGTCTGCGCAGTTTCTCGCTGTCTGTTTTGGATATGACTGGCTCCAAACAGCAGCATTCCCAGAGCAGTCAGGGGCAGCAGGATATTACGCATGGTGCGCGGTGTTTTCTGTTTGCTGATTGTTTTGCGCCGGCCGTTCTGACTCGGCTGCCGATTCGTCCACAAGTCCGTCTGACATCGCGATGATCCGATCTCCCAGATCAAAAACACGGTTGTCATGAGTCACCACGATGACCGCCCGGTCGTGCCGAACTGTCACTCGCCTGATCAGATTCATCACTGTGCGTCCGGATTGTGCATCCAGAGCAGCCGTCGGCTCATCACAAACCAGCAGCCGAGGCTCATTGACCAGTGCACGAGCAATTGCGACTCGCTGCTGCTGCCCGCCGGACAACTGAGACGGCAAAGCCCTGGCGCGATCTTTCAGCCCGACTTCGGTCATCATCTCCATCGCCCGCTCAATCGCCTCAGTACGCCGCAGACCACGAATAATCAGCGGCACTGCTGCATTTTCAACAGCCGTCAGCGACGGCAGCAGATTGTACTGCTGAAACACAAAACCGATGTTCTCGGCACGGAACCGCACCAGTCTGCTGCCCTGCAGACTGCGGAGATCGCGGCCCAGCAGCGACACATCGCCGGCCGTCGGATCAAGCAGTCCGGCCATGATCGAAATCAGCGTTGTCTTGCCACACCCGCTGGGCCCCACCAGCAGCGTCATCTGGCCATACAGAATGTCCAGATTAATGCCGCGCAAGGCGCGCACCTTTGCATCACCAGTGCCGAACTCCTTCGTGACACCTCGACAGTAAACCGCTGTTGCTGCGTCTGCGTTCATCGTCTGCCGATCGGCCCGCGGCCGCGTTCGCCCTTCGCTACTTAAATACCATCGCCGGCTCAAGCACCAAAACACGACGCAGGCTGAGCAAACTGGAGAGCAGTGTGATCAGTCCCACGGCCCCGGCCGCAATCATCGCCACCTGCCACGGTACCCACATGCCACGCAGATCCGCCTGACCGCTGCGTTCTGTCAGTTCGAAAAAAAGAGCCGCTGCACCCAGCCCAATCCCATACCCCGCCACACCCACAATCGCAGCCTGAAACAAAATCATTCCGATCAGCCGCAAATTGGTCACGCCCATGGCCTTCAAACTGCCGAACTGCCTGAGATTCTCCAGTGTGAACAGATAAAATGTCTGACCGGCAATGGCTCCGCCCACAATAAAACCAAGCGTCACAGTAATCGCAAAATTTACGGGAATCCCGGTGTTCTCGATGTAATAGCCAATGTTCAGCCAGAAGAACTGATCCCATGTCAAAGCCTTCAGGCCGGTCTGCTGCGAGATCCGCTGTGCCAGCTGCTGCGGGTCATATCCGCTGCCGGCTTTGGCCAGAATGAACGACAGCGTGTTCCGCTGCGGCGGCATAAACTGTACGGCCTGGCTGTAGCGAGTATAAATGACGGGGAAGGTCTGAAACGGCGGCGTCACCCGGCAGATGCCCACCACCACAGCGCGACGGTCATTCATGTCCAGGACTCGCCCCACCGTCACCGGTTCCCCAGGAAACAACTGCCTGTAGCCGTCGAAGTCCAGTATCACAGCATCCGGTCGACGCAGATCCGCATGCTGCCCCTGCAGCATTTCCAGCGGTGCCCCGGTGAAGGACGCATCATCCAGACCGACCAGAATCCCCTGCGTAAAATCGCCGTTCAGTGTTCGCACTCGAATCATCGATTTGGAAAGCCGAACGGCCCACTGCACTCCCGCAACACCCCGTACTCGACCCAGACGCGAATCCGGCATCGGTCGAATGTCGTCCACATTCCGCTGCCGCTGATCCATCACCCAGAGATCGGCAGATGTGATGTCTATGATCTGACTGGAAGTCCGCCGCATCAGACCGACAAAGATGGAAGACTGCTGAGCAATCAGCAGAGTGCCAAAGGCCACGCCAAACACGATGCCCAGATACTTGGTGCGGTCTCCCGTCAGCATCTTCCACGCCAGCCAGTTCATCAGGGTACCTCCGCCGCATGTTCAGCCCCGCACTGCAGGGCACACTGCCGAATTCCGGCCAGACTGAAAGCAATCACCTGCTGGCTGACAGTTTCTGCATCCAGCAGCTGCTGAAACTGCTGCTCGCCGATCAGCAGCTGCCCGATGGGACGGTGATAGCGATACAGCAGGCACTGCGCGACAACACTGAAGGCCGCCTGCTGCCGGATCAGCAGCGGAGCATTTGCGGGGAACATTTCACTGACGACCGCCAGCAGCTGTGAGAACATCGGCGAGATGAATTCTTCAACCAGTACCCGACAGGCCTGAGTGGGACGTGCCAGTTCACGCACCATCAGCTCAACCTGCCACTGCGGCCGATCCGTGGCCAGCATCAGACTGAGCATATGCGTGACGATGGCAGCCAGTTTGTGCTGAGGCGACATGCCATCCGGCCAGTCGAAGCGGGTGACATCCTGCTGGCAGTGAGCCAGCCTGACGCATTCGATGTACAGTCGTTCCTTATCGCCGAAGTGATAGTGGACAGCGGCAATATTGGCATCGGCCGCCTGGCAGACTTCACGTACGGTCGTCGCCTGAAACCCTTTTGCGGCAAAGAGTTGTCCGGCTGTATCGAGTAATTTTTGGCGAGTCGGTTCCACTGAAACATCCGCTTGAATCAAACGCTTGTTTGACTCAAAATACAGTGGCAGG
>JBJTPZ010000642.1:0-2838 GCA_046075365.1 Planctomycetaceae bacterium
GAACCGCGGCGCCATGCCTAAAAAAATCCCCGGGGTGCAGGGGGCGGGCCCCCGCTGCGCCCGCACATTCGACAACGCACGTTCGATTAGCATCGAACACCACATCTTGAACACTTTTTTTCACCTACCATCTTGACTCACACAAAGACCGTCGCTCTCCCCCGTTTCACGGGGGCGAGGGGAGGATTGTGTGGTCCGTCAGGTGAGCGGCGGACGGGAGTCCGCGGGTGCGGGTGCGGGTCCCGGTGCGGGTGCCGGTCCCGGTGTCGATACTGGCGTTCCGGCTGTGTTTTGTCTGCAAATGCAAACCGGCGGGGTGACCCGCCGGGAGCGTGTTGCCTGTTGCCTTTTGCGTGTTGCCTGGAGGCGGGCAGCGGTTTTGGATTACTGGACTGCGTGGCAGGTTTTGCAGCGTTTTGCGGCGCGGACGATGCGTCCACATTTGCTGCAGCGTTTGGTTTTTTTGGCAAGTTTGGCTTTGGTTTGGGGGCGCTGGACCATGGGAGAATCTCCTGAGGCACTGTCGGGCAGTGTCAAAAGTCGTGAAGGGAACGGGTTGTTAGCGGCAATCCGGCATTTTACGGCAGTTTGTCTGCCATCCGGGACCAGTACCGGACACGTCGGGACGCGACGGGCAGACCAGCGGGATTCCGCGGGTCGAGCAGTGTATCGCGGTGAATCGGCCGAAACAATCTCGTTTTCCCGGGGATTGTGTGAAACGCGGTGGTCTGAGTTTCGTTTCCGGGCAGTCCCTGACATAATACGGCGGTGTTTGGTTGCCTGCTGAGTCTGTTCTGAAGTGACTATCCCGCCTGTTTCCGGAGTTTCCAGCCATGTCCACACCATCGTCCGGCGGATCTCGCCGTGGTTTCCTGAAGTCGTCAACGGCAGCAGCGGCTGCCACGGGTGTTTTGTCTGCTGCAGCACCGTCGCTGTACGCAGCGGAAGACAACACCATCCAGCTGGCGCTGGTGGGTTGTGGTGGTCGCGGCACTGGTGCGGTGGCCAATGCGTTTGCGGTGGACAACGGACCGCTGAAGCTGGTGGCGATGGCCGATGTTTTCCAGAAGAATCTGGAGGGCAGTTATGGTCGTCTGAATGCGGATCATGGTCAGTCGGGCAAGATGGATGTTCCGCCCGAGCGTCGCTTTGTCGGTTTTGATGCATACAAGCAGGCGATGGACTGTCTGAAGCCTGGTGACGTTGTCATCCTCACGACTCCGCCGGCCTTTCGCTGGGTGATGTACACCTATGCGATTGAGAAGGGTCTGAATGTATTCATGGAAAAGCCGGTGACGGTGGACGGCCCGACGACTCGCAGGATTCTGGCACTGAACGAGAAAGCGATCGAGAAGAATCTGAAGGTCGCGGTGGGTCTGATGTGCCGTCACTGTGAAGCTCGTCGTGAACTGCACGACCGAATTCAGAACGGTGAGATTGGTGAGGTAACGGCCTTGCGGGCGTATCGTCAGGCTGGTCCGACGGGTACTGCTGCGACGGGTCCGAAGCCGGAAGGCGTCAGCGAGCTGCTCTGGCAGATCAGCAAATTTCACGCATTTTTGTGGCTCAGCGGTGGCGCAGTCAGCGACTTCCTGATTCACAATATTGATGAAAGCTGCTGGATGAAGAATGCGTGGCCGGTGAAGTGCATTGCGGCTGGTGGTCGGCACTATCGTGGCGACAGTGTGGATCAGAACTTCGACACGTATTCGATGGAGTACACGTTTGAGGACGGCACGAAGCTGTTCATGAATGGTCGTACGATGCCGGGCTGCTATCAGGACTTTTCCAGTTATGCTCACGGCACCAAGGGACTGGCGGTGATTTCGAATGGTGGTCACTGGCCATCGCGGGCTCGAATTTACAAGGGCCATGCGATGAAGGATGAGAACGTGATCTGGTCCTTTGGTCAGGAGAAGAACAATCCGTATGTGGACGAGTGGAAGCATCTGATAGCGGCCATTCGGAACAACGAGAAGTACAACGAGGTTGAGCGCGGGGCGATGGCCAGTCTGGTGACGTCGATGGGCCGCATGGCGGCTCATACGGGTCAGGAGATTACCCTTGAGCAGATGATGAACAGTGAGCACGAGTTTGCTCCGGACATCGAGAAGCTGACGCTGGAGTCTGAGTCGCCGCTGAAGGCTGACGAGAGCGGTCGGTATCCGATTCCGCTGCCGGGTCTGGAAAAGAGCCGGGAGTATGTTTCCTGACGGTCACTGGACAGCGGGGAAATCCCGGGGTGTTGGGATCTGAGCAACGGACTGCAGCGATCGAATTGCTGCAGTCTGTTTTGTTTTGGGGTGAGGGGGTGTCTGGGGTGGGAAACCGGCAGAGATTGCCGTTGTGAAGGCGGTAGCGGGCCTGTTCGGGAGGTTCCGGCAGTGTGGGTTGCAGCGATCAGGCGGTTTGTGATTGGGAGTCGGTCTGGTTACGGAGACCGGTCTTGTCGAATCTGCGGGTGTCTTGCCAGGCTGTCGGGGGCAGTGGTGTCCAGAGGCAGAATCGGCAGCAGCGGATTGTTGGGGAAACCTTTTGGTTTCGTCTGAATTGTGGTTTTGTTCGTTTCCCTGTCGGCCTCCGGCTTTTCCTCAACCTGTTCTGCCGGTTATTCCGACTGAATGAAGTGATGAGGTCTTGAACTGCGCCTGCGGGGACTTCCTGCAGAATCTGCCGAAAGACAGCAATTTTTCTCGACAAAGTCTGAATCAGGTAACGCGAAATGCTTCTGAACAGCTGGCTCTCATTTGCTCGTCGAAATCTCTTTACGACCGGCGTGCGTCGAGTCAACCGCACCAGAACTCAGCAGCCTGCTCGTCTTGAGCCGCTGGAAGAGCG
>JBJTPZ010000643.1:0-2630 GCA_046075365.1 Planctomycetaceae bacterium
CTCGATCAAACAGAGGGAAGCTCTGCGGGGACGCAACTTCCTAAGGGATAGTCGAGTCGCCGCGGCGTCAATCGCCGTGAGCACGCGTGGTGGCTGGTCCCTGATCAGCCATCACCTTTTCCTCTCCTTTCGTTCTCCACATGGTCTTTGTTCGGACCATACTGTTGAGGATGGTCAGCAGCTTGCGCATGCAGGCGACGATCGCAACCTTCTGCGGCTTGCCTCGGCTCACGAGCCGACGATGGAATTCCACCAGGGCTGGGTTGCTGCGTATGCCAACAAGAGCTGCCATGTACAGCACACGCCGTACTTTGCCGCGTCCACCGGACACTGAGCGATGACCTCGCGACTGGCCTGACTCATGGACGATCGGTGCAACTCCAGCGAGCTTTGCGATCTCGCTGCGGTTGAGCTGTCCCAATTCCGGCAGTTCGCACAGCAGCGTCGCTGTCGTCACCGCCCCGACTCCCGGAACGCTCATCAGTACCTCGACGCTGGCGTTCGTTTTCGCCTCCTCCGCAAGGAAACGCTCGACCTCCGCGTCCAGCTTTTTCAGCAGGCTTTTGAGCGTTTTGAGAACTCGCTCGATCGTCTTCTTCATCTTGGGATCTGACTCCTGCTGCAGACGATTGTTCTCCTGCCCAATCATCTCCAGCACCTGCTCACGACGCCGCACGACGGCGTCTCGGGCCTCCTGCTCGGCTGTCTTCACAGGAGCGGCTGGCAGCTCCGCCGTCTGAGCGAACTGACAGATCGCTTCCGCGTCGATCGGATCTGACTTTTCAAGCCGACCCATGGCGCTCGCGAACTGACGGACCTGTCTCGGATTGGCGATTGCCACTGAGATCCCGGCATCCTGCAGCGTCTTGACGAGGCCCCTTTCATACCCTCCGGTGGCCTCACAGACGACGAACACAGAGTCGTCGTCCTTCACCTTCTGCACAATGGCCTTCTTGATCGCAGGTGCTGTATTGGAGATCGTCTTTCGGATCTTGCCCTGAGAGTCTGCGATGTCGAGCCTGTTCTTTGCCACATCGACACCGATCACGCGTTCTGCCTGATTAGAAACTGTCATTGTCCCATCCTAGTAATGCGAGCTCGCTGTGAGGCGGCTCTTGCGACGGTTCGGGGTAAACAACAAAGGCTATGCGTTCTGGCTCTCCCACGATCTTGGTGATCCAGGGGTTAATCGAACTGCATAGCCATCTAATTCCGGCTGCAGACCGGCATCAGATAAACATACCACCGCTGGCGGCCGGCGGAGGCAAAAAAGTCCAGATCTCCAGATACTAGGGGACGGGGGTGAGGGGTCAACTATCCCCGCCTGTTGTTATCGCACGAGTGCTCTGCAGAAAGTTTTTCTCACGCGAAGCCGCGAAGGCGCGAAGGGAATCGCAGAGGGATGGATGTGAATGACGGGCATCCCTGCCGTACCCGGCTCGCCCCCATTTGCGATTCCGTAGCTCGGGCTTTCCAGCCCGAGCACCATTCACTTCACACCACTGCGCGCAGCAGTTGCAGCAGCAGTTCTTCGTGAGCCGGGCTGGGGAAGGTGGCGACGATGTCGAGCGCCAGAAAACGAGTCTCATGGGGCGGGATTTTGACCAGATCTTTCAGCGTGGTCAGTATCAGTGCAGCGCCCGCAGCGTCTGCGGCCTGCCGCGTGTGTTGCAGATCCTGGCTGCTGAAGTGGTGATGATCGGGAAACCACGAATAGCCGCGAATCTCCAGGCCCAGGGATTCACACGTGCTGCGAAATGCGGCCGGGTTGCCGATGCCGCTCATCAGATATACCGGCTGCTGTCGGGCGGTTTGCAGGGGTTCGGCTGAACCATCAGCGTGGCGCAGTGAGCAGGGCTGAAAGTCCAGATGAAGAATGCGGTCGGTGAGCTGCGGGGCGTACCGCAGGACTCGCTGGCGAATCTGCAGCAGCCTTTCGGGTGATACCAGGCTGCTGCGAGTGATCAGGACGGCATCTGCGCGACGCAGTCCCCGCAGTGATTCCCGCAACAGGCCTCGCGGCAGCAGCCAGTCATAGCCAAAGGGACAAGTAGCATCCAGCAGTACCAGATTGAGCTGCCGGTGCAGGCGACGATGCTGCAGACCGTCGTCCATCACGATCACGTCGGGGTTGTTGCTGAGCAGCTGCCGGGCGGCAAGGCGACGGTCCGGGTGCTGTGCATGCGGGACTCCCGGAACCAGCAGTTCCAGCACCTTCTTTTCATCATTGCTGCCGTCTGCCGCGGCGCGATAACCGCGACTGATGATGCCAGGGTGTCGTCCCAGTTGCTGCAGCCGCTGGCAGAGCAGTGCGACGACCGGCGTTTTCCCGGTACCCCCGGTTGTCAGATTTCCTGCGCTGATGACCGGGACGGCCGCCTTGTAAATGGGCAGCAGCCGGCAGTCGTAAAGAGTATTGCGAAGGGCTGTCACAAGACCATAGCCGCAGGCAGCGGCAGCCAGCACTGTGCGCTGGGCAGCCGGCCACAGTCCGCGGTCTGTTCCGCTGATCAGTCTGAGAAACCTGGCCTGATTCACGGGGACAGTCTGACTTTCGAACGAAAGCTGGAACCGCAGGGAACGGGGCACACACCACGCCGCGGGCAGTGTATCGGACGAACGGAGCTTAC
>JBJTPZ010000644.1:0-3793 GCA_046075365.1 Planctomycetaceae bacterium
ATGAGGGGCTCTTTTGAAACATTCCACAGATATTAAATCTAAGAAACCGTGGCACGGCCCCTTGCGATTATCCGTGAACATCCGTGTCAATCCGTGGCTTGCGATTGAAAGCTGTCCGTGGCTGACTTCCGCCACGGAAGAGGGCCCTTTTTTCGCCACGGATTCAGTAGGTGTCATTGCAGTCCACAGATTTTGGCAGCATTATCCGTGGCGGCATCAGTGGCGGCGGTATAACTTGTCAGCGCAGAGCTACAGCAGTACAGGATGTCAGATCGGATGGTAATGGTGTCAGTGCTGATGACGGTCTACAACCGTCGGCATTTTCTCAGTGAAGCCGTGCACAGTGTGCTGGCATCTACGCTGCAGGATTTCGAGCTGATCATCTGTGATGATTGCTCCAAAGACGGTTCAGCGGATCTGGCCGATGAGCTGGCTCGAGCGGATTCCCGAATCCGCGTTCATCGGAACGCAGTAAATCTGGGAGATTACCGTAATCGAATGCAGGCGGCTTTGCTGGCGACTGGCAGGTACCTGAAATATGTGGATTCTGACGACCAGATTTATCCGCACGGACTGCAGGTCATGGTGCGAAATCTGGAGCAGCATCCGCAGGCTGCAATAGCGCTGTCGTATTCACTGCCGGAACTGGAGCAGCCGTATCCGCTGCTGCTTAGTCCTCAGCAATCGTATCTGCGGCATTTTCTGGGTCGCGGTGTTTTTGGCTGCGGGCCCGGTGGCGCAATCATCCGAGCTGAGGCGTTTCGGGACCTTGGCGGGTTTAGGCCTGAGTGGGGTGTTTTGTCAGATATGGAATTCTGGCTGCGGACTGCAGCTGTCCACCCGATCTTGCTGCAGCAGCCGTCGCTGGTCTGGTGGAGAAAGCATGAGGGGCAGGAGTTTCGCACTGGCGATGCAGAGCGGGTTTACCTCGTCCGAGGCTACCTGCTGGCTCGCAAGGCGCTGGCAGCTGCGGCCTGTCCGCTGTCAGCAACCGACAGGCTTGAGGCCGAAAGGCGTTTGCAGACGTCCTGGCGGCGCAGGCTGCTGAGCCTTGCGGTGAAACGCCGGCATCCGCTGGCTGCATGGCAGGCGTGGCGCGAAGGTGGATCGGGAATTACGACCTGATTCTCCGTTTTTCACCGATCTTGCCAAAAACACCTGTCGGGATTAGACTTTCCATTTGTTTGTTGGATCTGAGCTGAACGCTGGCCGGTTTGTGCTGTGTCGTTCGGCGCTGCGTGACCTGGCGATTCTGAACACAATGTGATCGCCGGCCCGGTTGCGCAGTACAGTGGATTTTTTTGTTTAGGTTTATTTCTGGTTTCGGTCGCCGTCTGCAGCCGCCCGAAATGGTGGATTCATTGCTTCATCGGAACGGCAACTGGTGTGACTGGCACCCATCCATTGATATCCGTGGTGATGCCCGCCTACAACTGTGGGCCATGGATTGCACAGGCCATTGCTTCGGTGTTGTCGCAGGCGGATTGTCGGCTGGAACTCATTGTTGTTGACGATGGATCGACCGACGATACGGTTCAGATTGTTCAGTCCGTTGACGATCCGCGACTTCGGCTGCTTCACTGTGAGCACGCGGGTCAGTCTGTAGCGTCCAATCTGGGTGCTGCTCATGCCGCAGGCCAGTTCGTGAAATTTGTGGATGCCGACGACGTACTGTTGCCTGGTCACCTCAGTGCTCAACTGGCAGCCAGAGGCAACGCCGAAGGCTGCCTGATATCCTGCCGCTGGGGGTACTTTCGCCACGATTTTTCAGAAATTCGCCCGCGGCATGAGTTTGTGCAGCAGGATTTCCCGGATCCGCTGGAGTGGATCGTGACATCGCTGACTCGGGATGAAGGCATGATGGGGGTCTGGATGTGGCTGATCCCGGTGTCTGTCTGGCACAAAGCCGGAGGCTTCAATCCAGCTTTGACACTGAACAAAGATTTCGATCTCAGTATTCGTCTGCTGCTGGCTTCCAGTGGTGTTCGGTACGCCGAGGCTGCTGTTTACGGTTATCGCAAGGGTTTGCCGGCGGCGGTGACGCAAACACGCAGTCGCGCGTCGATGGAATCTGCCATGCAGACGACTGAGCTGGGTATTGCCTCACTGCTGGCTCGCGAAAATTCTCCGCGGATACGTCGGATTGCCGCCAATCGACTGCAGATGTGGCTGTACCGTTTTTTTCCGGATTATCCCGATCTTGTTCAGCGTGCGGAGCGCCGCATCAGTGAGCTGGGCGGCAGTGATTTGCAGTTGCAGGGCGGGTTATTGCTGCGTCTGCTGGAACCTGTCATTGGCTGGAAAGGAGTTCGCCGTCTGCAGTCGCTGGCTGTCCGCTGCGGCTGGGGTGCAGTACAGCGGTGGAAACAGGGGCGTCGGCTGCGCAGCCTGAGGTAGTAAGCCCTGGTCAGTACCAGGTGTGTGGGAGCTGCCAGTACGAGAAATTTTTTTTCATTTTTGCTGGAATTATGCCGCTGTAATTGTCACGCGATACTTGCCTGTGTATCCTGCCGGAGCTGTGCGTGTAAAGAAAATTTCCGCGCTGTTTACTTTTGTGCAGATGACACTGAATGGTTCAGGTCTCCGTCATTATTCCTGCGTTCAATGCCGGACGTTACATTAGGGAAACGCTGCAGGCGTTGTCGTTGCAGACGATGACGGATTTTGAAGTCATCATCATCGATGACGGTTCAACAGACGATACTGCCCTGGTTGCTCGGCAGTTCCCCGACCGTCGCATCAAAGTTTATCAGCGTGCCAACAGTGGCCAGTCGGCGGCTTCCAATTTCGGCTGCAGCGTGGCGACAGGCCGATACATTAAGTTTGTGGATGCGGACGACCTGCTGAACGATAAGCACCTGCAGCTGCAGGTGGAATCACTGCAGGCTTTTCCCCGGCACGTGGCCTGCTGTTCGTGGGGCTATTTTCGTGAATCCGTGACTCGATTTTCCATCCGTGCTGAGATGGCCAATGCGGACTACGCTGATCCGCTGGAGTGGATTGTCGATTCGCTCAGCTGTGACGAAGGGATGATGGGTGCGTGGCGCTGGCTGATTCCTCGTGCGGTCTGGGACGCCTGCGGTGGCTGGAACGAGCAGCTGACTCTGAACAACGACTTTGACCTCAGCATTCGCATCTTGCTGGCCAGCGGCGGTGTGCGGTTTTCTGCTGGTGCAGTTTACTACTACCGCAAGGGTGTTGCGGGATCTCTCAGTGGGACGGCTTCGCGTCGCAGTCAGGAATCTGCCTGGCTGACTACTCTGCTGGGGACTCGCAGTCTGCTGCAGCGCGAAGATTCAGCTCGGATCCGCCGGCTGTGTGCCGATCGATTTCAGCAGTGGGTTTATCGTTTCTTCCCGCAGTTTCCAGATTTGGTGCAGCAGGCTGAAGAACAGATTCGACAATTAGGTGGCAGTCGTCTGCCGATGCCAGGTGGCCGTCTGCAGCAGTGGCTGCTGCCGCTGCTGGGCTGGCGGAATGTGCGGCGGTTGCAGGTGCTGGCCGAAAAACTGGGCTGGCAGCGGGTGCAGCGCTGGAAGCAGCAGCGACGATTGCGACAGATTCCCTGACGGAAAATCATTTGAAAACGCTGTTTCTGTCCTACGGCAGCGGGCTCCATCAGCAGGAGGTTCACTATGCAGTCCGCTGCCTGTCTGTGCATGCGCCCGCCGCGCCCGCTGATGTGCTGGTTTATACGGACACTCCTGCCACCTTCTGCGGGTTGGCTGCGACCATCGTGCACATCACGGCATCCCAGTGGACCGACTGGGGCGGTCCGCAGAACTTCAATCAT
>JBJTPZ010000645.1:0-2959 GCA_046075365.1 Planctomycetaceae bacterium
CTGTAGCACTCGACCGTTTTCCCGCACACTCGCGACGCCGCCACGTTGCTGTGCAGCAAACCCCTGACGACCACTGAGCAGAATCAGAACTCCGCACGCAAAAACAGGCTGTTCCGAGCCCATGGGAACGGCGTCTACACCCTGACGCCGCCGCTCCGGTGACCTCGAACCTGCTGATTCTGGAGAGTATGAATGTGCTGTTTCCAGTGGCTTTTGGCTACAAAGATCAGCTATACGTCATCCTCAAACACCTCGCTCTCCATGCAGTAAAACTCAATTCGCGTGTCTAAAGACGTGTAAGACACGGCGCACTGTATTTGACGCAGAGCAATTTTCTGATGAACCAGGTAGTTCGAGGGCTGAGCGATGACGTGTATGGATCCTTCCACCGAGTGGACAACAGTCAAGGTCTGCCTCCCGGCTTCGTACATCAGTCCGGTGTGGTGCTCGGCCACGGGAAGTCATAGCGTCCTTTGTAAAATGCCGCATGAAGGAAGTCGAGGTCGTCAATCCAGTCAGCAATTGCCTCGGTCGGAATATTCTTGCGTCTTTTGGCATTGCGAACGAAAGCTGCAATCGAATCAGCGATTATTCTAAGCCTTTGAGATGTTTCCGGAACGCCCCATGACTGCATATACTCTGCGGAGTTGACCGGAGGAAGGCGATCCATGAACACGGTGGTAAGTAGCAAACGCCGATCATAAAGGTTTAGACCATGCAGCCCGACCCGGTACCCCAGGCAAGCAAGTAACCCCTGAGCCGCAGCGTCAATGAACAGATTCGACGTATGGCTGCTGGGCTCAACTTCAACTGAAGGCCACGGAAATCCTTGGGCGATCAATTCGCCAATTCGATCAATACTCTTTTCTCGCAGGCAAGACGCTCGCCAAATATCTCGATGGAAAAGCTCGACTACGACCATCGTGATTGTGACTATGTCGTTCCAGTTCGACGAAGCAATCTCTTCGAGGTCAGCTATCGAGTGCCTCAGGAACGGACGGCTGGAGATCTCAGTCATGGTCGGGCCTATTGAGTTGATCGAAAAAGCTGCACGTCTGACAAAACGACATAAATGGCTGTGCAGCCGGCGAAGCGAATAATCGGCTAAATCAGCCGGCGTTCCCTATTTGTCGCAGCACCTCAGCAGTCCATTCGCACGTGTCTTTGATCGTCTCCTGATACCGTTCGATCAATTCGCCAAAGTACTTTACAGTATCTGCATCGTTCTGCACCGGAAATGGCCAGAACCGCAGTTTTTTGGGCGTCAACTGCACGATATGTCCCTTTGAGTACGAAAGCCGAGCATAGTCAATTACGAGGTCTCTTGCAAAACCACCAACACCTTTTTTGTCGTCGGCAAAGGCGAGGAACGAGGATTCGCGGTTTACGAGATAGAATTTTCTCGCTGGGCTTTTGTCGTCCTCGTCAGCATACCCATCAAGAAGTGGCGTGTATCGCTTGTAATAACATGAAAGGCGATTGGATATGACATCCTCAACAACGACGAACAAAAATGCAGGTAAACCAAGGCCCTTCCAGTAGCTCAATGTCCTCTCATCTATGGTTTGAACTCCCGCCAACGTATAACTGTTGAGCCCGTTGAGCCGAGACACTTCCTGATGAGTGCTCTGAACTGTCTCTGTCGTTGTAGATTTGACCTGCGCGGCAAAGAGAATTCCCGTTGGCTGGTCCCCAACCACCCACTCACATAGAAAATCAACACCAAGATCATTGTGACGGGCTATTCGATGGGGTATCGCGTTTTGACGATTAGACATTCAAAGTACGCCTCGCCTCTGATGCCGCGGCGCGTCGTTTCAGTGTAGTGCTTGTATATATGAGTACTCATCGGAGGGCTCATTCACTGTTAGCGCAAACGCGGTTACGGTTCCGTGCTGATGCGAAAACATTTCACGACTCAGTTGCACTGAAATTGGCTCCGTCACCACCTAAGCCTGTTCCTCGACACAGCTTGCTGAACCCAGCAGCACCACCTCGTTCGTCCGGCAGTTTACCATCAGGATCAAGCCAGTTTTACAGCAGCCCGCTCGGAATCCACCCTTGAAATTCAAAAAGTGCCATTCAATGCAGTGTCATACAGTGAACAAACGCCACTCCGCTACCTCACCTTGTCTTCTATCCACGACAGAAGCCCGGCGTCTATCGTCATCTGTGCCAGATCCTCGGCCAGAACGAGCCGTAGTCTTTTGCTGTGACGTTGCCTGAGGCGCAGCAGTGCCTCGTCCGGCGTGTGGACAATGAAGAATATGGTGCGATGAGCAGACTGGCGAAATTGCGACAGTGTCTCCTGCAACTCCGGGACTCCGGCACGGGATTTGACCTGCACGACATAACGATCTTTCATGATCGGTTCAATCAGTTCAAGGTCGAGACCCTTTGCGTGCTGCCCAAGAACGCTCGTCCGCCGCCAGCCGGATGCGCGGAAAATCAGGTCCACGAGCGTCTCAAAATCCTTCCAGTGCAGTGCTTGAATGGCAAGGGCAACCGATTCCATTAACACTCGCTGTTGTTCCCGGAGTCCGATCGCCGCAGGACCCTCGTCTCCGTTGATCGTACGAAGTAAGACGTCGACCTGCGAAACGGAGCAAATGGTGGCCCGGTAACCCTGCAGCTGGGAAATGCTCCCTGGAATGTTGGAAATCGTCAGCTCCCGACCGGTGATCGATCGATTGCTCCAGGGAATGGCAGTCAGACGGTAGGTCGACAACGTGTCGCGACGCATCTGCCCATTCTTTAATGTCGTCCACCACAGCGAATTGTTGTGGAATGTGATCCATAGATCGTCGCTGGTTGTTTCAATCACGCGTTTCAGTGCATTGAAGTCAGCTGTGGCCACTCCCTTTCGCTTTCCTCGCAGTTGCGACTTCACCTGCCGTCGGATGGCAGGCCAGCGCCGCTCATTCATGTCGGCGAGGTCAATCCAATTCCAGCCCACGCG
>JBJTPZ010000646.1:0-11085 GCA_046075365.1 Planctomycetaceae bacterium
ACTCCGCCACCCGACCGCATCCACCGACCCCAGCCTGACTGTTTTGACCGTTTTTGTCGTTTTGGTTGCTTGACCACAAGGATTTACACCCTAAAACCCGAAGAGCTTTGCACTATTTGAACGTTTTAATCGTTCAATTCACTCAGGTAACTTCCCGCTGGAGCCGCCCCGGACATGAGAATTGCTGTGATAGGAGGCGGAATTTCAGGGCTTTCAGCCGCATGGATGCTCTCGCAGCAACATTCCGTCACCGTTTTTGAAGCTGAACCCCGGCCCGGCGGACACAGTCGCACAATTCAGTTCAGCCTTGACGGCCAAAACTACGCCATTGACGTCGGCTTTATCGTTTACAATGACCGTACCTACCCCCTGTTCATGGAATTGCTGCAGTTGCTGGGCGTCCCCGGGGTGCCCACGGAAATGAGTTTTGCGGTGCGCTGCGATCGCACCGGCGTGGAATACAGCGGAACCAGCCTGAACGGCCTTTTCGCCCAGCGATCCCGCCTGCTCAGCCCCTCCTTCATCCGCATGGTAATCGATATCCTGCGTTTCAATTCCCTCGGCACAACCGACGCAGACTTCGTTGGTTCCACCGAAACAGTCGGTCAGTACCTGCGCCGTCGCGGCTTTGGCAACAGCTTCAAAGACCATTACCTGCTGCCTATGGGCGCTGCCATCTGGTCCTGTCCCATGGGCACTTTCGCCGATTTTCCCATCCAGTTTATCCTCGAATTCTACCGCAACCACGGGCTTCTCAGTCTGACCAGACGCCCCCAGTGGTACACGATTCCTGGCGGCTCACGCAACTACGTCAGCCGGCTGATCCAGCCATTCGCCGACCGCATTGTGACTGATTCCCCCGTCCGTCGCATTCGCCGTACCGCAGATGCTGTGACTGTCATTACAGACACCTCTGAACATGCCTTTGACGAAGTCGTCATTGCCTGCCACAGTGACCAGGCCCTGGCCCTGCTGGAACAGCCCACTCCCGACGAAATTCGCATCCTGAGCGGCTTCCCCTACAGCAGCAATGATGTTGTGCTGCACACCGATGAATCGGTACTGCCGCGCAGCCGCCGTGCCTGGTCGGCATGGAACTACCGCGTCGCTGGTGACGATGCCCGTGCCACAGTCACCTACAACATGAATATCCTCCAGCATATCCAGTCCCCCCATACCTTCTGTGTTACCCTCAACGACACCGACAGCATTCGGCCCGAGAAGATCATCTCACGACACCGGTTCTCACATCCCATCTTCACCACTGAGCGGGCAGCACTGCAGCAGCAGCACAGCAGCCTGATTCGTGCCAGCCGCACGTCCTTCTGCGGTGCCTGGTGGGGGAACGGGTTCCATGAAGACGGGGTTCGCAGTGCACTGGCCGTGTGCCGCCAGTTCGGCATTGCCGGCCTGACACCGACCGCACCGCTGCGGCTGCAGTCGGCCTCATCGCCAGCCTCGGACGCGGCCCTCGCCGTGGCAGGAGGCTGACATGGAAAGCTGCCTTTACGTGGGAGAAGTCCGGCACCGGCGTTTCACCCCGGTCGCACATCACTTCCGCTACAGGATGTTTCAGGTACTGCTGGACCTCGCTGAAATCGACCAGATTTTTTCCGGCTCGTGGCTCTGGTCGGCACATCGACCGGCATTGCTGCGATTCCGTCGCGACGACCATCTGGGAGACCCCGCACTTCCGCTCGACGAATGCGTCCGTGCAGAAGTGCAGCGTCAGACCAGTATACGGCCAACCGGCCCGATTCGACTGCTGACAAACCTCCGCTGCCTCGGCTACGTCATCAACCCGGTCAGCTACTTCTTCTGCTACGATGACGACGGCCGTCAGGTTCAGTGGGTGCTGGCTGAGGTGCATAATACGCCGTGGGGCGAGCGACACTGTTACGTACTGTCGGCGCCGCGGGATTCAGAAACCGGCCGCCTTCGCGAACTTTCGAACGATAAGGTGTTCCACGTCTCGCCCTTCATGCCCATGGCCATGGCCTACCGCTGGCAGATTCGCGAACCGGCACAGCAGCTCAGCATTCATGTCGCCAATTATTCGCGGAATCCGGCCACTCCGGCGCTGGATTCCGAGTCCGGGCAACCGGTGTTTGACGCCACCCTGCAGATGACTCGCCACGAAATCACCCCGGCAGCCCTTCGCCGGGCACTGCTGCAGTTCCCGCTCATGACGTGGCAGATTCTGCTGGGCATCTACTGGCAGGCTCTGCGCTTGTGGTGGAAGGGCGTTCCGTTTGTGCCACACCCCAAATATCAGCCGACAGCCGAGCTGTCGGCAGGCTGAGTACCACCACGGTTTTCGATCTTCATCCTCGCTGTTTTCAGATTTTTACCGAGCTGACAGGAGTCTGCATGTCCTCCCAATCGCCGCGATTGTCCCCCTTCGCCTGTGACCGCGCACCGACAGCCGGCTCCGCTCAGGCTGCCCCGCTCGCCCCTCAGCCAGCAGCACCGGCAACCAGCAGCACCGAACGCCGCTGGCTGTGCCTGATGGAACGCTTCTCCCGCCGCATGCTCCGCAGCAGCCTCGCCGGACTTCAGTTCGGACAGCTTGTGCTGGAACATGAACAGTCCAGCGAACGCTTCGGTGATCTCTCCCGCTGCGCACTCTCAGGACACGTACGGCTCAATTCCCCACGCTTCTACCGCAGACTGCTGGCCGACGGGTTACTTGGAGCCGCTGAGTCGTACCTGGAAGGGGAGTGGGTGTCTGAGGAATTGACGGACCTGTTCCGGGTGCTCCTGAAAAATGAGCACGTCCTTTCAAAAGTCTCCTCGCCGCTCACCCGATTGTCGCAGCTGCGACATCGCTGGCAGCACTACCGCAATCGCAACTCGAAATCCGGCAGCCGCCGCAATATCCAGGAACACTACGACCTCGGAAATGACTTCTTCCGACTGTTCCTCGATCCCACCATGCTCTACTCGTCAGCCATCTTCCCCAGTGATCAGTCTTCACTCGAAGAAGGCTCTGTCGAGAAGATTGATCGAGTCTGCCGGATGCTCAAACTGCGACCGGACGACGACGTCATCGAAATCGGCAGCGGCTGGGGCGCCTTTGCTGTGCATGCCGCCACTCACTATGGCTGCCGGATCACCACCACGACCATCTCAGATGAACAGTTCCGCATGACGTCTGAGCGAGTTGAACAGGCAGGACTGGGAGAACGCGTCACCGTTATGAAACGCGATTACCGCGATCTTGATGGTCAGTTCGACAAACTGGTGTCGATCGAAATGATCGAGGCCGTAGGGCGCAAGTACCTGCCCGGATACTTCCGCAAGTGCGGCGAACTGCTGAAGGATGACGGAGCCATGATGATTCAGGCCATCACACTTCCCGAACAGCGTTATGCCGGCTACGAAGACTCTGTCGATTTCATCCAGAAATACATCTTCCCTGGTGGCTTCCTGCCCTCGATCTCCATGATGCAGCAGCACGTCTGCGAAGAAACATCACTGCGACTGATCTCGATGGACGACTTCGGACTGCACTACGCTCGCACACTGCGGCTCTGGAATGAACGCTTCCACGAACAGCTTGCGGCCGTCCGCGCCCTCGGATTCTCGGAACGCTTCATTCGCATGTGGCGGTATTACCTGTGCTACTGCGAAGCCGCGTTTCTCGAACGAGCCATCGGACTTGTACAGGTGCTCTGGGCCAAACCCGCATCGCCCCTCCGCAGCCCCTGCTGAACAAACATTCCCGGTCCGCTCCGCCACACTCCTCACACTCTGATTCCCCGGAAACCCCGCCATGGCACTGCTCCACCTGATGACTCCGCTGATCGGTATGGCCGAAGCCGGTCGACTGCCCGACCCGCTCGTCCGCGCCGGCATTCGTCGACTGCTTAAAGCTCGCCTCACCGAACTGCAGGCACTCCCCCCGGAACAGCAGATGCAGCAGTTCCGCAGTTTCGCCAGCCAGTCATGGAGCGGCCCCATTGCGGTCCTGCCCGAAAAAGCCAACGAGCAGCATTACGAAGTGCCTGCCGAATTCTTCGGCCTGGTCCTGGGTGCACGCCGCAAATACAGCTGCTGCTGGTGGGATGACAGCACCACCACACTCGAACAGGCCGAAGACCACGCTTTGCGCATCACCTGCGAACATGCACAAATTGCCGACGGTCAGGAAATTCTCGAACTGGGCTGCGGCTGGGGATCACTCAGCCTCTGGATGGCTGAAAATTACCCCCGTGCCTCAATCACAGCAGTCTCCAACTCACACTCACAACGAGAATATATTCAGGCCGAAGCCGCTCGTCGCGGACTGCAAAACCTGCAGATTATCACCTCAGACATCAACGACTTTCGCACCACTCGGACGTTTGACCGAGTCGTCTCGGTGGAAATGTTCGAACACGTCCGCAATCACCAGCTGCTCTTCAGCCACATTCACTCGTGGCTCAAACCCGCCGGACTGCTGTTCGTGCACATCTTCTGCCACCACCGGTACACCTATCCGTTCGAAGTCCGCGATGACTCGGACTGGATGGCCCGCTACTTCTTCTCCGGTGGCATCATGCCTTCCCAAAACCTGCTGCTGCACTGCCAGCAGCAGCTGCAGCTGACAAACCAGTGGCTCTGGGACGGTAAACACTACGAAAAAACCAGTAACGCATGGCTGCAGCGGATGGACGAGCACCAGCCCGCTGTCGAACGCATCCTGAAATCAGCCTGGGGCAAAGACTGGAAACGCTGGGAGTCCCGCTGGCGGATGTTCTTCATGGCCTGTGCAGAACTGTTTGGCTATCACGGCGGTGACGAATGGTTCGTCTCTCACTACCAGTTCCGTCGCCCCGATGCCTCCTGACAACTGGACACAGTCAAAACGCAGCCTCACGGGAAAAATTCCTGCTTTTCCCACGCCATGGCCTCTGCATTTGCATTCCGGACGAACGACTCTACCATGTTCCCTGACGACTGACCGGTCCGCAGCCTGAAAAGCCTGCCCGTCCCAGTCTCAGGGGAATCAGACCAGGGCCTCTTCCTGCAGCCCCGCCTCCTTCCTCCTTCACCGCTCAGCAAACCAATCCAGTCAATCAAAAGGGTGCAGCGTGGCCTCCATCGACGCAAAAGTCCGTTCCCAAAAGGAACTCCTCGATCAGCACACTCGCGAAATCGTCAAATGGCATTTCAGCGATGACACCGGCTGCCAGTTCTGGCTCGACAAGAAAAAAGAGTTCAACTTCGACCCTCTGAAAGACGTCAACTGCTTTGATGATCTGAAAAAGTTTCCTCTCTTCGAAGATGAGTGGCTCCGCGGTGGCCCGATGCGACGCTGGGTGCCCCAGCCGCTGCAAAACAAACCCATCTACGTGTTCGAAACCGGCGGCACCACCGGCATTCCCAAATCCCGCGTCGTCGTCGAAGACCACTGGATCGACTACGAGCTCTTCAGCGACACGCTGCCGGACGAATCGTTCCCCCGCGGATCCAACTGGCTGATGCTTGGTCCCTCGGGCCCCCGTCGCCTGCGTCTGGCCATCGAACACCTCGCCCAGCACCGTGGCGGCATCTGCTTCTGCGTGGACCTCGACCCCCGCTGGGTCGTGAAACTGCTCAAAAAAGGCAAGATCGACGAAGCCAAAGAATACAGTGCTCACTGTGTAGATCAGGCCCTCACTGTCCTGTCAGCCAACAATGACATTCAGTGCATGTTCACCACCCCCAAACTGCTCGAAGCACTCGCGCTCCGGCTGATGGATCAGGGCAGCAGCATTGAAGAAGCCGGAATCAAGGGCATCTTCTGCGGTGGCACCGAGTTCACTCAGCAGTGGTATCGCTTCGCTCGCGAAGAACTGCTCGGCCCGAACGTCTACATTACCCCCACCTACGGCAACACCCTGATGGGGCTGGCCTGCGGCAAGCCGCACGACCCGGCTGACAATTACAAAATCACCTACTTCGCTCCTCAGCCCCGCGCTGTCATCGAAGTGGTGGACTTTGATGATCACAATAAGGTGGTCGAATACGGTGCCACCGGGCGCGTTAAACTGTACACGATGACCAAAGAACTGTTCGTCCCGGGCTTCCTCGAACGCGATGAAGGCGAACGCGAAGTTCCGCACGACAAATATCCATGGGACGGCGTCAGCAGCGTGCGGCCTTACCACGTCTTCGCCAAAACTACCACCGTCGGCGTTTACTGAAATCCTTTGAATCCAGGGACCCGCCGGGTGGCACTCCCACCCGGCGTTTTCTCTTTCACACCATCAGGGTCGCTGTCATGTCTGTTGTTGAGATTCCGGTCATTCGCTGGGGTAAGCCTTACGAATCGCTCGAAAAGGCCGAAGTCGTGCATTTCGAGACCGGCGAAGTGATGGCTCGCATGCACCAGGCCAACGCCGGCCTCGTCCAGATGGACGCTCGCAAAGCCACAAAGGCCCGCGAAGCACTGCGGCAGTTCTCCTGCACCGAACTCATCGAAAAATGCAGGCAGGCTGCCGAACTGTATCTGACTGCCGAATTGCCTCTCGGAAATGGCACCCAGACCCCCGAACAATTCTGCTCAATCCAGTCTGCTACCACCGGCCTGCCGCTGAACATGTGCCGGGCCAACATGAACAAGAACGCCTTCGTGCTGAAACACATGGGCGATATGCTGGATGCACTAACCCGCGGACTGCCGCTCGATATCCTGTCCCGCGGCTATGGCATGGAATCCCGCAATGTGATGGTCAGCTTCCAGGCCACTACTCCGGTGCTGGGACTGGTCCTGCCCTCAAACTCGCCAGGCGTCCACACACTCTGGCTGCCGGCCATCCCGCTCCAGATCGGACTCGTCCTGAAGCCAGGCTCGTCCGAGCCCTGGACACCGTATCGCATGTACGAAGCATTCGCGGCTGCCGGAGTTCCTCGCGAAGCCTTCTGCCTGTACCCCGGCCCTCACGACGTGGGCAATAAAGTGCTTGAAACCTGCAATCGCTCCATGATCTTCGGCGGCCAGGCAACCGTCGACAAGTATCACGGCAACCCCAAAGTCCAGGCTCACGGCCCAGGCTTCAGCAAAATTCTGCTCGGTGACGACCTCGTTGACCGCTGGGAAGATTATCTGGACGTTATGGTGAAAAGCGTCATCATGAACGGCGGACGCGGCTGTATTAACTGCTCCGGGATCTGGGCCTCACGACACACCGCCGAAATCGCTGACGCAATCGCCCAGCGGATCGGTCCAATTGTGCCGCTGCCCACCACTGACCCGCAGGCAGCCATCGCCGCCTTCACGACCGCCGGTGTGGCCGAAGCAGCCAGCAATCAGATCGATGCCGGACTAAAACCGGGAGTAGTCACGGATGTCACCGCCAAATACCGCGGCGGAGAACGTCTGGTCAAACAGGAACGCTGTGACTACCTCAGACCCACTGTGCTGCACGTCACAGACTGCGACAATGCCATGGCCAACACGGAATACATGTTCCCGTTCGTGTCAGTCGTCCAGTGCCCGCAAGACAAAATGCTGTCCAAAATCGGTCAGACACTCATCGGCACCGCCATCACGGCCAATGAAAAATGGATCACCGAGCTGGTCGATGCTCGCAATATCGATCGACTGAACGTCGGCCCGATCCCGACCTGTGCACTGAACTGGCTGCAGCCGCACGAAGGTAACATTATCGACTTCCTGTTCCGCAATCGCGCCTTCCAGAACAGCCTGCCACCCGCTCACTGACCGACTGTCAATCAGCAGACGCCTCAACCCCGCCCGCTTGACTGTCAACTGATTTACAGTCAGATTTCTGGCCAGTGAACCTTCTTGCAGTCCAGGGGCAGGGCAGTGGCCTCCAGGTCGTTCCATTCCATGCGCAAGTCTCGACCCGCCTTTCAATTCATTGACCTGTTCGCCGGCATTGGCGGCCTGCGTCAGGGTTTTGAACGAATCGGCGGCGATTGCGTGTTCACCAGTGAATGGAATACTCAGTCGCAGAAAACCTATGCGGCCAACTTCCGCAGTAATCAGTGCCATCAGCTCGCGGGCGACATCACGCAGGTCGATGCCAGCCAGATCCCCGCACACGATGTTCTGCTGGCCGGGTTTCCCTGCCAGCCGTTTTCCATTGCCGGAGTCAGCAAGAAGAATTCGCTGGGTCGAGCTCACGGCTTCCGTGATGAGGCCCAGGGTACGCTGTTCTTCGACGTGGCACGCATCATCGAACACCATCGGCCGGCCGCCTTCCTGCTTGAAAACGTCAAAAATCTGGCCAGCCACGACAAAGGCCGCACATTTCAGGTCATCGTCCGCACGCTGCGCGAGGAACTGGGATATCAAAACCTGCACTGGCGAATCCTGAACGCCAAATCATGGGTACCCCAGAATCGTGAACGTATCTTTCTGGCCGGCTTTCGGAATTCCAACGGTTTTTCCTTTGACAATCTGCCCGTGCCTGATCCAGCCAGTGGCCCGCGAATCGGTTCAATTCTGCATCCGGAAGATGGCAGTGAACCACCCGACGAACCATACACGCAGGGCCCCGCGGGAATCGTAAACCCCAGGTACACACTCTCAGACAAACTCTGGAAGTACCTGCAGGACTACGCCAGCAAGCACAGAGACAAAGGCAATGGCTTCGGCTTTGGACTCGTCGGCCCCGCGGATGTCGCTCGCACCCTGTCTGCCAGATACCACAAAGATGGTTCTGAAATTCTGGTCCGACAGCACAATCGCAATCCCCGCCGACTCACTCCCCGAGAATGCGCACGACTGATGGGTTTTGAACAGCCTCGCACAGCAGCCTTCATAATCCCAGTGGCCGATACTTCGGCCTATCAGCAGTTCGGCAACGCGGTGGTGGTCGATGTCGTCGCCGCCATTGCCGAACACATGCGACCCTGGCTGCCCGACCGCAGCGCACCTCCCCGACAACGGCATTTGCCTCTGCCGGCTTCCGTCGAAGACTGATCGCAAAAATTGGTCCATCCGAGAATCTTGTGGGTCGAGGCGTTGAGAAGTGGGCAGATGAGGCTCAGCATTCGAGTCAGAAAGACGCCAGGGCGGACCATCGCGTTCCACGACTTTTGGTGATGTGAATTTGTTCAAAGCTGGGGTTTTCTGCCTTCGTCGGAGCCAGCCATCGGTCGCTCGCAAGAGCTGGCGACCGATGGCTGGTGCAGACGAACGGCAGAACTGCCTTTGTTGGTGGAGCTGGAGAAAGCGACCTGCCCACACAAATGCCGGATGGACCCAAAAAATCCGCCGGCTGCCCTGGCGGGCAAACCCTGATTTTTGTCCTTCACCATTCAGAGACTTTCATCGGTCGATCGTCAATCGACCGCTCCAGAACCCGCAGCCGGGTTCTGACGCAGGCGGAGCGCCGCTTTCATGGAGTTCTGTGTGGGATCGCCATACGCGCGGACAGAAACTCGCCTGCTGCCTAAAATCAACTGACACAGGAGTCACCAGGGATGTTGAAGAAATTCATGGCCGGAGCAGTGATGCTGGGTATTGCCGGAGGTGCTGTTGCCTTCTGCGAACCACCTGCCGGCAAACTGATCCGCGGAACTCGCGGTGCCGGCACAGGTGCCACGGGCCCCAATGGGGAAACACTGCGAGCAGACGACCCGGGTGACCCCATTCAGACTGCCACTCGCACTTACTTCGCCGGACAAACATACGACGATCACCTCAAAACAATGATCGGTGGACAGGGACCCGATAAGTTCATCATCAAAACGTATATCTCAGGAAAACCGGCCATCGTCGCAAAACACGTCAATGATGATGGCACCATCAACTGGGGTGCAGTCGCTGGTGAAAACCAGCACGTACACGATCACTGGACCGAATTCATCGGGTACGTGCAAATTAATGACTTCAGCCGCCAGCAGGGCGATACACTGCAGGTTCGCGGACACACCGTATCCCTCAAATCACTGGAAGTCATCGACGGCGACACACTCATCGTGGTGCAGTCGCAACAGGGAAATGGCGGCGGAGCACACGATGAAGATGTTCTGGGATTCATCGTCGTCAAAGGAGTTGCTCTGACGGCTGCCGACATCCAGTTCACCGGTACCAATGACGGTATCGCCAAAACGTGGACCGACTTCCAAAATCTTGTCGCATATTACGACCTGCTTGCAGACTCGCTGCCCGATGGAGAATTGATCGTCCGCCGCCGCGGTAACAGTGTGCCCATGTTCGCCTACCCGTTCGCCGATCAGACGTCCGGGCACGCCTGCGGCTGCGGCAACGCCGTCTGCAACACAACGGCTCCCTGAGCCCCCGGGCCAGCACAGGTGCTGCCGTGGCGGATCCCCTGCCACACCGCCACGGCACTCCTGACTTCTTAATGCTCAGCGTCCGATTCGATTCCGCCATCAGCATGCAAAGCCAGATAAATCGTGTTGGCTCGACAACACACCGGACAATCCTCCACCAGCACCTGACTGTCGCCCTCGCAAACATCCACCGGAATCACAATCTCCTCACCACAGGAATCACAGATGTAACTGGCTTCGGCAGCCGCGGATGCAGCTCGCGGCCTGCCGGCCGGTTCTTCCTCAGCCACCGGTATCTGCTCATCCGCCAGCAGCACTCCACACGCCCACTGCAGCACCTCCAGGGAATCCTCGTCACCCAGACGATGGTCGCTGCCTACGGAAATCAGCACGTCCCGCGATAAACCCGACAGCTCTGCCAGCTCCACAGAATCCCGCCACGGCACAATCTCGTCCTCGGGACTGTGCAGGATCAGCACGCGACCCGTCAGCGGCCTCAGCGGACTCCAGCGCTTCCACGCCGGACACAACAACACACGAGGCGTCACGGGGCAGGCCAGACTCTGAGCCACCACGGCACCGCGTGATGCCCCGACGATCACATCCGGACGCTGCTCCAAAAATGCCGCCTCCGCCTGCCGCACCGCCCGCTGCAAATCATCAGCGTCCAGCAAGGGATTGCTCACATCATGCCCGCGAGACTTCAACCAGGCTGGCTTCACACCACCCGGAACCGACCGCCAGCCATGCAAATACAAAATCTTCACGCCAATACCCCTCATCCCCGCCACATCACTGAAAAACGCACCAGACACAACAATAACCAAACAAACCGCCATCACAACCCAG
>JBJTPZ010000647.1:0-1696 GCA_046075365.1 Planctomycetaceae bacterium
GTGATCGCCCCTGTGATCGCCCCTGTGATCACAGCATCGTGCCCATTCGTGGCTCAAACGAACCGATTGTGCCGTCTCACGGCACAATCGGACTCTTGTCCCTGGCGTCTAGTTTGACTTGCCGACAGCCGCAGCGGCGGCCTTCGCCGTTTGCTCCTGCTCTGCAGACAAAGCTGGATTCGGAGTCGCATCCAGCGGAATTTCGCCACGAATCCAGCGAACCGCCTCGGTGATCGACTTCAGATAACGCTCATTCGCCCACGATGTTTCGTTGTGACCCAGATTGTTGAAATACACTCGACCAGCACCATATTCCTTGATCCACGCCACCGGTACATGGTAAGGCATCGAAGGACGGCACTTTGCCATGTTCAAACTCATCAGCACGCGCACCTTCTCGGGCTGCCAGTTCTTGTACTGGTAAATCTCGTCTCGAATCACGAACTCTTCACCAAACGGCTGCATCAGCGGGTTTTTCGGCTCATGGACGGAAATCGTCACCTCGTTCCCGGCATTCCACGGGTGACCGTTAAATGTGCCGCCCACCATGTCCCAGTAGGGCTGGTAATCGCCCCACGTGTCTGCTGCCGAGTGAAAGCCGAGAAAACCGTGACCCTTCGACTTCAGCCACTCACCAAAAAAATAGTCGCGATCCGCTTCAGCAATCGGCAGAGCACCCGTTGTGTAGAACATCACAATGTCATAGTTTTGCAGATTCGCTTTGGTGAAATCAGCGGCTGCATCCTGAGTACAGTCGACCTTGAACAGCCCCGTCTTCTGGCCCAGCTGGATCATCGCCACCTCAGCCACCGCCAGCTTGTCAGCAGTCTTCCGCTGCACACTGCCATGCATGAACCCCACACTTTGAGTCAACATCAGGACTCGCGAGGGCCTAACCTCCTGCCCCTGTACACCAGAAGCAGCCAGTCCCGTTACCGCAAGTGCCAGCCAGGCAAACAAATGACGAATCCGCATTTTCCAACCCCCTCTGCTGCCCACAGCAGAAAAAAAATTTTCCACAAGCTATGCAAAAAAAGCGTATTTGCACAGCAAAACGACCTTCGAACCCCAGCACGCAGGCAAAACCGCTAGTCTAAATTCACTGGAAGATCCGGTAAAGTCACCACAACCCATAACTTTCCGAGGCAGTCGCCGGCCATCCGGCCGCACTGCGTAGTTTCCTCACGACAGCACGCGTTTGAAATCGAATCACTTGAGAAGAGGACTGTTTTGGGAGCGCAGGCGGAGCCGGAAATCACGATGAGCCAGACGACATCAGAATCAAAAACTCAGGGTAAACCCTCGCGAACAGCGAAACAAACGCTCACTCAGGCACAGGCATTCATCCTTCCGATTACGCCGAATAGCGCGATACCTCAGACAACCGATTACCGCCCCCCAGGGGAAACGCAGCAATTCTCTCTTGCATCAGTAAACTCCTCCAATACACTCAAAACTGTTGCGAAGTCTCCTACCGCTACTGCAGGCAGGCAACCCTCAGAAATGTCCCGCAAAGGTTCATCCAATTCTTCCCGCTCGTCCGGTGGCGGGTCGAGACGTGAAAAATCGACAGTTCCCTCCGCCTGGTGGCGTGCGATGAATTATCGCTGCCATTTCTGCGTGAAGGTTCTGGCTCCGATGGAAATGAAATCGCTGGATTATGTGTTCTGGCTGCTGGGATTCCGGCAGATGTACT
>JBJTPZ010000648.1:0-6370 GCA_046075365.1 Planctomycetaceae bacterium
TCCGTGACAATCCGTGTTCATCCGTGGCAAAAAAAAGCCCCTCCCCCCGCCTCAATCCGTGGCAATACACCGCCACCTGGCCCGGCATCACTGTCGCAGAACAGCACCTCACTCGCTCCCCGCCTCTCCCCGCCTCTCCCCTCCGCGGCTTCGCGGCTTCGCGGCTTCGCATGAGCCCTCCCCTCCCAGCTTTGCGATTCATCCGTGACAATCCGTGTTCATCCGTGGCAAAAAAAAGTCCCTCCATCCACATCAATCCGTGGCAATACACCGCCACCTCGCCCGGCATCACTCACGCACAACAGTACCTCACTTGCTCCCCGCCTCTCCCCTTCGCGGCTTCGCAACTTCGCCTGAGCCCTCCCCTTCCCCCTTGCGATTCATCCGTGACAATCCGTGTTCATCCGTGGCAGAAAAAAGCCCCTCCCCCCGCTTCAATCCGTGGCAAAAAAAACGCCCCCCCCCCCACCTCAATCCGTGGCAATACACCGCCACCTAACCCGGCATCACTCACGCACAACAGTACCTCACTTGCTCCGCGGCTCTCCCCTCCGCGGCTTCGCGGCTTCGCGGCTTCGCGTGAGCCCTCCCCACCCCCAGCCTTGCGATTCATCCGTGACAATCCGTGTTCATCCGTGGCAAAAAAAACCTCCCCTCGCCCCGCTTCAATCCGTGGCAATACACCGCCACCTGGCCCGGCATCACTGACGCAGAACAGAACCTCAATCGCTCCCCGCCTCTCCCCTCCGCGGCTTCGCGTGAGCCTCCCCACCCCCAGCTCTGACTCGTACAAAATTCTGTCTCGAACCGCACGGTGTTTCCTCGCCGGCGGCTGTCCGAGCCTGGGAATGACAGGGGGTGACCACCCGCTGGTCAGTCGGCCACGTTCAAGGTGCCGCGACCGTCAGGCAGCGGTTTTGCAATGACAGCCGCCCCTGTGCAGATAAGCCCACGCACACGGGCTGACACTCGAGCCCCTCTTTGTATTCGCATCGCTCCCGCAGCCCCCGGGGAAGCCCGTTCCTCTCAGGAAGCCCTGCCATCGCGTCGGCCTTCCAGAAGCCGTAAAAAAAGCTGACTGTGCCGAAAGACAGCACAATCAGCCTGCAAAGTTTTTCCTGTTACCTCAGCAATCGCGCCTTCGCAACCACTTCACCACCGTCAAATACAAGGAAAACGTGCGTCTGGAATTTCATCCATTCAGTCTCGGGCTGATCACGCACGACGTTTAACTGAGTCCTCAAAAGATACTGATCCAGCTCGTTTGAAAACCAGATCTTTAATGCGGCCGCCCTCGCCTCCCGCGATGTCAGGCCCATCTCTTCCAGCTTCAGTCTGACTTCCGCGGTGTCGCACCGCGGCTCCGGCACGGGCATGTTTCTCATCGACATCCGGCTCGTAACAGTATCGCTTACCGGCGCCCACGAATCGGGATTGCTCAGAGTTCCACGCAGCTGCAGAGCCGGCTGGCCCCGCTCGGTCGGATTGCAAAACACTCCCGCTGCCCCCGTCCGCAACAGGTGCTCCAGTACTCCGGCACCGAAACTGACCTTCAAAGCAGGAGCCCTCTGGCCTTCCAGAGACACGTGGCTGGACTGCTGACCAAAGGGAGCCTCAACATGCAGCTGCCCGTCTCGACCGTCCAGCAGTCCCAGCCGCTCAAAAGACTCCAGCTCAGGGTCAGGCTTCTCCGCATCCCCTGTCAGCGGACGCCCGAGATACTCAACTGGTGCCGGCGGTTCGGTTGCCGGCTGCAGCTGTGCGGCTGGAGCTGCGGCAGGCGGATCCGGCAGGACAGGCTTTTCCGCAGGTGCCGGCTCCCGCGACTGCGACTCGATTTTCTTTGCCGGTGGTTTTTCCGCAGGCGGTTTTTCCGCAGGTTTTTCTGCCGGCTCCGGCGGTTTGTCCTGCTTAGCTTCGGTCTTCGCTTCATCCGGCATTAACAGCAGCGCTGCTGCTGCCAGCAGGTTTTCCTGATCCAGCCGACCCTTCAGCTGCTTTACCCCGGAATCCAGCATCTGACCGGCCGACCAGATCATAAACATGATCACGATCAGATGCACGACACCACTTGCAAGCATCGAAATAAAACCCGGCATTGCTCAAACTCCTCATTCCACTGGTAATTTTCCATCATCCGTTTTGAAGTCGACAGGCCTGACAAGTTCCAGGACCTCGATACCGTGGTTCTGCAGTTCACTGCGAATCTTCAGCCCCTGCCCGTAAGTCGCACGCTGATCACCGCCCAGCAATACCGTGGAATCTGCTGGCAGCTGCTTCAGACGCTCAACCAGCTGGGGCTGCGTCACCGGCTCCTCGTTCCATGTCATCTGACCATCCGCCATAAACTCCAGCCGCGGCAGCTTACTGACCGCGATATCCGCCGGCTTCCCGCCGGTCTCGGCCAGTTCTGCCTGCCGCACCTGCAGCTGGCTGACGGTCGGCATCAGGATCATCAGCAGACCGCACAGCATCACCATCGGATCCACAAGATTCGTCAAATCCACTTCGTCGTCACTGTCATCATCAACCGCCATCAGTCTGCGATAAGTGTTCACTGCTGAGCCTCTCAACTGCGTTCGCCGCAGAAAATCAGGGGTTAGTGTGAGTAAACAAGGGAGGCGGAATCGGGCTCGGGCTGAGTTCGCAGTACTGGCGGTGACTCCATGTCAAAACAATAAGCTTCAGAACGGGACACTGTCGGCAGGTCGTTCCCATTCACCAACGGCAAATCAATATTTGCATCCAGCCGACCGCTGCCCGATCGCGCTGTTTCCACCTGCCGCTGATGCTTGTCGCCACGCCTGCCCTGCTTTGCATTTCCCGCTTTTGCAGCACCCGGCTCGGCAGGCCGCTGAGCCACCACTTTCTGGCCGGCAGGCACCTCAGCCGGCTTTTTCGCAGTCAGCACAAGCTGAGTTTCGATGTCCAGCCACCGCTCTCGCATCTCATCCTTCAGCGGTTTCCAAAACAGTCGGTCCGCGATCAGACAGAAACAGCTCACAAAAATTCCATAAAGAGTCGTCTCGATGGCTACGGCAAACCCATGCACAATGACACCCGGATCGCTGACTCGCTGCTGAAACTGCGCCATACTGCAGGAGATACCGGCCAAAGTTCCAGCCAGACCGATCAGCGGAGCAGTTTTCACCAGCCACTGCCTCAGATGACCGGTGTTACCATCCAGCGACTGCAGCCAGCGATGCAGATGCATCTCAGCAACATCCGCCTTTCCCGGGTCACGTGTGAGCAGATTAAAAGCAACGGCCAGAGGATCAGCCTGCAGAGACCGTCGTCGGCGATCCTGTTCCGCCGACGACAGTGAATGCCATTCCCTGGCCATCGCGTGCATACTACTAAGGCTCCGCAGCATCTGCCCGCGGCGGAACCCGGCTTTCTGGATCGCTTCGAACAGCATGGCCAGTGCCAGAGTACTCTGGCACAGCAGGACACCAATCAGCAGATATCCGATGAGATCCATGGCGATCACTCCCCTTTACGATTGCCAGTAACAGTGGTGAACAGTCGAGTGAGCCGCAGCAGTCGTGCCTCAAGATCAGCGACTCGCTGTTCCAGCAGAGCAGCCCGACCTTCGGCCAGCCGCACCCGCTCAGTCAAAGTCTCCAGTGCCGCAGCACCAGTCACATCGCTGTCAGCAGGCCGCTCCTCCAGGTCCCCGGAAGTCTCTTCAGCCGGCGACTCCGGCAGCAGCTTCTGCAGTGCCACAGGCGCGGCTGTCAGGGCCGGCTGAGGCTCCGCCACGACTTCCGCCGCTGGCTCACTCGGCAACTCCGGCAGCGGCTCGGCAGCAGCCACCGGCAGTGGAGCCTCAGTGACTGCCGCTGCAGCCTCGGTGCCTGCTTCGGACTCACCCGCCGTCACAGCAGCAGCTGGCTCGGTCGCGGTGGCCGGTTCAGCCTCAGGAGCCGGTTCAGCCTCGGGAGCCGGTTCAGCCTCAGGCGCCGGTTCAGCCTCAGGAGCCGACTCAGCCTCGGTGGTGCCGGCAGATTCAGGCGGAGTCTCGGTCGTGGCCCCGTTCTCAGTCTCCGGTGGACCAACTGGCGTGGCCGGATTCACGAGGCTGGTTTCCACTGCCTCTGCTGGTTTCAGCAGCGGCAGATGCCGGTACTTGTCAAGCAGCTTCTTCAGCCGATCGCGAACTGCTGTCTCCAGTTCCGCCCGACGCTTCATCAGCGACTCATACCGAACCCGAGCCGTGGCGTGATTCTCGCGAATCTGTGCCTCCTCCTCAGCTGTCACTTCATTCGCGGATTCCTCCACGGACTCGCTGACATCCTCAACAGCAGGAGTCTCGGCCGGGGCCTCCGGCGGACTCTGCTGTGCCCAGACATTTGTGTGCATCGAGGCACCCAGCAGGCACCCCAGCAGTCCGTTTAAACAGTACTTTCTCATCTCAGTCTCCTCGTAAAAAATCTTCACCGACAACATCACAAACTTACACACCAGCCAGCCGTAACCCAGTTCACGTACTGCCCAGAATCTGCAGGATCAGATTGCCGGTAGTGTCATCAAACTTGTCATCCTCAGGAGACTTGTCAGCTTCGTGAGGCAATGCTTTGGGTGCTTCCTCCGACGAAGTCTTCCCTGCGGCATCTGCATCCGAATTCGGCACCGGTGGAACCGGAACGGCAGACGCCGCAGCAGGTTCAGGATTCGCGGCAGGCGCTGCCTGTTCCGCCACCGCCGCAGCGGCCGACTCAGGCTGCTCGTCAGCCGCGTTTTCCCTCACCGGCTGTTCACCGGCTACCTGTCCATCGGATTCATCCGGCAGCACTTCCGAGACTGCCCGATTGCAGCCAATACCAAGAACCGGCAACAGCATCACCATCAGCACCAGCAGTGTTTCACGTTCCAGCAGTCGCATCGTTTGTCTCCTGTTTTTCAGGTTTTGGAAGGTACTTTTCAAGAATCCTGCGGGCATCTTCCTGCCCCTTGTCAGACCCTGTTTTCAGGTCTGCAGCAAAATCGTTATCAGGCGAGTCTGCCAGCAGGTCCGACGACAACAGCTGGCTGAAGTCGATTTCGGCCTTACCGTGCATCGTGTTCAGCTTTATCAATTCCGCCAGAGCATCTGCCAACTGCTCGTTGTTGATCTTTGCGAGGCGAGCTTCGGCAACTTTAGCCAGAGCCGACTGGGCATTCGTTGCCCGAACAAAACTCAGCTCCAGTTCCTTACGCAGGTCGGCAAGACCAGCTTCATACTGCTCAATCATCCGCAGCGTCCTCGCGTGCTCACGCTGCACCGAGGCTGAGATGGCCTGCCGCAACGCCGCATTCTCCAGCTCTACCTGCAAAGACTGCACATCATCCTTGACGTCCGGCGGCAAAGGCTGTCCTGACTCGACCAGTTCTCGATGATGTTCGGCAATCGCCTGCAGTCGATTCTCAGCCTCCGTCTTCGACTGCACCCATTCGGCCGCCTGCAAAGTCACCTCGTTCAATTTCGACGTGGACTGCACTCGCGCTTCTGCCAGACGGGCCTCATACGCAGCCAGCGCCGTCCGGGCATCGGGAGCCTGATCGGTCCATTCCTTCAACAGCCTGTTGGCATTGACCATCGTGCCACTCAGCTTTTCTTCATAGGCCGCCTTCAGCACGCGATTGCCCGGGTCCGCTCTCAGCTTCCCCATCAGTTCCACCAGTTCGACCTTGGCCTTATCGAACTCCTGACGCAGTTTTTCCCGCTGCGGCTGCAGCTTTTTGACCAGCAGTTCGCCGGCAGCAGCCCGCTCAGCGTTCAACCGCTCAAGGCCCACATTGTACGCGTCGTCCTCACCGTTCACCGCCTCCTGCTGCTCGGCGGCGACCACAGATTCAGCCGGTGGTGCCGCTGCCTCCTGCATCGCCAGCAGCGTCGCCCCGCGACCGAGACAACTCGCGACCACCAGCAGCCGAACAATCTCTGACCACTTGAAGCTTCGCATCATCGAACTCCCCAAAAAAAGACAAACCCAGGCGCCACCACGCGACTGCACAAACAACTAAAGGCATGGCAGCCAATCGCCTCGGATGATGATTTTGAAAATTCTGTCGCCCGACAAGAAAAAAATGTCGGCCTGCCACCGCACCGCAGTCGCTCCTCCGATTCAACCCCACCACATCAAGCCTGACCACTGACCACTCTTCCTCACCTCGCCCCCGTGAAACGGGGGAAAGCGATCGGGGGCCAGTGGGCCGTGGCATCCATGCCACAGAAAGCAGAGCAGAGAAAGTTGAGATCAGAGAGCGGCAGCAGTTCACACCGAGCACCTCACCACCCCGCCTCTCCCTTTGCGGCTTCGCGGCTTCGCGGCTTTGCGGCTTTGCGTGAGACCCCACCTGCCCTGCAACTCACCGACCACTATTCCTC
>JBJTPZ010000649.1:0-2773 GCA_046075365.1 Planctomycetaceae bacterium
GAAACCTCAGACTTCGGCCGAAAGTGCTCAACGTCGTGTTCAATCGCTCCCTCAAGACGCCGCTCGCAATACGCACACTTCGAATGCTGCAGCGTCATGTAAACCTGCTTAATTTCACTCCAGATGCCGGGAAACGAAACATCCTCAACGGCCGCCGCAACGGTATTTGTCTTTTCCTGAGCTCTGCGCAGCCAGCTGGGCTTGTGCGTCTCAATGCGTTCTCGCAAGTCGTCAGGACTGATCGGGTAACGGATCATGGCTGATACTCCGTTCCAGTGCTCATCGCAAACAAGAGCTCACGAGCCGCCCTGCGGTCTCCAGCCAAAGCCGCTTCGCGAAGAGCTGCAAGCTCGGCAACCTTTGCGCCAGCGCGGGTGGTTGTCAGGCCGAAAAACTTTGTCAGCAGAATCTGATCCGCATCAAGGCCATGCACTGATTCAGGCCAGCGTTTGATATCCGTCTCATTCGTCGCCGGGTCTGTCTGCAAGGTCAGAATATTCATCCATTCGACGCTGCCGACGATCAGCGGGCTGTGCGAGGTGAAGATGAACTGCATTTTGGGAAACGCATTGGCGATGGTGCTGATAACCTTCAGCTGCCAGCGCGGATGCAGATGCAGATCGATTTGATCGACCAGCACAATGCCACGGCAATCCAGCAGCGATTGTTCGCCAGGACAGGCGCAGGACAGGTGGTAGAGCAGATCAGCGACCCAGGCGATGAACGCGCGGTAGCCGTCGGAAAGTGCGGAAAGCGGCAATTTCATACCATGGCGTTCAAACAGCGGTTCACCGTCGCGTGATTCGCTGGTCAGGTGGCTGTGTTCGTCGCTGATCAGAGAGTTCAGGATGGTGAGAATTTCCGTATGGCGATCGGGGTTCTCGGACTTCAGTGCGGGTAACCAGTAGCGCAACGGGTAGAGACGAAAGCCATCTTCAAAGATGCTCTGCAATCGCGTTCGTCGAAGAAAAGTCCCTGCAGAATGCATCGACGGTAAACGTGCGTCCCCGGGATCACTGCGCCGCGTGGCACCGTAGGCGACGCAGAAATATGATGGATTCTGTGAATTATGGACACGTTCCCTGGCGTCGACTGTCTTGTGCCTGAGTAATTCAGCGGTTGCTATGAAATTATCCAGTTTTGAAAACGCCCGCGCAGTTCCCTCAGAAGCGGAAAAAAGTTCCGGTGGTTCCTCAGACGTCAATGAAAGAAGGTGAAGAATATCCCGGGATGCACTTGTGATTGTTTGCTGTTGCCGTGCCAAAATTGCCTTCGATGCATCATCGGGAAAATCCGAGGGAAAGTAACCGCCAAGCCGCATCTCCTCGGTTTCGTCCCGCCGCAGGAACATCAGATGCAAGTCATATTCCCCAGCCGGGTTCGCATCCTGCGAATGCATCAGGAAATGTGATCTGACATCCGCTGCAGTTTCCCTGACGCGTGCATCCGAGGACATCCTGACAAGTCGCGGCACAGGCAAGTGTGCTATCGGTGCCACAGGTCCCAGTGACGCCAGCGCAATCGCCTGCAACACCGTTGTCTTGCCGGCCCCGTTTTCGCCCAGCAGCAGGTTCACGTTGGGCAGAAGTGGCCCTGGCAGTCGGCCCGCGTTCTCATCATCGGACGCAGCGGGATCCCGGAACGCCGTTTCCGGATGAATGAACTCCAGCGTGCCGTCCACGAACGTGCGGATGTTTTTCAGATGAAGCTTGTCTATGTACATGCGATGTTCCATTTGACCAGAAGCAAGGCCTGTTCTGTAACGATGGCCAGACTCCGTGCGACAATCACCGCACGCACCCGCGTGCGGATTGCGGCATCCTCACCTCCCGATGAGCTGTGGATCCCTGTCCCCATTCGCGATTCCCCTGAAGAGCTGCTGTCCCCAATCGTACGAATGAACCAAAATTGTCGGCTGAATAGCAATTATCCGTGGAATTTCGTCCTTTGACAGTCTGGCTGTCGAAAAAACAGGGGAAGGCCAGTTTTGCTGATAACCCACCGGCAGTTCCGCCAAAAACCGACTTCCGCATGACCGACCCGGAACTGTCAAACAATTCTCTCCGTAAGATCACGGGAAATGGCCATCTGCAACCCTGGTCCAGACCCTGGTGTGCAGCCGAACGCTAACACTTTGCTAACGCCGATTCCGTCATAAGTCGTTTATTGCAATGGGTTTGCAGAAGTTGCCTGTGTGTTGCATCATTTTCCCGCAGTTTTGCTGACATCTTCGCCGGACCACCGCTCCAATCCAGTACACCGGAGGTCACTTGTGCCCTGACAAATGCTTGCGGATCCATTGGCATGCAGTTCTTGCCCACCCGCTGCTTGTAGAGCCCCTGCGCGGTGCCATAGGGCGGAGTTGCTCCAGCTGGCACTCTCAAAACCAGCAGCCTGCCCGTGCCCTCAGGCACCTGCAGTTCTTCCAGAACGACTCGCAGATTTGGTCGAGTGCCGTCGAAGATTCCCTTGCGCCATAAGTCCAGATCATAGCCACTGGCACCATGAATCGCCGCAGATCGTCCCCGTACCTTATCGGCCACGCCGAAGACCACAACTCCGCCCTCACAGTTGGCAAGACACACTGCATATTCGATGGCCACACGCATGTCATTTTTCGGATCATTCCAATTCTTGAAATCAAGCCACTGAGACTCCAGTTCGTCGGCACTCTCGTTAGCGAGCCGATCCAGCAGCCTCAGGATCTCGGAATTGGTTGGAACGCTCATGAGCCAGCCCCCCGTCGGGCCCGGCCCCGTACTTTCGCGGGTGG
>JBJTPZ010000650.1:0-12472 GCA_046075365.1 Planctomycetaceae bacterium
GTGCGGGTTCTTCAGCCGGATCTTCGGATCCCCCAGTCCACGCCCCAGTACCGTCCCTGTCTGCCGCGTCTGCGGGTCATACACCCGAATCGCGCCGTTCTGATCGTCAGCAATATAAATTCGATCGCCCGCACCCACGCATAAATGCTTGGGTGCACCAAACTGAGCCTCAGCAGGAGCGCCATCAGCGAAACCCTGCCGTCCGGTACCCGCAACCGTGTGAATCGTACCGTCAGGCAGCACTACTCGCAGTGCATGCCCGCCTCGCTCCAGCACATACAGTCGCCCGGCTGAATCCTCAGCAGCCGCTCGCGGATCAACCAGCGGAGCATCCACGGCAGCAGCGCCGTCCGCCGGAGCCCCCTTGCTGCCGTTGCCCGCCACCGTGCGCACAACTCCCGTTCGCAAATCCAGCGCCCGAATACGACGATTGTTCAGATCTGCAATATGCAGCACCGTGGCCGCCGGATTCAGTGTAATGCACATCACGAAATCAAAGGTCGCCTGAGTCGCCGGGCCACCATCACCGCTGAACCCCCGCTTGCCCGTCCCCGCCATCGTGCTGATCAGCTGCGACTGAGCAGAGACGCGCCGCACACAGTGATTCCAGCTGTCTGCAATCAGCAAATCATCATTCGGCAGCACAGCACAGTTATGCATGCCGTCAAATGTCGCCTGCGACAGCGGCCCGCCATCCCCCTTGTAACTGCGCGATCCGTCACCGCCCGCCTGCTGCAGTCGCCCATCCGCCGACAGGCGATGCACACGCCCACCCTCCAGCTCGACAATCCACATCGTCTGCGCACGATCAAATGCCACGCCAAAAGGAGCCGTCAGCGGACTGGTTTCTGGCTTCCAGTCACCACCCTCGGACAGCATCCGGCCACCCACAACCACCTGTACATCATCCGCAATGCTGCCCAAACTGCACCAGCACACGCAGATCAGACACCCCAGCCACAGCCCCAAACGCTGACAACTCATGCCGCAGCACCCCCCGCCCCAAAGAACACTCAGCCGGCAAAAAGCAACAAAAATCCGCCGCCAAAACAACCGATCTCAACAGAAATCCGCCACTCAGCAGGTCAATTACTGAACAATTCAGCCAGTTCACTGCGAAATGTTGCCGCATGCTGCTGCAACAATCCATTGTGCCCGGAATCCGGCAGCAGACGAAACAGCTTCGCCCTGCCATCCTGGGAAACAGCGCGAGCCTGCTGGTGCAGTCGCTGACCCAGCGGCAGCGGAACCACCGAGTCCTGATCTCCGTGGTACTGCACAATCCGGCAGTTCACATCCGCGATATGCCGGTCGGAATGCCAGCGATCCAGCAGCAACAGCCCCACCGGCACCCACGGAAAATGAAAACCAGCCGCATTCAGCATCGAATCAAATGTCGCCACCAGCAGCAAACCATGCGGCTGCTGGCCGGCACGGCAAACGTCCGCCGCCAGACGCACTGCAACCCCGCCACCCAGCGACTCGCCCGTAATCACAATCTGCTCAGGACGATACCCCAGCGGACCAGTCGCATGCTGCCATGCCGCCTGAGCATCATTGATCAGATGCTGCTCGGTCGGACTGCCCTCGGAATCACCATATCCATGATAGTCAATCGCCAGCACATCACATTTCAGGCTGGCCGCCAGTCGGTACCAGCCCGTGCGTCCGGCCCGATGACCGGCATTGCCATGAAACAACAGCATCAGCCGACTGTTCCGGCCGGACTGCGCTCGCAAATGCCACCCGCCAATCTGTGCACCATCAGCAGTCCGCAGCCGCACGTCCGACGCAGCCGCAAACAGCCGCGCTGTCTCTGGAAATGCAGCCACCGGCAGACGCTGGGCCTGAGCCGCCGGATACATGATGCTCCGCTGAAAAACAGACAACAGCCCCATCACCATCACCACAACCATCAACAGCGTTCGAACGACCACCATCGCTTTCCGCCTCCAGCCTGACAGGCGACTACACACCACAGTCAACTGCCGCTCTCCAGCAGCTCCCAGCGTTCGTAACAGTGCAGCAGATCATCACTGACCCTGGCCAGTTCTGTCGTCACCGCGGCAATCCGAGTTCCACCGGACTGATAAAAACCGGGTGCTGCCAGCTCAGCATTCAGTTCCTTCTGCCGCTGCTCAAGCTTCGCAATCCGCTCCGGCAATTCTTCCAGTTCCCGCTGCTCTTTGAAACTTAGACGCCGCTTCGGAACAGCAGCCGCCGCTGGAACCGCCACTGAAACCGCCGCCGCGACCGCCGCCGGACCAGACCCGACATCAGCAGCCGCCGCTTTCACCGCAGCCTTGTCCGGCTGCCGCAGCGCTGCCTGCTGACGCTGATCACGCACCCGAATCCAGTCGTCATATCCCCCATCATACTCACCCACCTGCCCGTCGCCCTCAAAGACAATCAGGCTGGTCGCCACATTATTCAAAAACGCCCGATCGTGACTCACCAGAAACACCGTCCCGCCGAACGCCGGAAGTACGTCCTCCAGCAGCTCCAGAGTCTCTGCATCCAGATCGTTCGTCGGCTCGTCCAGCACCAGCACATTCGACGGCTTCGACATCATCTTCGCCAGCAGCAGGCGATTGCGTTCGCCGCCACTTAAAAAACCGGCCAGCGTGTGAGCCCGATCCGGACTGAACAGGAAGTCCTGCAAAAATCCCATCACGTGCTTCTTCTGACCGTTGATGATCAGCTGATCGGTGCCCTCACTGACGTTCTCACGCGCTGTCTTCGTATCATCCAGCTGACTGCGCAACTGATCAAAATAGCCGACCGAGATGTTTGTCCCCAGTCGCACTTTGCCCGCCGTTGGCTGCAAATCCCCCAGCAAAATCCGCAGCAGCGTCGATTTGCCGGCCCCGTTGGGACCAATAATCCCGACCTTGTCCCCGCGAAAAATCGTCGTCGAAAAATCTCGAATCACCGTCTTTTCGCCAAAGGCATGCGATACATTCTCCAGTCGAGCCACCAGGGCTCCGGAACGCTCAGCCTCCTGCAGCTGCAGCTTCGCTGTCCCCAGCTTCTGCCGCCGCTGACTCCGCTCCTCACGCATCGCCTTCAACGCCCGCACACGGCCCTCGTTGCGAGTCCTGCGAGCCTTGATTCCCTGACGAATCCAGACCTCCTCCTCCGCCAGCTTCTTGTCAAACTGAGCCTGCTCGATCGCCTCCGCTGCCAGCAGTGCATCACGCCGCACCAGAAACGTCTGATAGTTGCACGTCCAGTCAAAGACTCGACCCCGATCCACTTCAATAATGCGATTCGCCAGCTCCTGCAGAAAAACGCGATCGTGAGTCACAAAGATCAGTGTCCCCTCGAACCGCTTCAGAAACCCCTGCAGCCAGACAATCGATTCAATGTCCAGATGGTTCGTCGGCTCGTCCAGCAGCAGCACATCCGGACGCCGAATCATCGCCGCAGCCAGCAATACCCGGCGCTTCATGCCCGCAGACAGCGAGGCAAATTTGACGTCCGGAGACAACTGCATCTCCAGCATCAGCTCCTCAAGATCGTCCGCCGCAGACCACGACTCGGCATTCGCCAGATCCGTGCTGGCCTGCTCATACCGCTTCTGCTCGGCCGCTGTCAGCAGATGCCCGGCAGTCATCGCATGACCCAGACTGCGATAGTCCGCGACCGACTTGCCCAGCGATCCAAAACCGTCCGCCGCCACCTCGAATGCAGTTCGCTCACCGCCCGCCGGAACCTCCTGCTCCAGACGAGCCACAATCGCCTCAGACTGCAGCTCAATCACACCGTCATCCGGACGCAAAACCCCCGCTATCAGCTTCATCAGGGTCGACTTGCCGGCCCCGTTCCGACCAACCAGGCCAATCCGCTCACCACGCTCGATGTGCAGCGTAATATTCTCCAAAAGATTCGGCTTCGTAAAAGTAAACGTCAGATTCTTAAGACTCAGCAGAGGCATGGGGCAGGGCAGTTCCAAAGCAGAAAACAAAAACAAAACCGGCGGCATGGTACGCATGCCGCCGCCGAGATTGCTGACAATCCGGATCCACTCACTTCTTCTCAGGAAGCTCCATCACTTCCACCTTGCGAATCGAAACTCGACTGCCCGGATCATGCTGCTGGAATGCAAAATGCCCCTCCTTGAAGGTCAATGCAAAATCCAGATATTCGTACAGCTCGTTGCCGTCCACGGTCACGCGAATTCGAGTCATCGGGCGACCACGCCAAATGTCGTCCCGCACTTCCAGGTCATAAGTAAACCACGTGTCCGGCTCCACCAGCCGCTTGTAAACATGGTTCATGCCGTAAATTGAACCCGTACGAATGGGGTCCGTATGAGTACTGTCGATCTGCGCCTCGTAGCCGTCAGTAAATCCGGGCTTGCGAGTCGTGCGGAAATACAGACCACTGTTCCCCTTGTCGTTGATCCTGATCTCGGCACGGTAACGAAAGTTCTTGTAAGGCCCCTTCGTACAGACCAGCATCGATGCATCGCCGCTGCCCTGAATCGCACCGTCAGACACCGCCCAGTTGCTCTTGTCGCTGCCAACCTTCTCCCAGCCGTCCAGAGTCTTGCCGTCAAACAGCGAAACCCACTTGTCCTGCGCCTGAACCGACCCCGTAAACACCAACTGCAGCAAAACGGCCAAAGCCGCCAGCCATCGCACTGAAATCCGCATGGAATGCCTTTCGCTGTGCCAGGATTGAAAAACTCACGTGAAACCTCACAAAGCAGACCCGCCAACAGTCTACAGCACTCGGACCACTCAGAACAGGCTGCCGGCAAGAACATCACTTTTCCCCGCCAGGCACTAAACGCCTGTCCCCTGTTTTACTCGCCCGGAATTTCCCCCGGAATCACCTCCCGCACGCCAGCAAGGCTGGACTCCGCCCCCCTTTTGCTCCAGAATTTCAACAGAACTCGAAAATCGCTCGCGGGGTTCACTCCCGCGACTGTCGAATTCAATTCATGTCCCCATTGGTTCACGTCCTGCCTCATTCGCATCGGCAAACGCACTTACTGCAGTTGCCGGTGCTCCGGTTCCCTCCTGATCGCCGGAGATTTCCACATGCTGACGATTCTCGGCCAGTCTGCCCGTTACTGCGACGGCATTGCCCGCCGCGGTTTCCTGAAGATCGGCGGCTTCGCCATGGGCTCGGTCGCCCCGGCAACGCTCGCATCCCTGATGCGTGCCGAAGCAGCAACTCCCGGTGGAAATGCCCGCAAGGGCAAGGCCATCATCAATATTTTCCTTGGTGGCGGGCCACCGCACCAGGACATGTGGGAAATCAAAACGGAAGCGCCGCGTGAAATTCGCGGGGAATTCAGCCCGATTGACACGGCGGTTCCCGGAATTCAGATCGGCGAATGCTTTCCGCAGCTGGCAGCCATCATGGACAAGCTGGTGGTCGTCCGGTCGGTGGTTGGCTGTGAGGGTGCCCATGACGGCTTTCAGTGCCTCACGGGCTGGAATCGCCGCAACGTGGAATCGATCGGCGGTCGCCCGGCCGTCGGCTCGGTACTCGCAAAACTCTATGGACAGCACGATCCCGGAATTCCCGCCTCTGTCGCCCTCGCCGAAAAAACTTCGCACGTGCCCTGGTCCGAGCCAGGTCCCGCCGGTTTTCTGGGTGCCGCCTATCAGCCGTTCCGCCCCAATGGCAAGGGCATGGAAGATCTCACTCTCAACAGTATTTCCCTCGATCGCCTTGAAGATCGCAAAACCCTGCTGGCCAGCCTTGACCACCTGAAAAGAGCGGCCGACAGCCGCGGCACCATGAACGGGATGGATGCCTTCACACAGGCGGCATTCGGGGTGCTCACATCCAGCAAGCTGGCGGATGCGCTCGATATTTCAAAAGAGCCGGCTGAAGTCCGCGAACGCTACGGCGACGGCAAACCCTATAAGTATCAGTACGACGGTGCACCCACCTGCAACGAACAGATTCTGATGGCTCGTCGCCTGGTGGAAGCCGGCGTCCGTTCCGTCACCCTGTCCTACGGGCGCTGGGACAGCCACGGCCAGAACTTTGACCTTGTGCGTGATCACGGTCGAAAACTGGACCAGGCCGTCAGTGCCCTGGTACTGGATCTTGAGCAGCGTGGCATGCTGCAGGACGTCACGATACTGGTCTGGGGCGAATTCGGCCGCACCCCGAGGATCAACGACGGCGCCGGTCGCGACCACTGGCCTCAGGTCAGTTGCGCCCTGATGGCCGGTGGCGGAATGCGGACCGGTCAGGCGATTGGTGCCACCAATCGCCTGGGTGAGTACGCAGTGTCGCGTCCCGTCCACGTACAGGAAATTATCGGAACCGCCTATCACAATCTGGGGATCGACGTGATGAACACGACCATTTCCGATCCCACCGGACGACCGCAGTTCCTGGTGGACATTCGCGAGCCCATGAAAGAGCTGGTCTGACACGGGACAGGGCAGGGCAGACAGTTCCAGGGTGGTCGAAATGTCCAGAAAACTCAAATTTCATCGGTGTTTCGCACTGTTTTGCGCGATGGTCTGCTCTTTCGCAGTACTCGCCGGCGGCACAGCAGCCGAACAGCCTGACTTGCCCGCGGTCAGCTTCGTGAACGACGTTATGCCGATGCTGACCCGACACGGCTGCAACGCCGGTGTCTGCCACGCCAAAGCCGGCAATGGGCAGAACGGTTTTCAGCTGTCGCTCCTCGGTTTCGAACCCGCCGAAGATTACGAACACCTGGTAAAAGAAGCACGCGGCCGACGTCTGTTCCCGGCCGTGCCCGAAAACAGCCTGCTGCTGCGAAAAGCCACCGGAGCAGTTCCGCACGGCGGCGGTCGCCGGATGACCGAAGACTCAGCTGCCGCAAAAATACTGACAGAATGGATCCGCCACGGAGCAATCTGGGATGGTGACTCCGCACCTGCTCTGGTTCGCCTGTCCGTCAATCCGCCAAAGGGTACCGTCCAGCGGCAGCAGACCCAGCAGCTGCAGGTCTCCGCTGAATATGCCGACGGCAGCATTCGCGACGTGACGCAGCGGGCACTTTACGAGTCGAATGATCGGGCCATGGCCGAAGTGTCTGAAACGGGCCTCGTGCAAGTCTCAGACCTGCCCGGCAAAGTCTCAGTCATGGTTCGATATCAGGGACTGGTCTCAGTCTTCAACGCCTCTGTGCCGCTCGGTGCAGCCGTAAACACTTTCCCGCCCGAAAAGAACTTCATCGACACGCTGGTTTTCAGCAATCTGCGTGAGCTGGGCGTGCCGGCCTCACCCATGGCCGATGATTCCGTGTTCCTCCGCCGCGTCACACTGGACGTTGCCGGTCGATTGCCCACCGCCGCAGAAACCTCTGAATTCCTGGCCAGCACTGCCGCCGACAAGCGGGATCTGGTGATTGATCGGCTGCTGGCAAGTCCTGAACACGCCGATTTCTTCGCCAATAAATGGACCTCCCTGCTGAAAAACCGCCGGGACGATGCCAGCGACATCACTTCCAATTTCGCGTTTCATGCGTGGGTCCGTGACAGCCTTCTGGCCAACAAACCGTACGATCAGTTCGTCCGCGAAATTCTGGCTGCCACCGGCACCGTCATCGGCAATCCGCCGGTCGCGTGGTACAAGCGAGTCAAAGAGCCGAAACAGCAGCAGGAAGACGTCGCCCAGTTGTTTCTGGGAGTCCGCATGCAGTGTGCCCAGTGCCACCACCATCCGTTTGAACGCTGGAGCCAGAACGATTACTACGGGCTCACCGCCTTCTTCTCACAGGTTGGACGCAAACCCACGGCCACTCGCGGCGAAGACATGATTTTCCATAAACGCGGAGCAGCCACAGCGGTCAATAATCGCACGGGAGCAGCCGTGGCCCCGGCCGCACTTGGTACGGCCATCCCGGCAATTGCTCCCGATCAGGACCCCCGCCTGCTGCTGGCGGACTGGATGGCGGCTCCCGACAACCCGTTCTTCGCCCGCGCACTTGTCAATCGCTACTGGAAACACTTCTTTCGACGCGGGCTGATCGAACCGGAAGACGACATTCGGGACAGCAATCCGCCAACCAATCCGGAACTTCTGGCGGCACTGGAAAAGCACTTTATTGAAAGTCGCTTCGATCTGCGGGGGCTTATCCGACTGATGGTCAGCTCCTCCGCATGGCAGCTTAGCTCCGCGCCGCTTCCCGATAACGTGGTGGATCAGCAAAATTACAGCCGCTACTACCCTCGACGGCTGCAGGCGGAAGTGCTTTTGGATGCCATCGATGACCTCGCCGGAACTCGTACCGATTTCCCCAATCTGCCCCCAGGCACCCGTGCCATCGCCCTGCCGGACAACAGTTACAATACGGCTTCGCCGTTTCTGCGAGTCTTCGGGAGGCCGGAAAATGAAAGCGTCTGCGAATGCGAACGCGGACAGTCTTCCAGCCTTTCACAAAGCCTGCACCTGATGAATGCCGGCGATATTCGCGGAAAACTGGCCTCCGGCAGTGGTCGGGCCGAGCAGCTTGCCAAAGCAGAAACCACCGCAGCACAGAAGATCGAAGAACTCTACCTCGTCGCCTTTTCCAGAAAACCGACCCCTGCAGAATTGCAGACCGCCGTTGATTACGTAATCTCTCCACAGACCGACGCGGCCGGAAACCCCATCGATTCCGCTCGCGCCACACGCGAAGCCTTTCAGGATCTCGTCTGGGCCCTGATGAATACTCGCGAATTCATGTTCAATCACTGACGCTGATTTGCTGGTCGGGATGTTGACGTGCTGGACAGTTTTAACGATCGCTGGGCGCTGATCACCGGCGCATCTTCCGGGATCGGGGCCGAGTTTGCAGTGCAGCTCGCCAGTCGCGGAATGCACCTGATCCTCGCCGCACGCCGCAAAGATCTCATGACGGCTCTGGCCACCGATCTGAATACCCGACACGGCACACGCTGCCATGTCGTCACCATCGACCTTGCTGAACCAGAAGCCGGGCGACTGCTGCACGAAGAAATCGGACGCCTCGGAGTGCAGGTCGAACTGCTGATCAATAATGCCGGCGCAGGCATCATCGGACAAATTGAAAACACAGATCCGGAAGACGTGCGACGCATGCTGCACGTCAACCTGCTGACCCTGACCGACCTGACCCTCCGATTTCTCCCGGGCATGCTGGCCCGAGGACACGGGGCCATTATGAATGTGTCATCGCAGGCCGCCTTTCAGCCTGTTGCATTCATGGGCGCCTACGCTGCCAGCAAATCCTACATTCTGCACTTCAGCGAAGCCCTGTGGGCCGAAGCCCGCAGCCGCGGTGTCACCGTCATCGCACTTTGCCCCGGAGTCACTCGCACCGATTTCTTCGACACAGCAGGGGCCGTCGGCTGGCTGGAAAAACACACCTCCCAGACACCGCAGCGAGTCGTAAAACTGGCTCTGCGAGCACTCGAGAAACGCAGACAGTACGTCGTACCCGGCTGGAAAGACTACCTCATGACCCTGCTGGTCCGACTCACCACCCGCAGAACCGCCGTGAACGAATCCAAACGATATTTCCGCCCGCCGAAGGAAAAGAAACAGCCGGGCTGATCAGTCGCACTGCGACTGATCCCCGGCTGCAGGTCAGCTCAGGCTGACTCCGATCACCACAGTCACTCACGTCGCTGAACACTCCGTGGAACTCGAGTCTGACGCAGTCGAGGTGCCGGTACAGGCGGCGGTGAGGAAGCGGGCACTTCCACCGCCGGCTGCGGCTCAGCTGACGGCAGAGGCGGCAGCTCAGGACGCTCGGTCGCCCGCTCTTCCGATTCCGTCGGTACTCCGCCTGAGTTCTCTTCGACAGCAGGCGGCACCGGCAGCGGCTCGCCGCCGGCACCCGGCTCCGGAGCCGGATCTGTACCAGCTTCCGGTACTGGCTCCGGCTGCGGTTCGAGGACTGGTTCAGGCAGCGGTTCCGGCATTGGTTCGATGACAGGAGCAGGACTCTGTTCCTTGATTCTGAACCACAGCGGAGGCTCGACGATTTTGCCCCGCCCCGGTGCACCCGGCAGGTCGTCTCCCGGCACAGACTCAGGTACCTCCGGCACATCAGACGGCATCGGTACAGTGCCTGGGATCGGTGGTGGCGAGCTGTCAGTGGGCGCGTGCAGCTCACGCGGATCCGGCTGATCGTTCGATCGCGGAGCATCATAGGGCTGGGGGGCTGCCGGCTGCGGTATCACGGTGCGGGAATTACTGTTGCATCGGCAGTTCTTTCCCGTCGGGCTCCACGTTTCCGTCCCGCAGAAGGGCCACGGACCGTCAGGGACTTCGCAGCAGAACAACGATGTCAGAGCGTCACACAAAGGACGCTCACCTTCACCGTTCAGCCGCCTGCGAATGCAGTCACCCAGCGGACGCTCGCCCTCACCATGCAGTCGATCGCGGATCCTGTCGCACAGCGGATGATCGCCATCGCCATGCAGTCGCTCACGCAGACGATCACACAGCGGGTGCCGGCTGTCGTCACCGCAGGCGTCTCGTCGAAAGTTCGCACGCAGACGATCGCAAAGCGGAGTCGCAAACGGGCCTGACTCACGGCGTTCACGGAATCGCTCGCGCAGACGGTTGCAGAGCGGACTGTCCTCTGCCGTCTCGTCACAGCCGTCGTCCACACACTCAGAATTTCGCTCGCGCAGCCGAGTCAGCAGACCGGTCTCAATGATGTAGTCGTCCAGTTCCTCGGCAGACGCTTCATACGGCTCCGCGTGAACTTCGGTCACTCGCGACCGACTCACACTTTTTCCCCTCGGAAAAGCCGAAGAATCCGGGGCATCGTCAGCATCCGGGGCACTGCTGCGACGGCCTCCGTCGGCCGGTCGCGGATTGTACTGCCCGGAGTGGGAAGGTGGCACATCCACCTGCTCCACAAGATTCACGGAAGCACTGCGACCAGCAGCGCAGCCGGACAACAGTGCAGCCGTCATGGCCGCCAGACACAGGCGTTTCAGTCGCATTGGACTTCCCTTCTGCGATGCACCGCATCCCCTGCGGCGCAAACTCCGTTTCAGTGCAGTCCGACGACCTCCGCGCCGTCGGACAAGTGCAGTCCTCACTCAAGGAATACCGGCCCCCCGACAAAAAATGCCGCTGCCGTTTCTGCTGCACTGCTCTGGAAGATCGGCACGAAATGCAGAACGCCAGGGAATTTCTGCCGAAACTCACCAGGGTTTACCCGGCTGCCGCGCAAAATGAGCAAATTGACAGCAGAACCGGAGTTGCCCCGTCTGCGGATCGTGACGCCTCTGCCGATCGCATCTGCTGTCCCGTTCAGCACGATCACACACCCCGCAGACACAACCCGCAGACTTTCCGCAGTCTGCCCCCACGATCGCATCACATGCAAACCACGATGCCGCGTGCCACTTTCCCCCTGATTCCGGCTGACGAAATCCACACAGGCAGTAGACTTCAGAAAACCGTATTCCCCGAAATCACAGCCTGTTTCCACATGCCCCGCTCACCAGGATCAGTAAACACTGCCAGCAAACCGGGTGCCGCCACTCCGGCCAGCACACCACTCTGGCGGCGCGTCCTGTTCAGACCCAAAACCCTCGTGTGCCTCGCTGTCGCCACCGCCGTCGGATTGCTGATCCCCCTGTACCAGCGGCTCTCACCGGCACTTGCCAGCCGACCCGAATTCCAGCTCACCCCCGCTACCGTCACGCTGCCGCCCGCTCCCGCATGGATCCCGCAAAATCTTGCCGGACAGGTCTTCAGCACAACCGGACTCGGCGAACAGCTTTCACTGCTGGATCCCAGTGTCAGCGAACGAGTCGCTGCGGCATTCCACACTCACCCGTGGATTGAACGAGTCATCTCGGTGCAGAAACGCTGGCCGGCTCGCATCGTCGTCGATGTGATCTACCGCGAACCTGTCGCCATGGTCCGCGGCATCGATGGATTTTACCCCGTCGATCGCCACGGCATCCTGCTGCCCGCACGCGATTTCAATGCCCGTGACGTGCAGACATTCCCCGTGATCGAACAGGTTACCAGTGCTCCCGCCGGACGACTCGGGGAAACCTGGGGCGACCCCGCTGTCACCGCAGCTGCCCGCCTCGCCGAAGTGCTCCTGCAAAACGCCGACGAATCACACAGCTGGTGGCAGCTGCTGAACCTTGCCGCAATCGTCGTTCCCCGAAATGTCACACTCCCGGAATCCACCGATGAACTGCAGTTCGAACTGCGAACCAAAGGCGGTTCGCGAATACTCTGGGGACGAGAACCTGGCACGAGCAACCCGGCCGAACTAAATGTCACCGGCAAACTGCAGCGGCTGCGAGAACTGCACACGCGCTACGGCAGCCCCGACAGCCAGCGAGACCAGTGGCTGATCGATATCCGACCGCTGCAGGGCATCGACCGCCGTATGCTGTCCGCTGCAAGAAACGCAGATTCTCGGCGAAATTGACCGCCAGGCCACCCGCCACGACAGGTTAGCCCGACCTGGTGAAAACCGGCAACATCCCCTTCTGCCCCTTTCTCACCATATCTCTTG
>JBJTPZ010000651.1:0-3950 GCA_046075365.1 Planctomycetaceae bacterium
CCGGGCACCCTGCCCCCGCCCCCCGGCCACGACGATGACAACCCCGCCAGCCCCGAACTGCCGGACCACAGAAACCCCTCCCCCGACGACCGGCTGATCCGTAACGAACGGAGCGGCCATCTGCACGACTGTCTCGAAACACTGAGCCCGCTTGAGCGCGAAGCAGTGCTGCTGCAGCTGCAACACCATAGCGCCGCCCAAAGCGGCGAAATGCTCGGCATCAGCATCCACACCCTGCGTTCCGCCCTGCAGCGAGCCCGAAGAAAGCTTCGCAACCACATCGCGCTGCTCGACCCCGCCCCCTGATCCCCCCTCGTACTCGTACTCGTACTCGTACTTGAATACCGCTCACACCACCCGCAGCCGCAGAACGCTGCAACGAATTCAAATTCGAGCACGAGCACGAGCACGAGTACGAGTACGTTGAACGACTCGAATCTCCCCCCACCTCATTTGCGGCCATCAGCAATCATCAGCGTCCATGAGCGGTCAAAAAACCGCCACCCGCTCCCAGCCTCTCCCTTCGCGGCTTCGCGGCTTCGCGTGAGCCTCCGCCCCTGCCCTTCCCCTACCCCTGCCCCCCCCTTTGCGATTCATCCGTTACAATCCGTTTTCATCCGTGGCAAAAAGAATCGCCCCTGCCGCCCGCCTCAATCCGTGGCAAAAAAATCGCCCCTCCCCCCCGCCTCAATCCGTGGCAGAAAACCGCCCCTCCCCACCCGCCTCAATCCGTGGCCCCACACTGGCCCCAGCGAACACCACCGACGCCCTTAGGTCACCAGAACGGAAAAATTTTGAAAATCTCACCAGATGCCGCAGGATCCGCCCGCTTTCCTTCCTGAAGCAACACCGAGCCGTCCAGTGACGGGCAACACAAAACACAAACTTTCACCTCTCAAAGGATCCTCACACCATGCGAAATCTCCTCCTGCGACTCAAAAAACACCTCGCACCCAAACCTCGCAAGATCGCACATCGCACCCTCGCTACCGTCTCCGCCGAAGAAATCCTGCGCGAACGCATCCGCACCGAACACACCGAAAACCGCATCTCACGCGAAATCGAAAAACTCGAACAGGACAAACAGGACTGGTTCAGCCGCGGTGTCGCTGCCGCCTCCGACCGACAAAAACTGTTCTTCGCCCGCAAAGTCCAGGAACTCGATCAGCAGGTCCGCGCCCGCGATCAACAGCTCACCCTCGTCAGCCGCAACCTCAAAGTCCTCGCGTCACTCGCTCAGCTGAAAGATAATCAGCGAGTCCTCGAAACGCTCGGTATGGAACAGCTCGTCGGCAAACTGGACCTCACGGAACTGGCCAGCTACGTCGAACAGGCCTCCGTCTCCGGACAGCTGCAAATGGACCACCTCGCCGAAATCCTCACCTCTCTGAACAGTGCTGAAGCCGCTTTCTGCACCGGCAGCGAAGATGCCGAAACACTGGCCGTCTTCGAAGCCATGCAGCAGGCCTCCTCCACCGCCGTTCGCTCAGCTCTGACACACCCTGAACTGACCCCCGCAGCCACCGCACTCGCAGGAACTGCCGCCTGAAGCTCGGCCAGCCCCCGCTGACTGTCCACATCACACTCTGTCCATCACCGGAGAACTCTCATGCTGCTTCCCCTGAAAAGCTGGCTTATCAGCATCCTTGTCGTCATCCTCGTCGCCGCCGGCTACTACCGCACCTATGACAAACTGCCGCTGCCCGCCTCCGATGATCAGCGACTCCGCTATGACCTCGCCGAACGCTGGGCCCAAAAAGTCAGCTCGGAAATTCGCCAGCTCACCGGACGACCCACCATCGCCGTCGCCCGCGTCGTCGGCGACGATCACGGAACACTCACCGCCGAACTCAAACGCTGGATCGCTCGCCGCAATGTCATCATGCTCAACGACCAGTGGCTCAGCGATATCGGCTACACCTTCGGCACCTCCAGCGAACCGAAAACACGGCAGGACGCCGTCGCAGGGCTCATCGATCAGGGCATCGACTTCGTCGTCGTCGCCGAAATCCTCGAATGGACCACCTATCCCGAATTCGACGCTCAGCTGGTCGGCATCGTGCAGCTGCTCAACGGACATACGGGCGAGATTACTCACGAATTTCGACTGTCCATGCCCGAAGTCATTACGGTCGCCGGCGGCGCAGCGTCCCCTCAAAACCCTGCACAAGCACCGCCAGCAGCAGTCGCACTCTCCCCCACACCCCAAACATCCGGAAACAGTCAAACCACAGCCACAGCCTCGCTGCTGCAACGCGGCGAACCACTGGGAATCACACCGCTCTTTCTGGTGTGGCTGACCAGCGTAACACTCGCCCCTCTGCCCCTGCGACACGTCATCCTGCGGATCAGGCGGCGCCGCAACAATGCCGCCGACCTGCAGCTGCTGCTGGCCTGGGTCGCCGGCTGCCTGATTCTGGCCGCCCTGACCTGGCTCCGCGGGCGGTCCCTCCTCGCCACCACACTCCTCGGACTCCCCGCCACTGCAGCAGCCACCGTCTACTTCGCCATCCTGTGCCGAAAAATGGAAACATTCGCAGAATGAAAGGACTATCGCACCAGTGCAAAAAACAACCTCGCGATTCAGCCGCGGCAATGCCGGTTACAACACCCGGCAGGACCGCGGCTGTTTTCGCCTCTGGCAACCATCGCAAGACCCCAAAATCACGCACCACACCTCAGAACAGCAGACCCCACAGGCTTCATAAGACTTATGGGTCCTATAGGTCCTATAGGTCCCATAAGTCCCATAGGTCCTGTGACCTGCCGCTGGCCGCCACAACCGCGCGCAAGTACAGCCCGCTCTGACAGCCGGCGTGGCCACCAGAACGGGCTGGCTTGATTCTTTCTCTGTCGCCGACGAATCAGCTGAGCTCACGCCACACAACCCGCTGAACAACACTCGTATGCCGCGGACAGCAACTCGTCTGCACTGCCCGGCATCCGCCGCGCTGACACATGAATCGCTGCCGCCGCAAGCGACAAATCCACGCACTCCTCCAGACTGCACCCTTTCACCAGTCCCGCCAGCAGCGTACCCGCCAGAACGTCCCCGGCACCCACAGTGCGACGCACTTCGCCCGGTCGATACGCCGTCCGCTGCACTTCACGACCGTGGCAGCTCGCACGCACACCACGACTCGATGTCAGCACCACGTCGCCCTTACAATGCTCACGAACAGCCGCAAAAGCCGCATCCGGATACTGACGCCCGGCAAACACACAAGCCTCAGCTTCGTTGATCAGCAGCAAATCACAGACGCGCATCAGAGCCGTCGCAGCAACACGATCCCGCAGCTGCCGATCCGACAGCTGCAGTACCTTGTAAGTATGCATCGGCAAAGCCTCCATCAGCCGCAGCAGCAACTTCGTATCCCCGGACTGACCCGGACCAAACAGCACCACACCACAGCTCCCCAGCTCCTCCACCACGTCGGTCGGAGGATACTCGGCCGAAATCGCCGGACGAGACGTCTGGCAACTGTCCCCCTGCAGCACACTGATCCGACTGGCAGGCAGCAGCGGCGCCGTCAAAAGACGCGAAAACTCACGCGCCAACATCCGCTGCTGCAATCCACCCAGATCATCAGAACCAACCACCGCCACCAGCGACACCGAGACACCCAGCGCCTTCACCTGACGCGCCGCATTGACCGCGCCGCCACCCATCCCCAGCTCGTATTCCACATCCCGCTTGTGCCCGCCCAGACCACTCGCCACTCCCACGTCCCCCAGCATCGTCAGATCCAGCGTCGCAGGACCAAAGCAACCAACCTTGTCGTCATTGTTCATCGCCATCGCCATCCCCTCCCCCAACAGCTGCTGCACCGAAACTCCATCCGTCGAAGCACCGAAAACACCTCGACCTCCTGACAACTAAAGTCAGCTGCACCGCCCGCGCGGGGAAAAAATCCTCCAGCTTCCTGTCGCTCGGCACAAAAAAACGCCCC
>JBJTPZ010000652.1:0-4657 GCA_046075365.1 Planctomycetaceae bacterium
CGTGCTGTCAGCGCCTGCTGCAGCAGCTCGTCGAACTGCGTACCGGCCCGCTGCAGTGCTCGCTGCACAACAGCTCCCATGCCCAGTGCTGTCTGCATCTGCTGCCGGGGCAGGCCGAGAATTGCTGCCAGTTCGGTGATCTGCTGGATCTGAGGATCCTGCTGCAGTGCCGCTGCATCTTCCGGCTGATTTTCACCGACGTTCGCAGTTCCCTGAGCTGCTGCAACGAGGTGCCAGGTTCCGGCGGATGCCTGATACCACAGGGTGCGTCGAACGGCAGCCTGCCCGGCGCCGGGATCAGCGCTGAATTCTGAGAGCACAACAGTGCGACGCTGCCGCTGTGCGGCAATGGCGACGGCTGCTGCCGGCAGTGCTTCAGTGGCACTCTCCGGACCAGTCCCGGCCGCAGGCGCAGTCGCCGGCTGACCGGACGCTTCATTCAGCAGCTCCTGCAGCACTCCGCCAAGGCTCTGACTGGCGGCCGCCTGCAGCAGTTGTGCCGGATCCGGCCGACTGTCTTCATCGATGATCGCGGTCCCCGACCTGATCAGCCTGACGGCTTCATTCGTGCGAACATCAATGGCAGCGAGGATGCACCACACGGCCTGCTGCAATTGAGATTCTGTGATTTCCGCAGCCGGTTCAGGAAACCCGGCTGCGGCCGGACCAGCCTGCTGCAGCCGGGATGCGACAGTTTTCCAGTGCAGGTTTTCGAAGTCGGTGAGATCTGCCAGCGACGCTCGCAGCCCCAGCATTCGCTGCGGTTCAGACCGCAGGTCAGCGGTACGGAAGGTCGCGCGCCGGGATTCAACAACAACGTGTGTGGGGAGCAGTTCATCGTCAGGCTGCAGCCGCTGCAGCACCTCCTGCAGCAGCGTGGTGCGGGCCAGGTTTTCGGGCTGTTCGCGTTGTTTTTCGCCGCTGGTCGAATGTTCCGCAGCCTCAGTCAGCAGTTCCTGCAGCCGGGCTGCACTGGTCTGCAGTGACTTGCGGGCTGCGGGGCGTACGGACCGTTCGAGAAAAGCGGGAGCATGCAGCCTGAGCCAGCCGGTACGGACCAGCAGCCGCGGTGGTTTTTTGGAGACCGCAATTCCCTTGAGCCGCGTACCGTCCTGCAGCAGCAGCTGGTCCGCCACAGTGTCACGAACCGAGCGCACCGGCGGATCATCTGCCTGCAGGATTTTCCACGGCAGCGGGCACGGCAGCAGCAAGAGCAGCAGCGTGTGCAGCATGCTAACACGGACGCAGTCCATCTGAGATCTCCTGCAAAACCACGCTGCAGTCACCGGGGTGTGAGCCAACCGGGGAATGCCGGCGGCCCGGATGTGCAACTGTTGTCCGGGCAGCATACCGTGGACGGCTGCCTGCTGGGAAGTGGTCGGGAAACGGACAAAACCGGCAATTTCCGCTGTTTTGCGAGTCTGAGAACAGTAGTGGGGGTCTGGGAACACAGAATTCGCCGCTGGCTCAGCGTCCGCCGGCATGCCATAATCCGAAAACGTCGATGAAGTTTTTCATCGATATTTCGTCATTTCCTGCGGCGCATGATCGGATCTGCAGAATGAAACCGCGTTTTTTGTGTGTGCCGCTGTTTGGTCCGCCGGGTGTCGGCAAGGGAACTCAGGGAAAAATCCTGGCCACAATTCCAGGCTTCTTCCACCTGTCGGTCGGCGATGTGTTCCGTTCGATTGATATCGGGTCGGAAAACGGCCGCGAGGTCTACAAGCACATTTCCCGTGGCCAGCTGGTTCCTGATGATCTGACCATTAAGATCTGGCGGAAAGCCGTTGAGGCCTATGTATCTCTCAGCTGGTTCAAGCCTCGCGAAGACCTGCTGATTCTGGACGGGATGCCTCGCAACGTCCACCAGGTTGAACTGGTGAAGGAATACCTGGACATCCGCAAAGTGATCTATCTGAAATGTTCAGACGAAGAGGGTATGATCCATCGTATCCGTCGTCGCGCCATTCGGGAAAATCGCATCGATGATGCCAACGAAGAGGTGATGCGTCATCGCTTCCGCGTGTATCGTGAAGTGACTGAGCCTGTGCTGGAGAAGTACGACAGTTCCATTATCCACGAAGTGGATGCGAACGGGTCACCGGCCGAGGTGCTGCGTGCGATTCTGGGGTGCCTGATCCCGGTACAGAACGAGCTGTTCGAGGCCAATCGTGGCGAAGAAGAAGATAAAGTATCCACCTGAGCATGTTTGAGTGAGTGTTGTATGTCTGGCAAGAAACTGTCGCACGTTGTCTTTTTTACTCTGAAGGACGGCTCGCCGGAAAACATTTCGGCGATGGTATCGGCCTGCCATCAGTACCTGAAGAATCACCCCGGGGTGGTCGCATTTTTCGCGGGCGAGCTGGCCCCCGAATATGCTCGCCCTGTCAACGATCGGGCCTTTCACGTCTGCCTGAACGTGGTCTTCGATTCTCGTGCATCTCACGACATCTATCAGACGGCTGCTGATCATGTGCGGTTCATCGAAGAGAACCGCGACAAGTGGGCGCAGGTGCGAGTATTCGACGCGGACGTGACCTGAAACTTCGGCACCGGGAGTGATCCATCGATGCGGTCCGAGGAAGTCGTCAACCAGCGAATTCCGCGGACTGCCGACTGGCTGCTGGCCATCGCCATGGGGCTTGCCGCGCTCTGCTGGCAGTGGACCGGGCTGCTGACGGGCGGCGGACTGGTCGGTGGCGACACCTATCCTTACTTCTTTCCGCAGAAGCAGCTGCTGGCCGAGGAATTTTCGGCCGGGCGAATCCCGCTGTGGCACGACCGTACTGCCCTCGGATATCCGCTGCTGGCCGAAAGCCAGGCCGGCATTTTCTACCCCCCGACTCAGGTGCTGTACCGCCTGCTGCCGGTGCATGCGGCCTTCCACACTGCGTTTCTGCTGCATTACCTGGCGGCTTTTGTGGCTGCCTGGCGATACGCCCGCAGCCAGGGTCTGCGACAGTGGTCAGCGCTGCTGGCAGCCATGGTTTTTGTGTACGGCTGGTTTCCGGCACGCTCATCACTTGAGTGGAGCATTATCGGGGGGGTCTGGTTTCCGCTCTGCCTGTGGCAGACGACCAGACTGCTGGAACAGCCCGGGCTGCGGCGTCTCAGCCTGCTGGCTGTGGCTTTTGCACTGCATCTGCTGGCCGGCCACTTTGCTCTCGCTTTTATCACCCAGCTGTGCTGTCTTGCGGTGCCGTTATGTCATGTCCTGCTGGCTGGAAAACTGGCTGCCGGCGAACGGCTGCGGGCTGCCCGCAGCGGACTGGCCTGGTGCGGCTCTGCCCTGCTGGCCGGGCTGTTGCTGGCCAGCGTGCAGCTGCTGCCCACGCTCGAACTGCGAATGGCCAGCCAGCGTGACGGAGTGCAGCAGCAGGACGGGCAGCCGGCTGCCTTCAATCCGGCCTACGGACATCTGCCACCACTGTATCTGACACAGCTGGTCGGATCCTGGTGGTACTGGCATTCGCCCGAGGTTCTGCAGTCGCGAACACTGCTGCGAACTCCGGGAGCCTGCAGTGCGGACACCAATGCAGTGGAAGCACATCTGTACGCCGGCCTGCTGCCGCTCGGATTGTGCCTGCTGGCACTGAACGGAAAGATTCGGCGGCAGCTGACCGGAACAGGCTGGAAGGTCTGGCTGCTGCTGTCCGCTGCGGCAGCGACCTATGCCACCGGCTGGCTGGTGCCCGTCCTGGGGCGATTGCCCGGGTTCAGTTTTTTCATGGGCCCCGGTCGTTACTCGATCGTCTGCCAGATGGGACTGGCACTGCTGGCCGGACTGGTGCTGGACGTGCTGCTGCGGCGACGCAGTGCTGCCGTCAGGACTGTCATCGCGGCGGTCGTGGCCGTGCTGACGATGGTCGACCTGCAGTGGTCATCACTGGCAGTCAGTGATGCCGTGGTGGTCACAAACCCGCCACTGGCGGCACTGTCTGAAAGCTGGCTGGCAGAGGAGCTGCGGGCGGCTGACGAGGCGGGTCCGGTGCGAGTATTTGCACCAGGCCCAAACATCGCCAATCTGTTTGGAGTCAGCAGTGTCCCGCAGTATCTGGGGCTGGGCCCCGCAGCGTATTTCCGCCGTGAATTTCAGTTTCCGTCAACCGCCTCGGAAAACACCGCAGTATACCCTGGCCCACAGCTAATGAATCAGCTGCAGCGTCTGGGAGTCACACATCTGCTGACGACCGAACCGATTGCAGCCCCGGCCACCGACCTCCAGCTGCTGCGATCCGAACCGGATGCCTTCCTCAACCGTGTCTGGGGCCGCGGTGGCGAACCCTGTTTTCTGTACCGTCTGAACAACAGCCCCGGACGACTGCAGGCTGAACCGGCCAATGTGCTGCAGCAAGTCACCTGGGTTCAGCGACTGCCGACTCGCACGGAATTTGAGGTCACCACCACGGCCGCCTGCACCCTGGCACTCGCAGACCTGAATTTTCCGGGCTGGTCAGTGCAGGTCCTGAATTCAGCCGGAATCCCGGTATCAGCCACCGCCACAGCTGACGTCACCGACGATTTTCACCGTACCGTTGCAGTCCCCGCCGGAACTCACCGCATTCTCTGGACGTATTCCTCGAGCAGTTTTCACCTGGGCCTGCTGCTGAGTGCGACAGCGTCCCTGACACTGCTGGCACTGGTGATGCTGGAACGA
>JBJTPZ010000653.1:0-20755 GCA_046075365.1 Planctomycetaceae bacterium
GGTGAGAGCAGACAGCATGCGGATGACTCCGAAAACGGTTGATGAATTCGAGTGAGGGCGGTTGGGTGGGGGGTGGGGGCTCGGGCTGGAAAGCCCGAGCTACGAAAGGGTTTGCTGGTGACAGCAGAGATGTGGGGCTGGGGTGTTTTTTGAGGGTGGGTGCTCGGGCTGGAAAGCCCGAGCTACGAAAGGGGGGGGGCCGTTATTTTTTGCGGGCTTTGCCGGCGGCTTTTTTTCCGCCATTTTGCGGCGGATTAGTCTGCTGATCGGGCAGTGCGGGCAGCGGCAGGTAGTCGAAGTCAAGGATCATTTTTTCAGCCAGTGCTTCCCGCAGTTCCTTTTCAACTGCGGCCGTTTCGGGCTGACCTGCCAGGTTGTTGAGTTCGGACGGATCGGCATCCAGATCGTAAAGTTCATAAACGGGTCGGGGTGAGGTGAAGTAGGTGCTGATGAGTGGTGCGGGCAGGGTTTTGTCGCGGGCTGCATCGGTCATTTGTTTCCAGCCGGGTCCGGCGGCGGAATCGACGGGCGAATAGGGTACCCAGGGTGTGCAGTTGTAGATGAATTTCCAGCGATCGCTGCGAACGGCTCGAGCCAGATCGAAGCCTGAGCTGTTGATATCTGTTCGCACGGGTGCATTGGATCCGTGGGAACCGCGTTCAACAAACACGTATTTTCGAGGAGTGAACGGTTCATTTTTCAGCAGCGGCAGGAAACTTTGGCCGCTCATTTTTGGCCCTGGTTCAATGCCGGCGGCGGCCAGCAGTGTGGGTGCGACGTCTTCACCGCTGATCAGCGCCCGGGAATCTCCGCCGGGCTGTACAACACCGGGCCAGCGAATCAGGAACGGCACGTTTGAACCAGGGTCATACAGAGACCCTTTGCCATGTGGCAGTGCTGCTCCGTTGTCCCCGGCGAAGACAATCAGAGTGTTGTCATAAACGCCTTTCTGTTTCAGCACGTCCAGTACATTTCCAACGGTGCGATCAAGGCGATTGATTTCGGCAAAGTAATCGGCCAGTTGTTCGCGCAGTCCGGGCAGGTCGGGCCAGTGAGCGGGCAGCTGCAGAGCTGCGGGGTCAGGTCGCAACTGCGAATCGGTATTCCAGGGATGATGCGGATCGCTGAAATTGGCCCACAGGAAGAACGGACGATCGGCGGGTTTGGCGTCGAGGAAAGCAGCTGTCTGAGCGGCGACTTCCGCATCACCGCAGGTGTTCAGAAAATCGACTCGATCGGCGAAGGTGCGGAGATTGTTATCGTCGTAGATGCGGTTGAGTGTGGGCGAATTCCGGGACGCTCCATCAAGATGGAAGCTGCGTCCGCAGATGCCGGTGTAGTAGCCTGCATGCTGGCGGAGCAATTCGGGCAGGGTCACTTCGTCGCGAGGCAGTGGTGCAGAGAAGCGGGTCATGCGAGCGGCGACGGCGGAGCGTCCGGTCATCAGGCATGCGCGGGACGGTACACACTGTGGTGCTCCGGTGAAGAACCTGTGGAACCGCATGCCTTCGGCCGCGAGCTGATCGAGGACCGGAGTGCGGACGTTGGGATTTCCGTAAGTGCTGAGGAACGGGTAGCTGTGGTCATCGCTGAGCAGCAGCAGGATGTTGGGGCGTTCGGCCGCGTGTCCGATGGCGGACACCGCCATGCTGATGGTCAGAAGCAGACAGCGGAGGCAGGTCAGCAGTGGAGCGGGGTCAGACATAACGGGGGGTACTTCGAGGGAATCAGGGGCGAATGGGCAGCCACTGCTGCAGGTTAGTGACTGGAGCGTTTGGAGACAAACAGCGGGCCGAGGGTGTTTGGCCCCGTTGGCCACGGAGCGTGGAGTCTGGAGGGGCGTGGGTGGTGCCACGGAAGTGTTTTTCGCGGCGGGTGAGCGTGTCAGGAACACGGATTGTCGGTCGGCTGGAAAGTCGTCAGAATTCGTACACCCCGTGTTTTTGCTTTGCGATGAAGGCTGATTCGCAGTGGCTGGAAGCTGGCGGGTGATTTTTGTGGTGTTGTGGCGGCGCGGGTGTCAAAGGAGTCGTCGGATGGGTGTGTCTGGCAGGCTGACGTGGCTGTTGCTGTGTGTTGTGTCTTGCGGCTGGTTGCCGTCACTGGCGGCGCAGTCGTCGCAGTGGGTGTTGCCTGATCTGCCGGGTCCGCTGGTGCAGCGAGTGTTGTTTGACAGTGCTGCGGCTGGTCAGCAGGTCAGCTGTTACGTGTCTTTGCCCCCCGAGTATGACTCGCAGCCGCAGCGGCGTTATCCGGTGTTGTACTGGCTGCACGGTATGGGTGATGGCAGCACAGCAGTGACTCAGGTGGCTCAGCGTTATCAGTCGGCGATGCGTGCCGGCCGGATGCCTCCGCTGATCATTGTGTTTCCGAACGGTCTGTCGGCGGGGATGTGGTGTGACTGGAAGAACAGTACTGTGCAGCTGGAGACGATTCTGATTGGGGAGCTGATTCCGCACATTGACGGTGTGTTTCGGACTGTGCGTGGTCCTGAGGGCAGGATCATTGAGGGTTTTGGAATGGGGGGTTATGGTGCGGCGCGGCTGGGTCTGCGTTATCACGATTTGTTTGGCGGGGTGTCGCTGCTGAGTGCTGTTTCGCTGCAGCTGGATTCAGGTGCTGCGGCGCGGCAGTTGCCTGAGGGCGGTGAGCAGGTGCTGCTGGATGTGTATGGCGGAGATCAGCAGTATTTTGAGGCACTGAGTCCGTGGCGGATTGCGGAGTCTGAGTCGGGCAGTCTGCGTGGGGGGCGTGTGATTCGGCAGGTTGTGGGCGAGCGTGATGAGACATTGCCGGCCAGCCAGAACTTTCATCGTCATCTGGAGTCGCTGGGGATTCCTCACGAGTATCGGCAGCTGTCAGCGGTTCCGCAGAATCTGAATGCGGTGCTGAATACGCTGGGTGAGGACAACTGGAAGTTTTATCGTCGTGTGCTGGCTGGTCTGGTGCCGCCGACGCTGACGGTGGAACCGTCGCAGCGTCCGAATATTTTGGTGATCTTTTCGGACGATCATGGCTGGGCGGATTTGGGAGTGCAGGGAGTGGACGCCGACGTGAGGACTCCGCACCTTGACCGACTGGCTCAGGAGGGCGTGCGATTTGAGCGGGGTTATGTGACGGCGCCGCAGTGTGTGCCATCTCGGGCGGCGCTGCTGACGGGGCGTTATCAGCAGCGTTTTGGTGTGGAGGACAACAATCACGGGCCTTTGCCGCTGAGTGAGCTGACGATTGCAGAGCGGCTGCGTCCCCAGGGTTATGTGAGCGGCTGGGTGGGGAAGAGTCATCTGGATATTGGTGCTGCGAAGGGTGTGGAGAAGTCGCAGCGGATCCTGCCCGACCACATGCCTCAGCACCAGGGGTTTGACGAATATTTCCGGGGTGAGCAGCGGCAGTATTATGCATCGCATGACCTGCTGGGTCGTCCCCTGCCGAATGCTCCGCAGGTAATTACAGACAATCGTTTTCGGGTGGTGGTGCAGACGGAGGCGGCACTGTCCTTTTTGGATCGTCGAGCGGCGGAGCCTGAGCGGCCGTGGTTTTTGTATCTGGCGCTGTATGCACCGCATGTGCCGCTGGAGTCACCGGAGCCCTGGTTCAGTAAGACTCCTGAGCACCTGCCGCTGCAGCGTCGGCAGGCGCTGGCGATGATTGCGGCGATGGACGAGGGTGTGGGTCGAATTCGCGAGAAGCTGCATGAGCAGGGCGTGGATCGCAGGACGCTGATATTTTTTATTGGTGACAACGGGGCGCCGCTGGGGACGGCATGGGACGGTTCGCTGAATGAGCCGCTGGCGGGTCAGAAGGGGATGTTGAGTGAGGGTGGTGTGAGGACGCCGTTTGTTGCAGCGTGGCCAGGCCGATGGCCGGCGGGTGCGGTGTATTCGCAGCCGGTCAGCAGTCTGGATGTGGCAGCGACGGCGGCAGCCGCTGCTGGTCTGAGGCCTGATCCGCAGCTGGATGGTGTGGATCTGACGCCGTATGTGACGGGGCAGCGCAGGGATGTTCCGCATGAGCGTTTGTTTTGGCGCTGGGGATCGCAGTCAGCGGTGCTGGAGCTGCCGTGGAAGCTGATACGGCTGGGGAATCGTCCGCCGCTGCTGTTTGATGTGTCGACACCGGAGGGCGAGCATCAGCGGAGGAATCTGGCGGCGGAGCAGCCTGAGCTGGTTGCGCGACTGGATCGTCGGCTGCGGGAGTGGGCGGCGCAGCTGCAGCCCGCGGGATTGTCGGAGGACGCTTCGGCATTCAGTCGTCGGCATGAAGAGTTATTTGGCGAGCATGAGCTGATTGCAGCGGAGCGGAGGGCGGCTGCGGTTCCCGACGATGGCGGAGCGATTCAGGGCTGGATCATGCGGAACGGTGTGCTGCGAAAGACAGCGACGGGGGTATTGCTGGAGGCTGAGTCTGAGGCGGGCGGGGCGCGGGCATTTCTGACCAATTCGCGACTGGACTTACCGGGTCCGGTGACGGTGGTGTTAAGGATGCGGGCGGTGTCTGGCGGGACGGGGCCGGGAAGAATCACCTGGAGGACTCGGGAGGCCAGTTTTGCCGAGCATCAGGTGTCAGAGTTTCGCTGCCCGGAGGGGGCTGAGTGGCGGGATGTGAGTGTGGAGCTGGCTGAGCGATCTCGAATTCAGCACGTGCGGATTCAGCCGCCTGTGGGTGCTGAGGGGGTGGAGATTCAGGCGATTGAGTTTCGCGGTGCTGGCGAGGTGGTGGAGTATTGGTTTGGCGGTTGAGCGGATTCGGTGTTGTTTTTTTGCAACAGACCCGCAGATCTGACACTGTTCGTGCTGCGAGGGGGAATTCGGGTTCGATTTTACTTGACAGGCGATCAGGGGGAACTCAGCGGGACTGACGGTATTTCAACCGGGATTTGCTGGCGTTGCCAACAGATTCCCGGGATGATGTGTGCTGTTGCAATGCAGTCAGCATCGGCGGGAGTTTTGTGATGAGCATGGACCAACAAATGCGTGTGGAAATGCCGTCGCGACGGCAGCTGTTGCAGGCAGCTGGTACGGGTCTGGGATTGCTGTCATTACCGGGCCTGCTGCAGGCGGACGGCGTTGCTGGCGGGGACAGTCCGCTGGCACTGAAGTCTCCCCCGCAGGCTGCTCGGGTGAAGCACATCGTGCACATCTATCTGAACGGCGGTCCTTCTCAGGTGGACACGTGGGATTACAAGCCTGAGCTGACGAAGTGGGGTGGCAAGCGACTGCCGGTGGGCAATCTGACGACTGAGCGTGAGACTGGCGTGGCGCTGGCATCGCCGTTTCGTTTTGAGCAGTACGGTGACAGCGGGCTGTGGTGCAGTGATGTGTTTCAGAAGACAGCTCGGTGGCATGCGGATCGAATCTGCGTGATTCGTTCGATGTTCGCGAATACTCCGAATCACGAACAGAGCATGCGGCTGATGAACACGGGCAGCGAGCGTCTGTCGCGTCCGAGTTATGGTTCGTGGCTGACCTATGGTTTGGGGTGTGAGAATCAGAATCTGCCAGGATTTGTGACATTGTGTCCGGGATTGCCGGTGGCCGATTCATCGAACTGGCGGAGTGCATTTCTGCCGGGAATTTATCAGGGCACCTGGCTGGATACTCGCAAGACCAGTCCTGTGGAGCTGATAGCCAACATCCGTAATCCTCAGACGCCCCTGGCGGAGCAGCGTCGGCAGCTGGATCTGCTGGGTCGTCTGAATCGTCGGCATCAGCAGTCGCGGCAGGAGGATGCAACCCTGGAGGCTCGGATTCAGTCCTTTGAGCTGGCGTATCGGATGCAGATGCAGGCGACGGATGCGCTGGACATTTCCACTGAGTCCAAAGTGATTCACGATCTGTATCAGACGAATACGGTGCATGGTCGGCAGCTGCTGACAGCGCGGCGGCTGATTGAGCGTGGCGTGCGTGTGGTGCAGTGTTATCACGGGGACGTGCAGCCGTGGGATTCGCACGGGAACATCGCCGGCGAGCATGCTCGACTGGGCCGCGAGGCTGACGGGCCGATCGCCGCATTTCTGACGGATCTGGCGCAGCGTGGTCTGCTGGACGAGACGCTGGTGCTGTGCGGCGGTGAATTCGGAAGAACTCCGGCGGTGGAGATGCCGATTGGCGGGGGGGCTCCAACGGGTCGCGACCACAACCATCACGGATTCAGTGTGTGGCTGGCGGGTGGTGGTGTGCGGGGTGGTCTGGCGTATGGCAACACCGATGAATTCGGCTATCGGGCTGTGGAGAATCGGGTGCATGTGCATGATCTGCATGCGACGATGCTGCATCTGATGGGTTTTGATCATGAGCGGCTGACGTATCATCATTCGGGTCGGGATTTTCGACTGACCGATGTGCATGGCAGGGTGGTGCATGAGATTCTGGCGTGAGCGATATCATTGGCTGAGTGTGATGCTGTGTCTGCTGGGCTGTGCATCTGCAGTGGGTGCGGATGAGCAGGAGGCGAAGGTTGCGCGCTGGAAGAAGGACTACGAATCGCGGGTTCTGCCGATCATTCGTGAGCGCTGTCAGCAGTGTCACAATGCAGAGAAGTCTGAGGGCGAGCTGGATCTGTCGAAGTTTGCGACGGGCGATCAGGCGTATGAGGCGGCGGATGCCTGGGAGCGAACAGCGCGGCGGATTCGTCTGAACGAGATGCCTCCGCAGGGCAGTCCGGGTCTGAATGATCGGCAGAAGGCCACATTTCAGAAGTGGGTGGATACTCGCCCCAATCAGGATCTTTGTTCCCAGCTGGCCTCCGAGGAGACTCAGAGCTGGTATCGCGGTTATGTGATGAGTCGTCGGCTGACGCAGCTTGAATATCGCAATGCGGTGCGGGACCTGCTGGGGCAGTCATTGCCGGCGGGTGAAGAGCCCCCGGTGGACGGGGCGGGTGGCGAGGGCTTTGATACGGTCGGCGATGCTCTGTTTACGTCGACTTTGCATACGGAGGCCTATTTGCTGCTGGCTGATCAGCTGGTGGATCGAGCGCTGCCGGCGGGGCGAATGGAGCAGCTGTTGTCGGCTGGGGGCGAGCAGTTTGGTGGTGTGCTGCGGGGTTTGTTGAGTGATTCGCAGTGGCGACTGCTGGATGCAGCTGTGGCGGTGGACGGTGGCGGAGCAGAAGTGCAGTCAGCGGTGCGGCAGCTGATCGCGGGCTTTGCGCGGCGTGCGTGGCGACGACCGGCGACGGAAGACGAGCTGGCTCGATTGCAGCAGCTGTATGCAGCCTCGCTGCCTCGCCTGAGCAGCGTTCTGGCGGCTGTGCGACAGCCGCTGAAGGCGGTGCTGGTATCGCCGCATTTTCTGTTTGTGGTTGAGACGGAGCCTGATGAGACGGGCGTGCTGCCGCTGACGGGGCATCAGCTGGCGACTCGGCTGGCCCTGTTTCTCTGGTCATCGATTCCGGATGAGGAACTGCTGGCGGCGGCTGACGCTGGTGTACTGGCGGACGAGCAGCAGTATCGACAGCAGATTCGCCGTATGCTGTCAGATCCCAGGTCTGCCGGTTTGGGAGAGAATTTTGGTCTGCAGTGGCTGGGGTTGCGAAATTTTGGCGGAGTGCAGCCGGACGCCGGTGTGTATCCGCAGTATTCCGAGTTGCTGGCTGGTGATTTGCGTGAAGAGGCTGTGCAGTTTGTGTCGGGCGTGTTTCGTGAGAACCGGCCATTGACGGATCTGCTGGCGGCGGACTATGTGGTGGTGAATGGTCGGCTGGCGCAGCATTATGGGTTATCGCTGCCGGCCGATGCCGGGTGGCAGCGAGTTGCAGTGCTGGATGGTCGTCGTGGTGGGGCAGCGACTTTGGGGGCGGTATTAACGGCGGCTTCTTATCCGCGCAGAACCAGTCCGGTGCTGCGTGGCCGCTGGATTCTGGATGAGCTGCTGGGTACGCCCGTGCCACCTCCGCCGCCCGGCGTTCCGCCGCTGGATCAGTCGGTGGCCGAATCCGGCAGTCAGACGCTGCGGCAGCGGCTGGAGCTGCATCGGCAGAAGCCGGAGTGTGCATCGTGTCATGACCGGATGGACCCGCTGGGCTTTGGGCTGGAGAATTTTGACGGCATTGGTCGCTGGAGGGAGACGGATGCGGGGCAGTCGATCGATGCTGCCGGTCGTCTGCCGTCTGGTGAACAGTTTGCGGGTCCGGCCGAGCTGAAGGCTGTGCTGCTGGGGCGGAAGGGGGATTTTCTGAATCACTTCAGCCGCAAAATGCTGGGGTTTGCGCTGGGGCGTGAGCTGAACAAGTTCGACGCGTGTGTGGTGGAAACGAGTGTAAAGAAGCTGCAGGAGAATGGTTATCAGAGTCAGATTCTGATTGAAGAAATCGCGTGCAGTTATCCGTTCCGCAACCGATATTACAAGAAATCTGATCCGCCGCCGGATCCGGCAGGCGGTCGTGGTTCGCGACTGTTTCAGGCATTGCAGCGGTTTTCGGAAAAGGCCGCTGAGGCTCAGAAGAAGGCGGCTGAGGAAAAAGCGGCAGCTGAGAAGGCTGCCGGTGAGAAGTCTGCAGCTGAAAAGGCTGCAACAGAAAAGGCGGCAGCTGAAAAAGCTGCAGCTGAGCAGCGGTCGGAGTTGTCTGAGTGTGGCAGGTGAGATTAGGTTTGGCTGTTGGGTGCTGGTTGATTGAGGGGAGCGAGTGATGGCAGCGGGGCAGGGTGCAGTCAGTGGTTTGCGGGGTGCGGGTCGTCGCGGTTTTTTGCGGGGTTGCGGAGCGGCATTGGGTTTGCCGTGGTTTGAGTCGATAGCGGGCGTGGGGGTAGCAGCGGCGGCGGGGCGGCCGGCTGCTGGTCCGCCGGTGCGGGCAGCCTTCATTTATTTCCCGAACGGAGTTTGGGAGAAGTCGTGGGTGCCTGAGGGTACGGGTCGGGACTATGTGCTGAGTCCGACGCTGCAGCCGTTGTCTGAAGTGCGGGATGATGTGCTGGTGCTGACGGGACTGGACAAGAAGAACAGTCATGGCGGGGACGGTCATTACGCGAAGACGGCCAATTTTCTGACGGGAATGCCGGTAGCGAAGACGACGGGCAAGAACATCAGCAGCGGGGGGATTTCGGTGGACCAGCTGATGGCTCAGCACGTCAGCCAGTGGACTCCGCTGCCTTCACTGGAGCTGGGTACTGAGCCGGTGATCAGCGGTATCGACAGCAATGTGGGTTACACGCGGCTGTACGGGTCACATATTTCGTGGCAGTCGCCGAATCGTCCGGTGGCCAAGGAGATTAATCCGCGGCTGGTTTATGAGCGATTGTTTGGTCGTCGGCTGGCTGGTCAGACAGCGAAGGCTGAGTCGTATCAGAATCTGCTGGATTTTGTGCTGGAGGATGCTGGTCGTTTGCGTGGCAAGCTGGGGCGGGACGACCAGTTTAAGCTGGACGAGTATCTGGATTCAGTGCGAGCGGTGGAGCGGCGGATTGAGTTTGCGGTGCAGCCGCGAGCTGAGGGCTGGCAGCCGGACCCGCTGTCGGCCGAGGTGCAGCCGCCGGCGTCAGGCATCCCGGCTGATTTTCGCGAGCACATTTCCATCATGCTGGATTTGATGGTGCTGGCATTTCGCACTGATGCGACTCGAGTGGCATCGATGATGTTTGCCAACGACGTATCGGGCCGCAATTTTTCGTTTCTGGAAGGCGTCAGTGGCGGTCATCACGAACTTTCGCATCATGAAAAGAATGACGCGAAGATTGCTCAGTATGAGCGGATCAGTCGCTGGCATGTCGAGCAGTTTGCGGGGATGCTGAAGAAGTTGAAGGCGATTCCGGAGGGAGACGGTTCGCTGCTGGATAACTGTCTGATTCTGTTTGGCTCGAGCATATCAGACGGCAATCGTCATGACCCCGACAATCTGCCGATTCTGCTGGGCGGACGCGGGGGCGGTGTGGAGTCTGGCCGGCATATTGCCGCCGAGGGCAGTGTTCCGCTGTGCAATCTGTATTTGTCGATGCTGGATCGGATGGGTGTGGAAGTGGAGCGATTTGGTGACAGCACAGGTCGCCTGATCTGAGATCGCGCGATTTATTCGGCATTGAGCAGCAGAAATTTTTGGGGCGGTGCGGTGACCTGCTGTCCCGTTGAGAAGCTGACGGTCTGTGGCTGCTGCGTCAGGTTCCAGACGATGCGGGAACGAGTGTTTCCGTGATGGAATGTGGCGGTCCACGGCGAGTCAGCGGTATCGCTGCAGTCGGGTGTTCCCAGTTGCTGCAGCATTGAGATCCAGGCGAATGTGGCAGCCTGTGAGTTGCCGGCTTCGTACTGAAAATCGGCCGGTCTTTGCTGCCGCATTCGTGCGGCATCCTGCGGATCACTGAGTGCTCGGTACATCCACATCAGGTCGGCCCAGCGGTCGAACTGTCGTCCGTCATTGCCATCTCGAGCGGCATTTTCCCGTACAAGTGCGGCGAAGTTTTTGGGGGGATAAGCGGGGTGTCTGCCAAGGTACAGTGATGCTGAAGTGAAGGGCAGAAAGTTGATGCCGTGCACTTCTTCGGGATTGTCCGAGAACCATGTTCCGTTGGCGCCTTTGCCGCCCCACACCATGGTGACAACGGATACGGGCCAGGTATCGGGGAACAGGTCATCATGGACATCGAACCAGTATTCATCGATGGCGGCAGTTTCGACGGCCAGCAGCCACGCGCCAAGTTCTCGCAGCTGTTGATCATGCAGTGCTTCACCCAGCAAAAATATTCCGAACCAGGCATTGATGGCTTCGCTGGAGGATTCGATATTGTTGCCGTCTCCGAAACGTGCGTGTCCGCTGGCCCATGAGTGTCCGGCCCAGGGATCGAAACAGCGGAGGAACGGGAACATGGGATCGTTTCGATCCGGGGCAGCAATGTCGCGAATCAGCAGCATCAGGCTCTGTTTCCAGCGTTGTCCCCAGGCCGGATCCTGCAGTGAGAGTCGCGCGGCAGCGTGGAGGAAGTAGCCGTAATGAAAGTGATGATCATTCAGCTGGTCATCACTGCCATAGCTGGCGGGCAGGCCGATCAGTGTTCCCCAGTTCGGATCCCAGGCAAACAGGGCTGCGGCGGGCTGTGCGGGCTGGCCGGTGGCATCGTGTGCTGTGAGAAAGTCTTCCAGCACTGTGCGCAGTCGGCGTGTGCATTCAGCGGTTAGTTCGGGCTGTCCGGCCTGTTCAGCGAGGGGCAGGAGCGTGGCCCATTTCCCCAGTTGTTTGCCGAGCCAGTAGGTATCACCTTTGAGCTGAGGTTCTGCGGCAAGATCAGCTTTCAGCAGCGGGACAATTTCGCGTCGTGTGGCATCGTTCAGCAGCGGCAGTGCGGGCAGCAGTGGCGGCAGTTTGTGTCGGGTTTCAAAACGGCTGCCCTGCAGAACTTTCATGGGTCCGCGGATGGAACTGTATTGCAGCGTGGTCAGCTGTGCGGAGGTGTGTCGCCACTGGTGTGGGTACAGGCAGAGCAGGGTGTCGGATTCCGTGCCTTCATGGATGTGCGTGGTGACTTCGAACGTTGTGCAAACCTCGTTCGTTTCCGGCAGGTACTGCCATGCTGCCTGCGAGCTGACGACATGTGTGCCGGCATATCGCAGCAGCAACTGGAGGGATTCCGGCCGATCATCCGGAATGCTGGCGACGGTGAACCATGATTTTCCGCCGGTTTCAGCGATGAATCGCTGAGTGTCCAGGCCGGTCCAGCGAGAGCCTGTGGGGGCGATCAGGGCATAGCGGCGCTGATTGACCTTTACGACCAGCACATGTGCGGGCAGATCAGTATTCTCGATCTGTGGCGGCTGACGGAAGCTGATGGCCGGACTGCCACCTTCGCAGATGGCATAAACGAAGGGGGATCCGTGTCCAAAGGTCAGCAGCAGGGAGTGCTGTCCCTGCTGCATGCGTGCGGTGACGAACCAGTCGCTGAAGGATTCGACGACGGCCTGCGGGAAGGCCGTGACTTCGGAATGTCCGAGGATCAGGTCGCTGCCAGGTGCTCCGATATGTCCGAAGATTGCGGCCTGGCTGGCGGTGATACCGGGTCCGGGCCAGGCGATTTGCAGGCCCTGTGGCACCGCCTGCACTGCGAGGGGATGCGGATACATGGGTTCCGAGAGCGGGACCCATGCAAGGGAACTCCACCAGTCATTTGTGGGCATGGGTCCCTGCAGCTGCGGGCTGCGGTAGATTTTAGTCGGAGGTCCCTTGCTGTCTGGTGGCAGGCCGATCAGCCATGAGCCGCTGCCGGAATCCGCGCGGGCCACCTGTTGTGCCTGTGCGGCCGGCAGGGGCCAGGCGAAGCACGCGAGGATCAGCAGCAGCAGCCTGCAGCGGGCAGTTTTCAGCATATGCGACACCCGCAAGGTCTAGTCGACGAACATCAGCTCATTGCTCATGAGCAGCACCTGGGCGAGTGATTCGAGGGAGTTTTCGGCAAGAAATGCCGTGAATTCCTGCATTTCCTCGGGAGCAGGATCGCGTCCCCAGGCGAAGTTGCACAGTCTGCTGACGGTAGCTTCCGAAGTTTCGGCTTTGCTGCGTGCTGCCAGTGCTTTGGCGCGAGCGAGGATGAAGTCGGAGTTCAGTGCGAACAGTGCCTGTTGCGGTACGGTGGTCTGCGAGCGTCGGGGGGTGGAGGTATCGGCATTGGCGAAGTCGAAGGTCTGGACCATGGCCGGGATATTTTGTCGTTCGACGAACGAGTAAACGGTGCGGCGCAGGTTGCCCGGTTCGGTAATGACCTGTGGTCTGCCGAACATGGTGTCATTGAGTTCCCCGGAGACGAACAGCAGTGAATCGCGCATTTGTTCGAAGTCCAGTCGGCGGCGGTTGGCTTTCCACAGCAGGGTATTCTGGGGATCGCGTGACAGCTGGTTCTGCAGCACAGTATTTCCGTCGCTGCCGGACGTGCGCTGCCAGGCGCGGGAGGTCATGATCAGTTCGTGCAGTGGCTTGTTTTGCCAGCCGTGACGGATGAACCAGTCAGCCAGGAAGTCCAGCAGTGGCTGCTGCAGCGGGGCTTTGGTCTGCAGTCCGAAGTCACCGGGGTTATCGACGAGAGGTTCGCCGAAGTGGTGCATCCAGACTCTGTTCACCCAGACTCGGGCAGTCAGCGGGTTGCGATCATCGGCGATGGCGTTGGCGAGGTCCAGGCGACCGGCACCATCGGCGAATGGCTGTCGTTCGGGGCTGAGTGCGGCGAGGAACTGTCGTGGTACCGGGTTGCCTCGCAGCACCGGATCCCCGCGCTGGAAGATCACTGGTTCGCTGAGCACGCTGTTGTCGGCAACGATCATGGCGCGTGCTGCGGCATGCGGATGTCGGACGGCGATGGCATCCAGTTCTGCTGTGAGTCCGCGGAACTTGTCTCCGGGGGTGCGATCGAGGTAAAACGTGGTGTCTTCCTGCGGGAACCAGACCGGTCCGTCACGACCGATCAGCAGAGCAGCGAGTGGATCGTCGGCGGCAGCACCGGCTTCCCAGGTGGTTTTCAAAACTTCTCCGTAGACCGTGGCGATTTCGGCGGGCGTTTTGGGAGCGGCCGCGACGAGTGCGCTGATGATCCGCGAATCGACGCCGCGAGCCATCCAGAGATCGGGGCGGGGCACGGGATCTTTCAGCAGGTCGTGCCAGGGGCCGAAGACCGGATCATCGGGAAATGCCCGGCGAGCGATCGTCTGTCGCCAGCGTCGTGTGATCTGGGGACGCAGCTGATCTGGTACCAGTGACAGGAAGAAGATGGCGGTTTCTGAGACATCCGGCTGAGTAGTGGCGACGTGTACGAGGTAATCGACAGTGCGTTCCCGAGCCAGTTTGAGTGTGGCCTGGTAGTGGGCCAGCTCCTGTTCGCGAACCTGCTGCAGTTTGGCGGCAAATTCGGATTCGAAGGCGGCACCGGCCGGGGTTATCGATCCGATGCGAGGTCGTTCCAGCGGTTCTGAGCAATTGGCGAAAACGCCGTACAGCGAGTAATAATCGGCGGTGGGTATGGGATCGAATTTGTGGTCGTGGCAGCGGGCACAGGCCAGCGTAAGTCCCAGAAACCCGCGTCCGACAACATCGATCTGGTCATCAATGACATCATGTTTATTGCGGTCGAACATGCGACCGAGTGTGAGCAGTCCGAGTGCGGCAAGTTCGGGCGCGTCGTGTGGCAGGCCCAGTCGATCGGCGGCCAGCTGTTCGCGGATGAACTGGTTCCACGGGCGATCATTATTGAAGGCATTGATGACGTAGTCGCGATAGGTCCATGCGAAGGGTCTGATGCGCGCATCACCGTACATTAACACCCCGTCCTTGGCATCTGAATAGCGAGCAACATCCAGCCAGTGTCGGCCCCAGCGTTCACCGTAGCGGGGTGACGACAGCATTTCCTGCAACAGTCTGGGGAAGTCATCGGCGGTGGTGTCGAGCTGGCGGGGTGTGGGTGGCAGTCCGAGCAGATCAAAGGAGGCGCGGCGAATGAGAGTTCGCATGTCGGCCGCCGGTGCTGCAGTAAAGTTTTGTGCCTGCAGTTGTTTGTCGATCAGAAAGTCAATGGGATGCTGTCCGGGTTCGACAGTCGGCGGCTGGATGGGCTGGAAGGCCCAGTGAGTCTTTGCGGAGACTTCGATGGGATTGACGACGGTCTGTCCGCCGCGAGGATCGAAAGCGCCGTTTCGAATCCAGGCAGCCAGATCTTCCTGCTGGGCCGGCGTGAGTGGTGGTCCGGCATCTTTGGGGGGCATGCTAAGTTCCGGATCGCTGCCGTTGACAGCGCGGATCAGCAGACTGTCTGCGGGATTGCCGGGCACGATGGCCGGGCCTGTTTCCCCGCCGCGTTCCCAGCCGCTGCGCAGGTCCAGCCGCAGCCGACCGGATGCTTCATCGGGGCCATGGCACTGATAACAGCGATCGATCAGCAGCGGTCGAATACGGGACTCGAAAAAAGCCTGTTTTTCCGCTTCATCGGCGTGGAGGCGGGTGGAATACCCGGGCAGCAGTGACAGCAGCAGCAGAATGATGGAGGGGCGACGGAACATACCGACGGCTTTCGATACAGGCGGGACAGAACACGAGCAAACCGCGGAAGGGCTGCCGCCAGTATGATCCTGTGCGGGCGTGATGGGAAGTACTGTGTGGCAATTTTCCGGCGTGTCTCCTGATTGCTGCGGGTTCGGGCGGTCTGTCTGTGTGCGGTTCGAATCGGCGAATTTGGCCACAGCCGATTTGCCACCGGCCGGAAACCGCAGCCCTGATCGGCAGAAACAGCGACTGTGTACCGGGTGCGGGGGGATTGTGGTTCAGCCGGTGCAGCGGGTGGCAGGATCACGACTTTCCGGCAGCTCGTCGGCATCTGTATCTTCCGGCTCGCTTAGGTTCGATGGATCTGCTGGAAAGTTGCCGTAATGAAATCCCTGATGTCAATGTGTCTGGCCGTGCTGGCCGGAAGCTGTGTTTGTGCCTGTGCTGCAGCGCAGGAGTCGTGGTTTAATGCGCCGGTTTACTGTGAGACTCCGCAGGAACCGGAGTCGTGCCCTGATCCGGATGCGGGATTGCTGGGGCGAAGTTACGGCGATCTGCAGTTCCTGCGACTGGATGTCTCCAGCGATGTTCCGGGCGTGGACTTTGACCTGAAGGGTTTTCAGACGTCCTTCAACATGCCGGCGCGCTGGAATTCCAGTCTGCCCGAGTTTATGGGGCAGGATATATTTCTGACGACGACCTGGCTGTCGACGACAGTCGAAGACAGCGGAGTGCTGACCGATGTGGATGCGCGGCAGTTTACGACGGGTATCAACACGTATTTCTATCTGACGGAAGACGTGCGTCCGTTTCTGCAGCTGGGTGTGGGCACCGAATTTGCGAGGCTGCGAGTAAGTGCACTGGGGGGCAGTCTGGATCTGGGAGATCTGAACAGTCGACTGGTGGCGAATCCTGGTCTGGAAATCGATCTGATGGATGACCTTGCCTGGCGGAGTGTGATTTTGACGGCGACTGAGGATCGTTTTGACGAGTCACTGTATCAGTCGGAACTGATTTACTGGGTGAGTGACAAGATTTATCTGCGGGGTGGCGCGGTTGGCGACATCCAGAACGACGCGTTTGGCTGGATCTTCGGCGCCGGCTGGGCGTGGTGATCAGCAGGTTCCAGGTCACCACAGCGTTGGCGCTGGCAGCATGAGACCGGGGCCAGCGGTCTTGTTTTCACAGCGCCGGCTGCAGTCAGGCCGAATGATCGTTCTGACGCGAAGCTGCGATTGTCACGGCATCTGGCATCTCTGGCCGTGAGCGAACGTAATGAACTGCCGGGCTCCGACGCAAAGCGTGACCGAGTGCGGTGCGGCAGGCAGGGGAGTGCTGCCGATGTCGACGTTGCGATATTTGTCGTAGCCTGAGTGGACCGCAGGGCAACGGCGAGAGGCAAAGGCGGGGCGTGGTGATCAGCAGGTTCCAGGTCACCACAGCTTTGGCGCTGGCAGCATGAGACCGGGGCCAGCGGTCTTGCTTTCACAGCGCCGGCTGCAGTCAGGCGGAATAATCGCTCTGACGCGAAGCTGCGATCGTCACGGCATCTGGCATCTCTGGCCGTGAGCGAACGTAATGAACTGCCAGGCTCCGACGCAAAGCGTGACCGAACGCGGTGCAGCAGGCAGGGGAGTGCTGCCGATGTCGATGTTGCGATATTTGTCGTAGCCTGAGTGGACCGCAGGGCCACGGCGAGAGGCAAAGGCGGGGCTGGTGAAACGGTGTTAAGCCCCCTGATAGTTGCTTTTCGCTCCGTCGAAACGAACCTCCTGCTGATTCATTGCCGAACCCGACACTCAATTGTCTTTGCTCGCTTAGGTGGAAATCGCCCCGGAATTCCTGGATTGCCATCGTTTCACCATCCCAGGCAAAGGCGGGCAGAGTTCCGAGGTCGTTCATGTGCCTGTTCAGGCGCGTGTTCAGGTGCCTGGTCAGGCGTCAGGGCATCTCCGCGGCGTGTGAGATAAACTGGTGCGGCACTTTGGCCGGTGATTCAGTTTCGTGTGCGAACCCACCTGCAGTCATGGACAGCCACAGATTTCGATCAGGCGGGTATCGCGTACGGGGCCTGTCTGGCATCTGGCGAACTTCTGGCTGGTGACTGAAACCGGAATCCTTCGAAGCGTTGTTTGTTGTTGTCTCGCTGGCTGCCGATCCATTCAGGTTTGCGGCTGCTGCATGTGCGGACTGAGAGTCTGTATGCAGCGAGCAGAAGCTCTGAGGCATTCGGCATCCCTGCCATGATCTCAGTCGAACGCATACCGCCACGCTGCCATTCGGTTGCTCAGTTTGGTGGATGAGCATTCAAATCGGTGGCCGTTCACCGGCTGTCTTGCCGGGCTTTGAGTGCGCGAGCGATACTGCGTCTGAGAATGGATGAGACCAAGTTTTGTGTTGCGTTCGAAGTGCTGTGTCCCTGGAACCCGCTCTCTCGAATTCCCCCCCCCATGCGGTGTCGCATTCTGCAGCCACAAATGTCGCGATGCCATGCGTCGTGTTCGAGATCGAGAGTGCAGAGGCGATCGGGGACACAGCACGATTGCGTGATTTCGGTCTGGCACACGCAGCTGGGATCCCTTTCGATGGCGCGGTTTCACAACTGAACGCCGGTCGTCAGCGGCGCGTCACCGCGGCAGAGCCGGCATTGCATTTTGCCGTGATTCTCCGCCTGAGGTGCGACGGGAGCGGGCGTTCTTCCGCAGAAAAAATTGAGCCCCGGCCCCCACTGAGGAAACATCGAAAAGGTGGGATTCATTGCTGTGTCCGTGGCACCGCGCATGCTCTGTCTCCGTTTGCTGGACCAAACCGGAGTGTAGATCACGCAAGCTTACCCGCAGAGTCGAGTGAAGACCCCGGAATTTGTCGGAGGCCGGAACTACAATGATCTTTGCAGCGAATGATGGTATAGTTCTGTAGACGATTGTATCCTACCTCCGAAGTCGCACGGCAGTATCGCAGCAACAAAAAATGGCAAGGGGTGAGCAGTGACACCAAGTGAAGCGGCACGAGCCATCGAAGATGAGCTTTACGCGGTTAGTGGTAAGCCCGTGCTTGTCCAAAAGGATTCAGCGGTTGCCGCATATGCATCAATCAGGATTGCTTCGGATGACAGCCCTGCGCACCTGCTGCGCTTTAGGCCGGAATTTGAATCAGACCTTCCCTATTTGTCAGCTTTTCAATGTGGTCTCGCCTTGAGAATTGCCGCGGCTCATCCAGCGTGTCGTTTTGATCTGACTTCAACGGCCACCATGAGGGAGAATGTGCAGCAGTTGGTCGAGGAGACGCTGAAGAAAAATCGCGCAGAATACCCCACGCAGATGGTGATTCAATTAAGTAATCAACTGGGGCAAGGGCTTGGCCTGCAATTGCGGTCAATACCTGTCGCGATCCGAGTTGACGACTGGATTAATCGAGAGTATCCCGCTCTTCGAACACTGCAGCGCAAGAGTAATGAGCGGCAGTTGCAGGAGGCAATGCAGTCTCTGGGTCCCTCCGTTCGTGCATTCGCACCGCAGCCAATCATCGACGCGAACCTAAGCATGAGTTGCGCTTTCGCAAAGTTTTGGGCTTCGACGTGGAATGAACCTGAAATCGCGGTACCCTTCATCGCCGCTGGGTACGGCAAAGTCGGTGACGATCTCCTCCGACTTGTACATTCATCAGATCCAGGTCCTGAGGCTGATCGCGAGTTGGTAACTCATTGGGTAGAGCGACTCAACCTGACTTGCTGGTTCAAGACAATCGACAAGCAATAGGAGCATTTTGATGTCTCAGGAATACTCATTCTCACTGCCGTACGCTGCCTTCGACCTGGAACTCATCGGCCTGTCTCGCGCGGATATTGGAAGTGCTGAATACTCGGAGAAAGTGTCCGAATTCTTTACCTCGCAGTTTTCCAAGTTTGGGGGCAGAGCGAGAGTCATATTGAACGACACTCAGCAAACGATCAGTGTGACCTGGACAAAAGAAGCCGCATTCAAAGATCCGTGTAAACGCGCTTTGGAGTTGCTGCGGTCCGGAAAGATTGCTGAGGCCGTTCCATTGCTGTGGGCAGTGCATCATGAGAAGCCGAAAGACACAGACATCCTGTACAACCTCGGAGTGGCTCACAGCGAGTTGGGACATGTCGAGAAGGCTATTGAGATTCTTTCCCGACTGGTCCAGATTGATCAAAACCACGTGCATGGTATGGTTGCCCTTGGCGTCGCAAATATCAAATTGAAGGACCTACAGAGCGGGGAAGTGTTTCTTCGTCGAGCGTTGATGCTTGAGCCCGAGAACCCGTGGGCATTAAAGAATCTGGGAGCCTGTTTTTTGAAGCAAGGTCGCGCTGCAGAGGCCGTTCCTGTGTTTGACGCAGCGATCAAGTTAAATTCCGGAGACATTCAATCCATTTTGGGATTAGGGCAGGCGCTCGAAGAAATTGATAGAGGTCAGGATGCGGATGCTCAGTATCAAAAGTTGATCAGCATGGGGGGGCCGGACCACATCATAGATCTCGCCAAGGAACGACGCACCGCCCTGGCGCATAAGACGATGCGTGATCGGGGTAGCTTTCGACCGGACGTGATGATGTATATCACTGGCGCACTCGACAAGTTTGTAGGGATGACGAGAAGCCAGATCGAGGCGATCGGGTTTGAAATCGCAATTTTGGGCCAGCGAGGCCTCGATATCAACGATCCCGAACAGAAGTACTCGCTGCGAACGCTTCCCGGCAAGTTTAGCGGTATTCATCTGTGCTCGATCATGTACGCAGCCTTCAAAGAGTTTGCGCCAAACGAGGACGTCGGAATTGATTTCTCCAAGGAATATCAGGCGGCCACTTCTATGCGGCCGCGATAACCCATAACTAAAGAGCGTCGATCAGGATCGAAACCTATATAACTTTGCCCGGAGTGCAATCACAGCATGCTGTTTCAAGTTGGTGAATTTTGTGAGCGTGTCGAATCTGACCTTTCAGGGCTCGCTGATGACCTTCAGGAATGGAGTGGTCTTTTTGGTGATCAGCAACGTCGTGCCTGGATGCAGTCGTTACCAAAGCTGTCGGTTGTACTGGCGAAGCCGGAGTTAAGCACCTTTCATCTTTCGTTGGGAAACTCGGGGCACGTTGCCTTTGAGTATCGCCTGCCGGCTTCGTCATCATTGTGCGACGCTGTGCTGCTGGGACAGACTGAGTCTTCGGCCGCCGCTGTGATTTTGGAACTCAAAGAGTGGGATCTCACCGGAGACCAGGCAGGCCCCCGTGAATCACTGGTTTATCATCATGGAAACTTGTTACTGCATCCAGCGGATCAGGTCCGCGGCTATGTTGAGTATTGCCGGAGATTTCATAGTGCCGTTGCTGATTTCAATGCTCTGGTGCATGGGTGCGTCTTCTTCACAAGTAGGGTAAATCCGGCCGAATACAGACTCCCACCCCATAAAGATTTAACCGATAACTTTCCAGTCTTCAGCTTCACCGATGACAGCGTGAACGACCTTTTCGTCCCCTTTCTTCGCAGGCGGTTGTCAGTACCATATGCTGATTTTGCGGATGCATTCGACAAAGGTGTCTATCGCCAGAATCGCCAGTTTGTCACACAGGTTGCCGTAACAATCGGTGATGAAGCCAAATCTCCTTTTGTGTTGCTGGATGAGCAGAGACGCGGCTACGAGTTGGTGCTGGATGAGATCGAGAAACGTATGGCGGTCCACGCCAACGAAAAGATGGTTGTTGTAGTTGAAGGGCCGCCGGGATCCGGGAAATCCGTACTTGCTGCTCATCTCTGGGCTGCATTGGCTAAAAGCAAATACGTGGATGGCAACA
>JBJTPZ010000654.1:0-4872 GCA_046075365.1 Planctomycetaceae bacterium
CTCAGAACCAAAACTGTAACTCTTAGCACTCAATGCCCGACACGCATACTCCCACTCCCGCTCCGTCGGCAAACGGTAACCGGTCCCCGCCGGGTTCGGTATCGAAGGAAAATTCGCATCGTCTTTGAAACGCCCCGCCTCCCAGTCATAACCCGACTCATCCACCTCGTAATACGGCTCAAGGCCGTGTGATACACTCAAACGATTGCTGAAAATCAACGCCTCGTACCAGTTCACTTTATTCATCGGACCCAGATTTTTCGGCTCCTCACCGGGCTCCAACGGCAATTCGTCCTTCAACTGAAAACGCTCCGGGCACAACGCCCGAAACTGACCCAGACTCACCTCCCGGTCCGACAGCCAGAATTCCCCAACCGCAGCTTTGTCTTCAGCTGTCCAGCCCGACTGATCTTCACCGGGGTCGGTCCCGTCTGCCACAGGCCCCAGCTGAAAGGAGGCATCACTGCGGATGCGCACCATCGTGAAGCCTGGTGCGGCGACAACTCCAGGCTGCGCCGGCTGTCCTGCGACCGGTCGTGAAACATACCAGTCACGCTTACCACCAGTCGCCTCTGCTTCAGCACGATCCGCAATCAGCTCATCCAGATGGTCCGCAGAAACGCCCTGCTGCAGCAAAGCCCACCGCGCGGCTCCGTGAGTCCCAGCGTCCCCGGCTGTCCGATACAGCTCCTCCAATGTCGCTCGCGCTGCTACACCACTCCCCTGCAAACCACCTACCACCAGACACAACACATAACGGGTCGCCGGCTGCAACGCAGACTCATCACCCAGCACCTCGCTCAGCCACGACACATCGATCGGGATCTTCGCCAGATCCACCATCAGCTCAGTCGTGTCTGACGGATCCGACTTCGCCCCACAGTAAGCGTCCAGTCGCGTCGTTTCACCCAATGCCAGACCCAGCAACAGCCACCGCAGCTCCAGCTGACGATTACCGACCGCAGTCGCCTGCTGCAGCTGCTCCTGCACCAGTGCGCCAGCCTGCAGCCCCAGCGATTTCAGCAGAATACCCACAGTCTGCGACAGCATCACAAACTCACTCGACTCCAGGGTTTCCACCTGAGCCGTCAGGAACGTCAGCAACTCCGCCCTCGGGCGATACCGCGCCAAACCATAAGCCGCATGCAGACGCTCACGCAACTGCACCACGCTGGTCGCCGGCTGCTTAAAGGCAGCCTCCAGAACCGGTAAAGCCACGTCCCGATACTTCAACAAATCCTCCTGAAATGCCGCCGGACTGGCCAAAAACCGCGCCGCAAAATTCTGCCCCTCCGCACGCCACGCCGAACGACTGCGTTCCCACAGCAGCAGACCGGCCAGCAGCAGACTGGCAGTCCCCAGGACCAGCAGGATTTTGCGATTCCGCCCCTTTTGAGCCTGCAACCTGTTGCGGCTGCGTTTTAAAAAGTCCTGCACCCGCTGGAAACTGCCCGGCCACACCTCATCGCACCACGCCGCAGCCGGATTCCGCTGTTTCCAGAAAGATTCATAGAGCAACAACTGCTGCTCATTCAGCAACCCTTCCTGACGCTCTCGCTCTGCCGCCTTCGCAAGTCGCTCGTAGTCGCTCCGCGCTGCGTATTCCAGCTTCAGCCACCCCTCAAGCTGTCGCCACAGATTAAACAACGTCCGATGCTCAACATTCAACAGTGAATCGGCCTGCAGCGACTGATCAGGAGGCTGCTGCACCAGTATACCCGCCTCAATAAACGGCACAGCCACCCGCTGTATCAACAACACTTCCACACCCGCTTCCGCCGCCACCCGCTGAACAGACAACTGACGACACTGCCACTTTCCTTCCACATCCCCTTTTTTTGACAGACTGCAAAATAACTGCTCCGCCACACGCTTGGCCTTCGCCGAGGCATCCACACCCTCTTCCGCAAATAAACCGTCATACACCGCCAGCGCCTGCTGCACAGCCTGCTGCGACATGCCCGCATCACGCGATTTCACAATCACAGGAGCCAGAATGTCATGAGTCAGCTCGACTCGCGCAATCCCACCCCGATCCTCAATCGTCAGCAACCGTCGCCCCACCAGACGCAGCAACTGCTCCCGGCCACCCACCACCCCGGCAGCCTCGAGATCATACACAGCCGAATCAATATTCACCGACTGACGGATACCATTTCGCGAAACCAGCTTTTGCTCCACAAAATCACGCAGTGCCAGAGGACAATCGCGAAAACTGTCACGCACAAAATCCCGCAGCACTTCATCCGCCGATCCCTGCAGATCTGCTGATTCAATCGTGGACTGCCCTGACTTCAGACGACGACTATTCAACTGCTCACAAATCAGACTCAACAAAGGCGGCACATTTTCAATCTTCTCCAGCGCCACGTCAGACTCAACACCAGCCACCAGACGCACGATCTGCTCCGCAGTCGGCACCGATAACAAAGGTCCCCCCAGACCCGCATCACGCCGTCGCAGCCCCGGATTAAACACCGCCTCAAATGCCTGCGGGCCCGACAGACGCCGCAACTCAAAACGATTGTCCATCACTGAAGGCATACGCCCACGATAACGCTCCAGCTCGTGCAGATAGTCGTGCCTTAATGAAAGCACCAGTCGACAGATCCGCTCCGACTGCAGCACCCGCTCCGCATAATCAGGCTCCCCCTCCATCCGCCTCCGCGCCGATTCCGGGACCCTGTTTTCCGCTACACACGCCAGCGCTTCCAAAAACTCCTGACTCTCCTGCGGACAATTGACCGCCCCCAAAGTAAACACTTCTTCAAACTGGTCCAGCAAAAGCACCGGACGCTTTCGTAATACCTCCCCACCGTCCGATTCCTGAACCAGACCGTACAGCGGATCATGAAAGAATTCCCAGAGCGATTCCGGCGATCGCACTCCCGCTGCAATAAACTCCGCATACTCCCGCTGCAACAACCCCAGCACCTGCTGCTCAGGCGAACGCTGCTCCAGTGCCCGATCATAAATCACCCGCACCAGCAACGGCTGATAGCCAGCCTGCCGCAGACGCGGCAGCACTCCCGCATTCAGCAGCGATGTCTTGCCCAGACCCGAAGGACCAAACAGTACCGTCAGTGCACGCTGCCGCACACGCTGAGAAACATCACGAATCTCCGCTTCCCTGCCATAAAACCAGGAACTCACTTGCTCCGAAAAAGAACTTAACCCAAGCCACGGATGCTCAGCATCTACCAGCTGCTGACCAGTACCAGTCGCCACATCCCCTTGCCCCCCACTCATGACACGTCCCCCGGTCGCTTCAGCTTCTTCAGCTGCAAGCCCCTTAAACGATCACAAAATTGGTCAGTCACACAACCACCAGCCGCACGCTCCCGGTGCACACCCGCAAAAATCCGGGGCTCCTTCTGCACTCGCCCCGCATCCAGCCCCTCACTGATAATCAACGGAAAATAAAACTCCTCCCGATCTACTTCGGGAATCGAAGACGCCTTCTCCGCCGCCCACGTCCGCTCCTTGTGCGCATAAGCGTCACCAGACAGCTCAGTCTGCTCAGAAATCACTGACACAAATAAAATCCGTCGCTTTTTGATATAGTCCTCAATCCGCATGTCAAAATTCATTCCTGACTGCAGTCGTTCCGTGTCCAGCCAAACTTCACAGCCCCTCCGCTGCAGCCTCCGCACCAGCTCCGCCACCGCAACCTGATCCTCCCGCATATACGAAATAAATACTGCACACTCCGGCAGATCATCCGGAACCGCTATCGCTGCCGGAATCAGCTCCGCAGACACCGGATGACGCCGCTGCCACCGCTCAGACAGCTCCCGCACAAATTCCCCGGGAGACATGTCAAGCAGCTGCAGGCCCCCCACACTCCTGCCGCACAACAACACCAGATTCGCGGGGTCCGCACTGCCAGACTCCACAAATCGCGTCGCCGGCTGCTCCCGCGTCAGCGGAGTCTGACGCATCACCCGCAAAAATAATCGCATCACCCAGTCAGAAAAACTCACGCCAATCGCCAGCAACTCCACACTCTGGTCCGGATGCAGTGCCAGATACAGGTTTCGCAACAGCTCACGTTCAAGACTCGAATTCAGGGCCAGCAGAAACTCCAGCAAATCCTCGTCCCAGATCACACAACTGCCAACCTGGGGTGCTGCTCGACCGAGCACATGATACACCCACGTATCCGAACGACGACGAGAAACCTCGTCCAGTGAAACCTCCAGATCCTCGCTCGTATCCTGCAGACTGAAACGCCTGACCCGCGTCGCCGCACGCCCCTCGTGTCGCACCTGATCCAAAGCCTGCTGCATCAGAGAATCCGGGGTCAGGGACAGAAACAGTCGCAAACCAAGCACCTCTGCCAGCTGCAGCAGCGATTTGCCCGGCCCCCCCAGCCCGCCACTGTCCTGCATTGCCACCGTGTCGCTAAATCGAGGCACCAGGTCAGGGCGTCGGCCCTTGCTCACCAAATGCCGCGCGACAACATCATTCACCGAAAACTCTGCAGGCAGCACACTGCGATCCACCCGCAGCCGCTTCGCATACTCCTGCGCCAGCCACGGACCCAGCAACTGATCCTGCTCGCCAAACGTCGTAATCCCCCAGCCCAGCACCGGCAGCACACGACCCGCTTCAATCGAATCCAGCAGATCGTCCCAATCCGACTCCGCTATCATCTGTTACACCCCGCTTGCACTTAAGCACACCTGTACCCACACCGACCGCAATCCCCAGTATGTCGAAGTGTCATTCACAATGCCAGACCCACAGACAAACCGAACACGGAAATATTCCCATGGGAGGCACGAATGCCGCCAGCCACCCAAAACGCAAACAAACGCAACGAATCGCAACACCCGTGGGCTTCCGCCCACGCCTCGCCTGTGGGCGCCC
>JBJTPZ010000655.1:0-8966 GCA_046075365.1 Planctomycetaceae bacterium
TTTTTGCGTGCGGAGTTCTGGTTCTGCCCAATTGTCGTCATGGGCTGTGCTGCACAGCACAGTTGTGGCGTCGCGAGTGTGCGGGAAAGGTACGTCGGAATCGCCGTCCACGGCAGCGGCGTGTCTCGCGTTCAGGTTCAACTCCGCTTCACCAGACGGGGATGGCGTGGCCCGCCGTTGGGGCCGCGACCACAGTACGCTGGTCAGTGTGGTGACCACTGGTGAGACTCCACCGGTTGCCGCTGAAGCTTCGAAAGCCGCATCAGACAGGCTGATGCGGCTGCAAAGGGCGAGCAGGGTCTCCTGCGAATGCGTGACAGCACACGCGGACGCTGCCACGGCTGTCTGAGCAACCTGATGACGTGGAACCGACTACTCGTTGGGGGTCTCGCCTTTCGTACGGAAGCTGCTGCCCTGAATGACCATATCCTCGCCATGGTGCTCTGCTGGCAAAGGTGGACGGAGCTTCAGCAGCGATTTTCAGAGCCTCGCGACTTTTGCTGCAGCAGCCTGCCAGCGGCGAACCTCCTCCGACAGTGCGGGTCCTGGCAATACCGCTGGTTACCGGCACGCGGCGTGTAAACGGCCTCGCAACCTTTACTCGGACAAACACGCTCCCGAAATCTGGATTTTCGAGGCCGGTGCGTTGAATCTGTGTGATGCTGACGGCATTCCATGGGAGGTCTTGCTCCCCAGGAATCCACCCGATCGGCTGTTCGAAGCCGCTCGGGCATTTTTATTGAGGCCCCACACGATCGGACGCCTCCCCCGTCAGCAAACTTAGCTCATGCTTTCGGCCAGGCTGTAATTTTGACGCCCTGCAGATTGCGGTTTAGCCGCAGTCCCGCCCACGCTGAATCCAGCGCCCCCCCGAAGGCAACTGCGGGGAAGGAAACGCAGAAGGAAATTCATTGGCTGCAGGCTCTTCGAAGGAAACAAACTGGACCAGCAGTTGCAGGGAAGGAAACAGGCCTCAGCCGCTGGAGATCGCCTCGCTGCTGAAATTGGCAGCAACGAATGTGCTGTTTCCAGTGGACGCATCCTCGTCGCGTGCGGTTGGGTGAATCACAAACAGCAGAATGATGGGCAACAGAAAGGATCGCATATTCAAGTCTCAATGAGTGTGTGGGTGCGGCAATTCCTATTAGCGGCACGGCGCGAGCCGTCCGGTGTCGTGGATCGAGCCGGGTCGCGCTGGCGAGCGCGGTGAGATCGGCGTCAGTCAGCGGTTTGCCATCCATGGCAAACTAACGCAGGGTGGGGATCGATCTGGCTCCGGCAATCGCCTCCGCCGCAGGAAGGGAATTACCCTGGCTGACTGACAGGGATTCCAGGGGCAGCGAGCTCAAGTTCCCATGCCAGGCCGCCGTCATCTTGCCACCATTGAGAATGATGCGCTTGAGCTTTTTGAGCTTTGGCAGATGCACCGCGCTGGCATCGGTGAGCGCGCTGGCATGGATCAGGTTGAGCGATTCGAGATTCGGGTAGCGCTCGCAGATGTAGCCGAGACCTTCGTCATCGATCGCGTTGCCGTGGAAGGCGATGGACTTCAGGTTCGTCTACCCCTCGAATTTGGCGAAGGCATGCCCTGGCACCCTCGCCCGGAGGCTGAAGGTTTCCAGGTTCTTCAGCCCGGCGAGCTTCTCGAGTCCGGCGTCGGTGGCCTTGCTGAAGTAATGCAGGGACAGGGACTTCAAATCGGGGAACGTCGCGAGCTGCGAGAGTTTCGCGAGGGCAGTGTCGCCGGGGCCATTATCATACCGCTTCTCGATGCGCAGGGATTGGAGTCGTTTCAGTTTCAGGATCGGATCGAGTGAGGCCTCGTCGAACGCGGTCACCACGAGGGAAAGGTTTTCCAAAGAGGGAATCCGCCCGAGATGCTCGATGAAGGCGGCGTCATAGGGGTCGCTTTTCTTGTCTCGGCTATCGTGCGGATGCCCGTTGAGGATGCCGGTGTTGACAATGGTCAGTGTGTCAAAGATCGCGATGTCTCCGCCCGCCGCCTTCTTGAGCGCCTCGGGCGTGGTGTTGATCTTCGTGAACGAGCCCGGTGCCTTTTGAATGGTGCGGATGACGGCCTCGACATGCGGATGCCGCTGCGCCGCAGCGAGAATGTCGGCTGCATGGTCTGTGAGCGACTGCTTCAGCGGAGCGTCGTTCGTAACGGCGATGACCGCATCGAGATCCGCACGCGACGCGATCCTGGAGAGATCAGGCCCAGCCGCGTGCAGTGTGGCAAGTGGTGCGAGAATGAGTGCGGAAAGGATGGTGAGGGTGTGCTTCATGGAAAATCTCTCGTTGGGGATTCGCGAGTTCGAGAAGGTAAATGGTTTCTACGGCTTCGGCGGTGTGTCATCATCGCGACTTTTAAATCGACCTGTCCCCCTATCGACACAGCCACCACCTTATAGCTAAAACAATTTAGCTACCCAGCATACTTCGGAATCCCTTACGACACACCCCTTCACACTTTCAAACCTATCTCGTCGGCGTAGCAGAGGCCGTTCCAGTCGAGGAACGAGCCGAGATGGAGATCGTTCCGAAGATTCATTTCTTTAGAAGACTCCCAAGTACCTCCGATGTGAACGGATTCTCACCAGCTTTAAGTGCCAATATCCAACTCTGGCGAAGTTTTTTTCCGGAAGCATTCGAATTCCGTGAGTCATTGACATATGCCTCGAAATCCTCAATCGCTCCTGGATAATCACCGGTTAACGCCCTAGCGACGCCACGAGTATCCCTGAATTGGCAATTATCTGGGGCCTTCTTTACAGCTTCATCACCGGCAAATTTGACTGGATTGGGTTTACCGTAAAGACACCCATTCCAACACAGTTCGTTGTACGCTTGCGCCTCGATTCTCAAGTCAGGGTTGATTGATTGTGCACGCGTGAATGATTTGACCGCCTCATCCACTTCTCCGCGTTTTACTTTTTCGATGGCGATTCGTATGCACGCACGGGATGCGTAGTCCTTTGCTCTTGTTTCAGGATCAGGGTCGACCTTTATGGCTTTGTCATACTTCAGGGCTAATCGATACGAGTCGATCGCTGATTCGTATTCACCACTCCATGCAAGGGAGTCGCCGTGGCTTAGAAATGCGGGTGCCGCTTCTAGACGTGCTTGAATGTCAGGATCAACCCTAAGACTCGGATCAAATTCCGCAGCTTGGCGGAGAAGTCCTATCGCTCCATTCAAATCTCGCTTCCTTGCGAGCAATTTTGCATTCTCAACAAGTTTTGGGGCAGCCAGTTTTCTTGCTTCGACAACAGCATCGAGAGCGATAGCCGAATCGTACTCTATTGCCTGGCGGAATTTGGCAATTGCTTCATCAACCTTTGCCATCCCGGCTAACGTCCGACCTTGCTGCATGAGCGTCGGACTTGCCCTGCGGCGAGCCTCAGATCTTGGTTCCCAAGGCAACGTTGGATCCAGCTTCTTTGCCTCTATCAACTTAGCAGTCGCGTCTGCGATCTTCAGCTCGCTTGCGAAAGTATTTGCCTCTGTTATTCGAGTGCGTGCGAAACACCGATTCGCTTCCGTCATCGGATCGGAAAACAACCCCGGCTGCGCTGCGGCAATTTCACCAAACAGCACTGCCGCTCGCGATATGTCGCCAACAGATGCCGCACTTTTGGCCTCTTGAATAAGGGTGAAATGAACTGCTTGTGATGCGAACGTTCGACGGTAAGGTTGTGACGGAAATGTTTCCAACCATTCATCTTTCGCAAAATTGCGAGTCGCTACCTCATTTGCAACTGCCAGTAGATCATCATCATTTATGAACCGTGATACTACGGAGCCGTTCTTCTTGGTAAGGAACATCCGATCGCCGATCGAGAATCCCAACGGTATTTCGTCCGACGTCTCCCGTGATAACAATATGTGGGCTCCGTTCAATGGATCGCGTGACAACTTCCACATTGCCATGTACCCACTCTGTCCTGCGATAAAGCAGCGGTGATTTTCAGCTGGATAAACGCGACAGTCGGCTCGGTCGTGGATAGTTGGGTAAAATGGCCCGTTGTTTAAGAGCACATTCGATGTAACGGACTGGCGATGGCTTGAAAGATCCCAAAGTCGAAGTGACTCATCGCCGCTCATGGAAACGAGCCGCTGTTCGCTTCCAACAAAGGCGACGTGTGCGATTCCATCCCTGTGCCCGTTTAACAACACTACCTCTGGCTCTTGACCATCGTCTTTCAATCTATATGCATACATTCGGCCATCGTAATGAGTCGTTGCAGTGACAAGCCACTTACATTCAGAATCGAACACATACCAAGCGGGAGAAAATGTCGACTCCGGTTGCCGCAGCGCATAACTGTGGATGTTCATTCCTCGATTTGCAAGGCTCCAGAGCTTACCGCCTGCTATCAGCCATTCCCCATTCGGACTGAACCGATTTGCCGATCCGTAGCTGGTGAGAGCATTTGAGAGTTCGAACGGAATCTTGATTTCAACAGGCTTCCGATCACATAGCGACCACAATCGGGCGTCGTCATGTTTCTTGGCCGCACGTGGGTCATTATATTGGTACGTCAATAGCCACCTTCCATTATCGGCAAACGTTGGATGCCAATGGCCAGTGTGAAGTCCTGGCAGCAAGTGATATGCAACCGTTGGATCGTCAGCCTCTAAATCCCAGATGCCGAACGGTGTTTCGTCGGTCGATGACATCCACCGGCCATTAGCGCTCGCTATGAGTCGGTCAAAGCTGACTGCATATTTGTCAGGCGTGACGTTTTCACTCCCTTTTCGCAATAAGAGTGCTTGGTGATGCGTACTTCGAGTTGGAAGCTTAGAGAAATAGATCGCTTTGTTCTCACATCGGAAAACGACATGCCCGCTGTTCCCTGCGAACATCAACTCCTTAACCTCACTCCCTAGTGGAATGGACACGCCTGCATCGTCGAACGAACCGTTTTGGAGATCCCTGATGAGGACATCGTTTGCTATTGGAATCGCGAGCCATCTTCCGTCTCGGCTGAGTTTTACATCTCCTGTTGATGCACTAAAGCCCGTAGTACTCGGCTCGCACTGCATTGACTCACGGGCTAGATCCCAGAGACGCACGTTACCTATTTTGTCGAATGACACCATTAATCTGCAATCCGAACTCATCACGTATGAATAATCTTCGCCCTCATTGCTGTTGTATTGTTGTTCGCTCTTCCAAAACCCATCGCCAAATGCCTCGATATTGAACATAGAAATGTTAGAGGTCTTGTGCGCAACAATCATGGAACGGGGAGAGAACGCGACACTCAATACATCCTTCAGCCCATTCGGCATTGGTTGCCAGCTACCGTCCACTTTTCTCCATAGAGCGAATTCCGCCTCTGAAAACTGAGAGTTCAATACTCCCACTAGAGAGTCATTTGAACTCACAATTATGTCTCTGGGTGACTGCGCCAGCCCATCTTTGACTGATCGCTGGAGCGTGGTTACCTTCGGCGTTGCCATTTGAGTCCCAAATTCCAATAACGAAACAAGTCCCTGCTTACCAGTCACTCCGATTACTCCACCAGTGGGTGATATTGTGATGTTTGCGATGGGCTCGTCGAATTTGTGAATAACTGTCGGCCCGGATGCGATCATTTCTTCTGTCAATGACCAACGGAAAATGCGCCCGATCGAGTCGCCCATGAGTACGATGTTAAATCGCGAATCATACTCTGCGGCAGAAATTGTCGCGCCTTCTTGTGGCGGGACGACGAGAGGATGCGCCGTTCCATTAACGAGGTTTCTGAAAACAAACTCGCGGTCCCCGCTGGGTATCGTTACTCGTTGTTCGAGAAGCACGCGAGGATCACTGTCTATATATAGTGGCATGCATATTTTGTCGCCACAATTCAAAGTATACGGGTAGAGCACATCGTACGGTTGTGCCGTAATAGTGCCGCCACTCGTCGCGATAAGGTCGTCCAATGGGTACGTGACACATAGGTTGTCTTCGCGAACGAATGCGAGTCGTCGATTATCCGAGGAGAAAAGAAGGCCCAATACAACAGCTTGCTCGGAATCAGTAGCCCGAAACGACAGGATAGGTGTTGTAGTCGATGTCGCCAATTTCCATACAAAGACTTGACCGTCGACACAACTTGCGGCTAGCCAGCTTCCATCTGAGCTAAATGTCGCTTCAATCACGGGGGATTGCGGACCATGAAGCGGAACTCCGCCAATCCGAGCAAGGCTATCTCTAAGTGCCTGTTCGGCCGCAGGGACGATCGGTTCTTGAAAATTGCGCGTCGCGTTTGCGGCCTCAACTGCTAGCAAGAGTGACTTTGTTGCCGATTTATCCAACTGCCTCATGGCTTCTTTTGCCAATTGGAATGCAAGCGAACGCCGGGCTCGTTGACCTTCATCCTTTGCAGTTTTGGTTGCGGCTTCTGCTGTAACGGTTGCTTTGTTGGCAATCGTTTTCTGCGTGACCGCCCACCAAGAGAGCCCAACGGAAAGTACAAGAGCGCTGGCAAGACCGATCGCCAGATGTGTGAGGCGTCGTCTTTGCCGCTCTTTCTCGTCCAGTTGGAGTTGACGATCCGCTAGGCTGGCTCCAAGGAACTCACGTTCGAGGGCGGTCAGTATGTTGGGGTGGGACTGGTCGAACGTTTCGGCGAGGTCGAGACGGCCCCCTTCCCAGAGGTAGCTCGGGTCGCGAGTGTGTAGCGGGTCGGCCCACTCGTTGGCGGCGTCTCGCAGGCGGTCATGGAGCCGTTTGTCGTCACGATTCTCTGCAAGCCAACCTTTCAACGTATCCCAACGTTGGATCAACGCTTCGTGAGTCACTTCGACCGTGCCATCGTCGTTCGTGACGATCATGCGGTTGGCCTGCGAACTGAGACCTTTCAGCACTTCGTCAATCGCACGGGGATCAGTCTTCTCTGGGTACAGCTCGGTCTTGTTGACACGGCGGCGCGTATCGCTGACGCCTTCGCCGAGCGTCGTCAGGCGCAGGAAAATGTTTTTCGCGATGTCACGTTGGTCTTCGCTGAGATTCTGGAGCGTCGCGTCGGCTCGTTTCTTCAAGGCACCTTCGACACCGCCCGTTTCGTCGTAGCCGTCATCAGTAAGGAAGCCGAAACGCCGCTTGGCCCACAACTCCTTCAAGGCGTGCTGCAAAAGCGGCAGTGAGCCGTTCTGGTTCTCGACGTCTTTGAGGATGCGAGCCACCAGGCCCTTCTCGAAGTACGCACCCACTTGGAAGGCCGGGGCTTCGATCACCGTGCGTAAGGCGTCGTCCGAGAGTTTGCCTAACAGCAGCGTACGGTTCTCGATCAGGGACTTCAGCGTCGGAAGACTCAGGCAGCGATCGAAGAAGTCGGCTCGCAGCGTGATCACGATCCGCAACCGATCGAGTTGGCTCTTCGCCACTGCTGCCAGTAGTTCGACGAATTGTGTCTGTTGGCTGTCGCTGAATCGCGGCTCGGCAGGAGCCTCGCCCTCCCGCTTTTCTTGCTGCGTTTCCGTGCTGTGTGTGAAAAGTTCCTCGAACTGATCAATCACCAGCAAGACGTGCTCGTCTTCTCGGACGAAGACGCCTTTGAGCACATTAAGCAGTGCGTCTGGGCGGCATCGGAACCGCGCGTCGAGATCATCCACGAATTTGAGACGTTCGGCGGCGGACTGTTCGGCCTGCGACGCCGCGACCTGCTCGGCCAGAGCGCGGATTGGATTCGTGCCCGGCCGCACGGTGATCGTCGTAGTGTGGGCAAGCGTGGGCCGTTCTTTCTTCGCCAAGTCGGTTTGCAACCCCGCTCGCACAACCGACGACTTGCCGCTGCCCGATCCGCCGATCACCGTCGTGAACGGCCACTCGCGCAAACGACCGCAAAGCTCCTTGATCTCGTTGTCGCGGCCGAAGAAATAGCTCGCGTGTTTCCCCTCGAAGGCTTCGAGACCGCGATACGGTTCGATCTCTGGTTTGGGAATCAAAGGATCGTCGCCAAGACCAGACTTAGGGGCCTCACCGAGGATGAAGGCTCGCAACCGCTGCAATGCCGCGGCGTCATCCAGGCCCTTTCGGAAGTCGGCCCACATATGCAACGAGACGAAGCCCTGAATCTCGGTTTCCTGTGCCCCCGGCAGCAGGACGAGAACCAACCGAATCGCGTCTCGGCCCTGGTCATACATCGCCCGCTTGAGGAGCAGATCAATCTCGTACTTGTGAACCGGTCCGTGTCCATCTGGGCCGTAGAAGACAACGGCTGCTCCGCAAGTGGCGACGGCGTCTTCGAGCTGTGATATCCACGTTCCCTGGGACCGCAAATCGTTCTCGTCGAACCAACAAGGGACGGGACGATCCCCTTGTTCCAGTAACCCTTTGATGACTTTCACCGCCGTCTTATCGCGGCTATTGTGGGACAGGAACGCTTTGGAAATCTCTGAATTGTCAGTCATGGTGAGGTTTCAGCGTAGAGTTTTGTTTTCAGGTTGGTCACCAATCTGCACTTTCGGACATCTCTGTAACAGAATGAGCAGCACAGCCGTCGGGGGAAATTGGTCTGCGCAGCCACGGGGGTCCTTGGTAAGAATTGTTTTACCAGGAACAGTTCTCGCCCCGAAGGAGCACCCCAATGGCTGCATGGACGCTCCTCGTAACAATAGCAGATTGGTGTGAAATTCTCACCAGCGTTCTGGACCGAAGAAGCCGGAAATATTTTTTGACGATCATTCTGGGAATGCTGCTGGGATGTGGCCGCAGAACTGTGTCCTGCTGGCTCCGCGCTGCCGGTGTTTCGGATGACTGGCAGGATCACTACTACTTTCTCTGCAGACACTGGGCCGCAAGGCAAAGCACGTCGCCAAACAATAGTTGTATGTGGCTGTCCGACAGATTCCCGTCAGTCATGTTGGTGAGTGCATCAAGCTCGCTCTGGATGACTCGCCGACAAAGCGGTACGGGCCGAAAGTGCAACTGGCTGGCATGCACCACAATCCAACACCCGGTCCATCCGGTTCCG
>JBJTPZ010000656.1:0-2923 GCA_046075365.1 Planctomycetaceae bacterium
ACAGTTCTTCATCCGTGAAAATCCGTGTTCATCCGTGGCGAAAAAAAAAGTCCTCTTCCGTGGCTCAAAGAAGCTGTACCTCGCAGTGGCGAAGCGGCTTCTGCCCCCATCCGCCCCCATCCGCCCCCAACCTTTGCCAGATGCTGCCGCCGGCCGCTATTTAAGCTCGGACATCAGCCCTTGCCTTTACCCGCCACCTGCCTGATTCGGCGTCTGGTCTCAGCTGACAACAGCATTCGTCCGGCGGCCCTCAGATGTGACGGAATTGCAGCCAGCAGCGACATCAGCGCCGGCCAGCACAGCAAAAACCTGCGCCAGCCATCAGGAACACAACGGATACCGTGCTGGTCGGCCACCCACCAGCACTGCTGCCGCAAGGGCTGAACAGTAAATGCCGGACGATATTTGGTCTGAATAAAGTGATAGTAGGCCAGGCGTCGAGCCGCTGCCACGTCCCACAGGCCGGCAGCAGTCCGCAGGATCAGAAAACGCCGTCGACCTTCACGCAGGCAGGCACTGTCGTCCAGCTGAATGGCGGATCGTTTCAGCCGCAGCAGTCCGGAAGCAGCTTCGTGTTCAATCTGAGCAGCAAAGGCCTGCTCGTCAAAAGACACGCACTCGTACTCGCTCAGTATCTGCCGCAGACTGGGAACTCGCAAAAACAAGTCACTCACCTGCGGGCTGTTTCGAAACACAGTAAAATGCCCCACAATCAGTCGTGGCGCGGCAGTGAACACATCACAAGCGGCCAGGTCGGCTGCAGGCACAAAATCTGGCAACCTTCCGTAGATGACATCCAGATCCGTGTAGCCCCAAAAATCGTACTCCTGCAGTTCCTGCTGAAAGATCCGACCGTAGAGCGGCTTCAGATCGCACACCTTGTAGGGATGCTCCAGACTGACCGGCAACTGGCTGACACTTTCCGCACGCTGTTTCAAATCAGCATAACTGATTTGCTGGACCCGAACATTACTGCAGGGTGACGGCAGCTGACCAATGTCCGTGAAGATCAGCCAGTTGTACTCCGGATTGCAGCGACAGGACTCAAGGAAATACTCGATCCATGCCGGCCACCGCCCGAAATACGCCAGTACAAGACAAACTCGCGGATAATTCTGCACCATGCTGGACAACGCTGGATCCTCTCAGTTTTCCGCTTTACTACTTAAAACCGCGGATGCCATTTCCAGTCCGCTTCGTCGTCGCTGACTTTCTCAACAACAACGCAGTTTCCAGCAATCCCAAGTTCACGATCACTGCGAAGGATTTCCTTTGAAATTAGGCGAGCAGCCCCGGGCAGATGCCTCAAAAGCAATTCCGCCATGCGGCGTCTGAACGACGCCCCGTCCGGATTCATGCATCCAACAACCCGGATACGACCGTCCTGTACGATGTACCTCAATGCCGTTCTGATTCCAGGAAACTGAGCATCATCGAACACGACCCGACCGCCAGTTCTCAACATCCGCAGAATATACGCAAAATAGACAATCGTATCATCCAGTCGTTTACCCGCGTCAATGTATGCAAAATCAATGGAATGATTCAGGCTTGCCAGTTTCGGCAGACACATTTCGGCACTGCTCTCATGAAAGTCCACCAGATTCAGGACACCGGCGCGATGCAGATTTTCAAGCCCAGCCCCATGCCAGGACTCTGTCCTCTGCCACGGGTCAATTACAATATGCCTGGCCCCCGGAAGGCCCTGTAGCTCCTGGCAAATAGCCAGCGCTGACAAACCATAGGCCAGCCCAATCTCCAGGGTTCGAACTGCCTGCACGGCACGCATTTGCTCCTGGATGAAGCAACACTGCGCCTCGGAAGTCGCCGAATGCAACGGCAGTCTTCGGCCGTCCTCAGTTTCGACCCAGCCTCTGCGAATGATCTGCCGCCAAAGATGCTCTTCAGCCATTCACTGTGACCCCTTACTTAAACCAGAGTGCCCGGCCGGCTGGCCCCTGCCCGGTGCTGTAAGGCCATTAGGCAAAACTGTCGTTGGTGACTGGAACAGTTCAGTCCGCAGAAATGGCAGCACCAGCTTTTCCGCACCAAATGGTGTCAGATGATTGGAGTCCGCATAGAGTGATCGGCCTTCGTGCTGCATCACGTAACAGCCACCAGAAGAATCCAAAAACTTCGGTCGGATATCCAGAACTTGCACACCCGCTCGCTGAAGTTCCGATAGAAACTCGTCACCATTGCCTGAAATTCCATTCCATTCTGTCGTTTTGGCCGAGTACGCTCGCTCATCGTCGCCAGTCATAGCCACGTACCACAGTACCCGGGGCACCGACAGTGGCTGAAATGGAACCTGAGTCATGATCCAGACATTTATGCCCGCATCCCGGCATTGCCCCACAGTTCGCAGCAATGCCTGCCGCATTTCGTCACAGTCATAATAGCTCCAACAGGCCACCAGCAAGACATTCCGCAACTGTTTTCGCTCGAGCAGCCGGAATACCTCAAGCGCAAGCTCTTCGGAACGCTCGTTCAATCCATGCACCGGATCTGAATTGTACCAGCCCAGCACAGGCGCCGTGGCAGTATGCGCAACTACGGCAGCGTTCATTCCTCGCTCACGAAGGGCATCAGCAAATGCGGGAATGATGGCCATCGCATGACTATCGCCCCACAGCAGTCCCCATGGGACCGCCGCCGCATCTGAGCTGCCAATCCATTGTTCCCCGTGCGATCGCAGTAATTCGCCGTCAGCCTGCACGGATGTCCATGGTCGATCTCCGTCATGGAGCGCCAGTTGTTCAGCGACTCTCCCAGTAAATCGCTCGGGCCAACCATCCAGTGCCCATGCCACACTGCCTGCGCCTGCAATTACTAAGGAAATCCCCGCCGTCGCCAGGAACAGATCAGAGCGACTTACAAGCCAGCGACGACGTCGAAATGGCTCTTCCAGGAATCGCAGCGA
>JBJTPZ010000657.1:0-3264 GCA_046075365.1 Planctomycetaceae bacterium
CCGGCAGCCGGCTGATTCAGCTGGACGACGACGCCCTGGGCTTTGGCTGGCACGTTGGCAGTGGCCCGGTTCCGACGGGGGCCGTGGACCTTGGCACCGTTCTGCGTCAAGAGCTGGGCCACATTCTGGGCTATGGCGACCTCGACCCAGCCACCGCCGGAGACGATATCATGGCCGGCACTATCCTGCCGGGCGAACGACGCGAGGCTGTTGTCCAGACTTTGACTCAGAGTGTTGCCGAGAGCTTCGATTCGCAACTCAGAGCAAATGCGCAGGCACAGTCCAGGGATGCATTGCTGACCTTCAGCGATCAGGGACAGTCGTCGCTGCCACTGACACTCCTGGCAGCACGGATTCAGGACTCGTTGGATGAATCGACGGCGACGTGCGAACATAAGTCATCAGCATCCGCAGAACGGGACAGCCTTGAGACCCTGGCCACCCCGTTGAGACGCAACAACGTTCCCGCTGACCATCAGAGCCTGCTGGACGATCTGTTCGCTGAGGAGCTGAATGAACTGCTGGACGGTGCACTTCGCATCCCATCGATCGAACGACTAGTCCGCTGAAGCTGATCGTCCGGCATGGGATTCCGTGAACAGATGTGGCTTTCCATGGCGGGAGGCGTGTGTCCACTTGCCGTAAACAACCCTTCAGTGAGCTGTTGCTAATCACAGCAACCGCCCAGACTCCCCGGAATCGCCCCACCGGCACCGCGAAACCTGCCGCGAACTGCTGAGAAATTGGCTTTGGGGCGGTCGTTGGGGTGCATCGTGTGGCGGTCCATGGTCGCAGGCGCCTTTCTGCTCACGCTCTTTTCTGGTCTCTTGACGCCACCCCCGCCAGCAGTCCCTTTCGCGGTGAATTTGCCAACTCTAGAACGATGTGTTGGCTTTTGCGATGCGGCGATCGGCAGCCAGTCAGGCTCCCTTCCGCCGTAGTTCAGCATGGCCGATGTTCAAACGTACAGATTTAGCATCTGAAAATTACGGTGTCGTCATGTCCAGGTCGCTGTGGAACAAGCTGGTCGCCTGCTTTTTGCCAGAGGGTCGCAGGCGTGCCCGATCGTGGATCCGCCCGCTTCGTCAGCAGTCAGTTTCGCGTCGCCAGTTCCGTCGCACGGAAGTACTGGAAGATCGCGTCCTGCTGACACCCGGCGTCACGGAGGTTCTGCAGTACACGGGTGGATACACGGTTCCTGTCGGGGGACTGGAAATTGAGATCGGTGGCTATGAAGCCGGCAACCCGGCCGGTGGTACCGATGACGATGGCTTTGACCAGATACGGGTGCTTAGCGGACAAACAAACCTCTCCACCGGATCGCTCGACATCCGGCTTGTCAATAACTTCGTCCCTCAGATCGGCGATCGTTTCAATTTTCTGCAAAATTCCGGCAGCCAGCTGACAACCAGCTTTCCGCTTGCCACAGGTATGTTTTCTTTCCCCACAGCTGACCGTTATTTTGACATCGTCAGTGACGGCGCCGGCGGGTTGACGCTTGAGGTCAAAGGGTTTCTCAACGGCCTTTCCATGGTGCCACAGGCAGCAGATCGCGATGCGCTGGGTCGGTTCCTCGGGAACTATTTCGACGCTCCGTCCTTTTCGTATTCCGGGCAAATGTCCATCGCAGGACTGGCAAGTCTTTCCGGAACGTTTTCGCTGGCGCAAAGCGATGGTGAAACATTGGCAGTGGGCACTGGCATCACAGCATCGCTCGTCGGTGATTCCAGCGGTCTGGCTGTCAACAATGCCTCCTTCGGTCTGATTGTTTCCGGCGATGGGAACTACGCCCTGGAAGCATCCGGCGAGGCCGGCATCGGTGGTCTGCCCGGTGTTTCTCTTAGTGGATCCATGTCACTTGAACGCAACAGTACCGCCAACGCCCTAAATCGCACAATCACCGTCAACAGCACGACGGCTGCGATCGATGTCCCTGCCTCAGCCGCCCGGTTCACTGGTAACAATCTGGCACTGTCAATCGACAATTATGCGACCATTCAGGGGAATTTTTCGTTTGATCAAAAAGACGGAAATCTGCGTGCCGTGGCGACCTCCGTATCAGGAGGGCTGACCGCAGGAACCGTTTCAGCCGGTCTGACCAGCGGAACGCTCGCGATGGTCGCTACGCCTCAGGACAAGCTGGCTCTCGAGGCTCAGGGAGCACTCAGTCTGTCCGCCACGGGCATCACCGGGGCATCTGCCAGCCTTGCAAGGCTGCGATATAACTCGACTGATACCGCATGGACCGGTAACAGTATCACGATTGGCGGGACGACAGCCACATTCGCTGACATGCCCCGATCCCAGTCTTTGCAGGTGCTCTCAGTGCAGGGCCTTTCCGCCAAACTTGGAAACTTTGCCACCATTACCGGCAATGCAGCGATACAGAAAGATTCGGCGGAGCTGCAGGCGATCATCACGAATGCCACAGCAACCACGAACAGCGGCACAGCCACAGCCGGTGTCTCCGCTTCAGCCGCAGCCCTGGTGCTTGATGCCACCGGAAGTCGTCAGTTTTATGCCGACGGCAGCTTCCAGCTAAACATGGCCAACATCGGCAGCGTCAGCGGCACCGCCACTGCCGCACAAAACACCTTCACATCGGCCAAAAGCTCCAGATCTGTCACCATCGATGGTACAACCGTCAGTCTCCCTGCCATGCCGGCGTCCTCACAATCTCTGACTGCCGCCGGACAGTTCACCGTCGACAATTTTGTCACGGTCAGCGGCAGCCTTGTAATCGACAGCTCTGCTCAATCGCTGACACTCAGTGATGGCAGCACAGTAAATGCCGATTTACTGAAAATCGGAGGCTCTGGCCTGACCGGCTTCGCAGGACTCAACGGTCCTGCCACAGCCAGTACTGCTGCCGGCATCAGCCTGAATCAGGTGCAGTTCGGTGTCGTGATGGCCGCCGATCCGACCTCTCCAGGACGGAACTGGATTGCAGGAACCGCCACAGCAGCATCCATTGCAGCCGTCAACCTCGGCGATACCAGCCTGCAGAGCTCAAACTTGACGATCTCTGTCAATCGTCCCGACAGCGCCGGAACGCTCGTCAATTTTGCAGCCGCTCCGGTTACCATTCCAGTTTCAACCGCAGACTCCGTCACACTGAATGTACCCTCCAGTGAAGGCTCACAGGCAACTGCCGCAGGGACCGTCTCCGGTGTCATTGCCGGCTTCGCCGAAGCCTCGGGCAATTTCAAAATCAAAAGAACAGTCGCTGACGACATTGCCAGACTGCATGTCGGTGCGACCGCC
>JBJTPZ010000658.1:0-12128 GCA_046075365.1 Planctomycetaceae bacterium
AGAGCCAGAGCCAGGGGCCCGGCCTGACGCGGGGACGCCGGCGGATCCTGGTGTGCAGGCTCAGCCTGGTTTGAAGTCTGAGCCTGGAAGCAAGTCCAATTTGAGTGCTCCTTCGCGATCTGAAGTTCCGACCGAGCGAGGGGCCCGGCCTGATGCGGGCACGCCGGCGGATCCTGGTGTGCAGGCTCAGCCCGGTTTAAAGTCTGAGCCTGGAAGCAAGTCCAATTTGAGTGCTCCTCCGCGATCTGAAGTTCTGCCAGAGTCTGGTGCCCAGCCTGATGCGGGGACGCCGGCTGATCCTGGTATGCAGGCTCAGCCCGGTTTAAAGTCTGAGCCTGGGAGCAAGTCCAATTTGAGTGCTCCTTCGCGATCTGAAGTTCTGCCAGAGCCAGGGGCCCGGCCTGACCCGGGTACGCCGGCGGATCCTGGTATGCAGGCTCGGTCTGATTCAAAGTCTAAGGTTGGAAGCAAGTCAGATCCCAGTGCGCCGTCGCAATCTGGAGTTCCGTCGCAGCGTGGTGTTCAGACTGAGCCTGGAAATTCGCCGGAACCAGGTGTTCAGAGTCGACCTCAGGAGCGGGCCCAGCCGGGAGTTCAGACAAAGCCTGGCGTGTTGCCGCAACCTGATGATGGCAGGCAGCCTGGCCAGCGGGCGGGGCAGGGGCAGGGAGGAAGGTCGGCTGATGCAGACCGAGACAGTCTGGGGACGATTGGGGATTTGCTGCAGCAGCAATCTCGTCGAATGTCCCCTGCTGATTCGTCGGTCTCGCCTGAGAATGTTCCTGCGGGGCCGGGCGCTGAGATGAAGGATTTGGGTGAGCGGTCGTCTGGGGGTGAGCAGTCTGAGCGGCAGGAGCAGCAAAAGCAGTCTGAGCAGCAGGAGCAGCGAGAACGAGTGGCTGGTCAGTTGCAGGAGCAGGGTTTTGGCAGGACGTTTCGAAATCTTCTGGATGAAGCTCGTCGCGAGGCGGAGTCGGCGGAGCAGCAGCGTCGTCAGGAGCAGTCTGAGCGTCAGTCTGACGGGGCTGCTGCGGACAAGTCGCCGGTGGAGTCTGCAGCACCGCAGCAGTTGATCAATGAACTGATGCAGCAGATTCAGGATGAGCAGCGGAAGCGGATGCAGCGTGGCGTCGGGGCGGAGGGCACTGCTGATTCTCCGCTGACTCAGCCTCGGCCTGAGCAGCGATTGCGTTCGCCGTCTCCTGTTCGTCCGGAGAATTCTCCGGCGCGTGGCGGCAAGGGAATTGCGGATCGTGTTTTAGAGCGTTTTCAGGATCTGGTGCGTGATTTGGATCGCGGTCCGGCCGGGCGTCAGGCTGTGCCTGTGGAGCCTGGATCTGCGCAATCGCCGGCTGCTGCAGCCCCGCCTTCGAGGGATGCATCAGTGGCGGATTCGAGTGCTGCAGTTTCTGCATTGGAAGGCATCAACTGGGTGCCTCTTTTGACAGCCGGTGGTGTGCTGTTGGTTTTGCTGTTGTTGTTGCCGGCTGTCCGAATCCTGCAGCGGCGAGTGCTGCCGGGCGGCGGGTTGCTGTCGGCGACTCCGCTGTCCATTCACCTCGTGCGGACTCGAGAAGATCTGGTGCGAGCATTTGATCGCTGGGCGCTGTCCTGCAGCACAGCGGTCAAGCCGTGGTGGAATCATCGTCAGGTGGAGCGTGAGCTGGTGCGTCGGGCAGATTCCGCGAAGGTGAGTGAACTGGTTCAGGTTTATGAGCAGGCTCGTTATCAGTCTGCGGAAGAGCCTTTGAGTGACGTGCAGTTGGCGACAGCGCGCATGCTGCTGCAGGAGTGCAGTGTCGGCGCTGGCGTGTCGCGGTGAGGTCTTTGGGGGTGTATTTAGCGGCGGCGGCGACGTCGGCGTGAACGTTGTTCGTCCGGGGAGCTGTCGGACGGATTGTTGTTGGCTGCTTCATCTTCGGGAATGGCGGGCGATTGCTGATTTGCGGTCAGTTTATCGTCAATTCCGTCGCCGAAATCATCAGCTGAGGGCTGGCTGTCGCGATTTGGAGGTCCGCGACGATCTGGCCGTCCTGGCCTGCGATCTGTGCGGGCATTTCGGTCTTGTCGTTCGCTGTTTTGTTCGCTGCCAGTCTGCTGTGCTGTTTGTTGTGTGGCGGGCGGCTGTCTGAAGTCGGCTGGCGGATTTGCCGGGCTGTCGTTGCGTCGTTCTGTTAGCGGGGGGCGGTCAGTGCGATCACGTCGGTCGCGGCTGTCGCGTCGATCGCCACGGTCACGGCGTTCGGATCTTTCGCGGTCAGATCCATGATCGCGACGATCGCCGTGCTGGTAGTGAGGGGCTGGATTGCGTGGAGGCTCGGGCGGTGGAGGTGATTCGGGGTCACCTTCGCCGATGTGTTTTTCAAATTCGTCGGACAGTTTTCTTCGGTTGGGATGTTGTGGCGGGCGAACGGGCATTCGCGAGACCCAGGGGCCGAGTGGTTCGTCGGTTTCCGGAATTTCGGCAGCAGCCAGTTCTGCTTCGTCGGGAGCAGACAGGAACTGTGAGACGTCAGGGGGGGCGATTTTCGGAGGATCCACCAGAGTCATGAATGTGGGTGGATCGCTGCAGCGGCAGATGTGGCTGGCAACGCTGCCGGGAACTCGAACAGACCTGCCGCAGTTGCGGCAGCGGAACAGTCGCTGGGTGCGAATTTCGTATTGAAATGCCGGCCCCTTCATGGAGACTGACTTTCTGGCAGCGGAACGGGTAACGGGATGCTGACAACCGGCGTTGCGGAAGGCGGTGCGGGATGTCGTTTCGCGTATGTTAGCGAGTTCCGGCTGGAAATCGAAGCGACCGGGCTGCCTGACAGGTTGCTGAGCAGTCCGGTCGCCGATTTAGCCCGGGGCCGACCGGGCAAGGTTCAAGGACTTCAGCGGTAGAGAATCTGGTCGAGGCTGTCGGTTTCGAACAGATCCAGCGTGCGGCTGCCAATGACCAGGTCTCGCCCGGCTCCGCCGTTCAACTGATTGCGTCCATTGCCACCATCAAGTCGATCATCTCCCAGTCCGCCGAAAATTGTGTCATTTCCATCGCGGCCGCAGAGAAAGTCTTTTCCGGAACCGCCATGGATTTCATCGCTGCCTGAGCCTCCGTAGACACGGTCGTCACCGTTACCGCCGGAGATCCAGGAGCTGAGGACGAGGGTTGTGGAGACTGAGATACGATCATCGCCATTGCCAGCATCGATTGTGAGGCTGGAGATGGCGGAGCGCGGGCCGGACCATGAGAGTTTTCGATTGACGTAAACGGAGATAGTGGCTGCGGAGGCGTCGATGGTGATGGTGTCATCGGCTGCGGTTCCGCTGATACGCAGTTCGCCATCGGCGTTTCTTGTGCGGGTCTGCATGGGCAGCAGGGAATTGACGGCGAGGCTTCCCAGTTTCCGTCCGGACGTTTGTCCGGCGACGTTGTCGAATTCGAAATGGATGCCGCCGAAGATTCGGCTGCGTCCGGCTTCGGCAGCGGCGGCACTGAGGCTGTTAAAGGCGCGACCGGCAACACCACTGACTTCAGACGGCAGCGTGAACGTGATGTTGTCGGTCCCGAAGATACCGGCCAGCACTGTTGCTCCGGCTGCACTAAATGTGCTGTGTCCCGACGTGTAGGTAGGGAAAGGTGGTGTCGTGAGGAGCGGCAGCCATGCCGGATCTGCGGTCGTTTTATCATTTCCATCGGTATCAGCCTTTTGAATGGCTGTCACCGGGCGCCAGAGTTCGTAGTGGTACTTGGTGTTCCAGCACAGGATGGCGGCATCTGCGAGCGACATATCGAGGATGGCGTACATGCGAGCGGACTGTGGCAGTGACAGCTGCTGTTCCTGCGCGATGATGCTGGCGATCATATTCCATTGTCCGGGCGGAGTTGCGGTACCCGGTCCGCTGGCCCAGAATTTGGCGATATCTGTCTGTTCGGGTGTGCGGGTGGTGCTGTTGACGGCGCCCAGCTGCTGCACTTCGTTCAGATCGCGGGCGTAATCGCTGGAGTCAAGTTTTGGGGGGGCTTCTGGTCGGAACTGAGAGCTGCTGGAAAGTACCCACGGGGTGACCTGACCCCACTGTGGCAGGAGTGGATCGAGAAAGGCGGGAGGAGTTTTCTGCCAGTCGCCGGGTGCTGTGCCGGGAGTGTAACTGACGGTGCTGGCGGCGCCGTCGGTGGCTCGAATTTCAAGGATTCGTGCGGCGGCACGCTGTCCGATTTCAATGCCGGCTGTCCGGCGACTGTCATCGGGAGTGCTGGCGATGGACTGAGCGTAGCGGGTTTCGAGTATGGTTTTGCGGGCCGGGAAGAGAGTTACGAGGGTATTGAAAGCCGCGGCGGCAGCGGCAGCCGGCATGGAAGCGGTGGCGCTGGCGAGCGGGAAGCGGACGTTTGAGGCGTAACTGCCATCGATGGCATTGACGGCTTCGAACACCGCGGAGCTGGTGATCGCCATGGCTCGAGAAGCGATCGGCGGCGCGGACTTCTGGTCGCGGATGCAGTCCAGCAGGATTGAGTTCCATTCGTGGGCAACGGCGGCAGCGGCGGCCGGCATTTGTCGAGTTTCGAACTGTTGAATTTCGCTGAGGCAGTTTTGCAGGGAATTGCGGCGGCGACGGTATTCACGGCGGGACAGGCGGAACAGGCGGGTCAGGAACAGCATGGCGAGATACTCTGGCACTGGTGTAAGTGCGGACTCCATTCGCAGGGTTGGAAGTGTTAAGGCAGGACGGCCTGCTAACCTTTAACGTCTCCATACTGCAACGCTGAGGGACGTTGCGTCAACATTTTTTTGCGACAAAAGGCAACAAAAAAAGCGCGCCATGAACCGCCATGATTCATTGAAAAATCCCAAAAAAGCGGGTTATTGCTACCTTCCTGGTGGTGGCTGCCAGGATTTCTTGACGTTTTGTAAGGCAACAAATGATGCCAATTGTTTGCGGTGTAAACTTCGGTGTAAAATGTTTTCGTGGAAAACGAGTAAGGGAATGTGACTGGGTTGCCCTTAAGTTGTGTTGGGTTGATTTTTTTTAAAATCCTGATAGGCGGGATTTTGTTTTCGGAGGGTTTGTGTGATGGTGTTGCAGCGGAATTGTGTTGACAGCATTCAGTCATTGTCTGTTGTGCGTCGTCGTCGAGGTTTTTTGCGGCGGATGCTGGGGGCAGCTGTGGTGTTGCCGGCCTGGCCCTTGTTTGCTCAGACACAGCCCCCTGAAGTTGTGAATCCGCGGGCAACTGACGGTGATGATCGTGTGCAGCCGCAGTGGGACCAGCTGCTGACCTTGACGGTGGGCAATACGGGAGCAGATCTCAACGGCAGTTCAGATCGTGTTTTGCAGGCGGCGGTTGACAGTGTGGCGCGGCGTGGCGGTGGTACGGTGCGGCTGTTGCCGGGCACATGGGTGCTGCGAAATTCTGTGATTTTGTCTTCCGGTGTTCGGTTGATCGGCAGTGGTTCCGACACTCTGCTGACTCGCCCCGCATCCGTCTCTGCGGTGCTCAGTGCTGATTCCGACTGGTACGATCAGGAGATTACTCTGTCGGACGCGACTGGTTTTGAGGTGGGTGACGGAGTGGTCTTGCGAGCGGTGAATCCGCATAACGGGGCGGCCACTGTCATCAAGCGTTCGCTGACAGCGCGGACAGGCAATCGTTTTCGTCTCAGTGATGGTCTGCGTGAAAATCTTTGGTTGTCCGGCAAGCCTGTTTGTGAATCGCTGTATCCGCTGCTGACTGCCGAGTATGCGTCTGATGTGGTGATTGAAAGTCTGGTGCTGGATGGCAATCGGCAGCAGTCCGGGCATCTGGACGGTAATTATGGCGGCTGTATTTTTTTGCAGGACTGCAGTCGATTTGTGATTCGTCACGTCGAGGCTCGCAATAACAACGGTGACGGGATCAGTTTTCAGATCTGTCATGACGTACTGGTGCAGGACTGTCACAGTCATGACAATGCGGATTTGGGGGTGCATCCGGGTTCTGGTTCACAGCGGCCAGTGCTGAGGGGCAATCGTCTGGAGCGTAACAGTCAGGGATTGTTCTGGTGCTGGGGGGTGAAGTTTGGGCTGGCCGAGGGCAATCTGATTGACGGCAACCGGCTGTATGGTGTCTCGATAGGTCATAATGACACTGACAATCTGATGCGGAACAACCGGATCAGCAACAGTGGTCAGTTTGGGGTGCTGTTCCGGAACGAGGATCGGGGGCAGGATTTCTGGCCCAATCGGAATGTTCTGGAGGGCAACACGATTGAGAACAGCGGGGGTGAGGAGGGTGTGGCGATTGAGGTGCTTGGGAAGGTGCGGGATCTGAAGTTTACGGGCAACCGAATTTTGGAGCACCGCGGGGCGGCGGGGCGGATTGGAATTCGGATTTCAGCGGAGGCAGGAAGTGTGCAGATGTCGGACAACATGATCACGGGGGTGCACACTGCAATTGTTGACCGGCGTGCTCCTGAGAAACGCTTGTGATGGCTTCACTGCTGCGGCGGGGACCGGGTATGATTTCCACAGTATTTCAACTTCTGCAAGCTGTTTGAAGCTGCCCATTATGACTCATGCGACGGCCGACGCTGCCATCATCAATATTTCCTGCTACAAGTTCGTTGCGCTGGACAATCTGTCAGCGCGTCGAGATGCGATCCGTTCGGCTGCCGCTGAAGTTGATTTGCGCGGCACTGTGCTGCTTAGCGGTGAGGGCATCAACCTGTTTGTGGCCGGCAGTCGCCACGCGATTGATTCGTTTGTGGCATTTCTGCGGACGGACCCGCTGCTGTCGGATCTGCAGCCCAAGGAAAGTCTGAATGCGTATCAGCCTTTCAATCGGATGCTGGTGAAGATCAAGCGTGAGATTATTGCATTTGGGCACGACGATGTTCGTCCGGCTGTTCGAACATCTCCGAAGCTGCCTGCGGCAGAGCTGCTGCGGTGGCTTGATGAGGGGCGACCTGTTCATCTGCTGGATACAAGAAACGACTACGAAGTACAGATTGGTACGTTTCGCAATGCAGTGCAGTTGGGCATCGATCATTTTCGTGAATTTCCTGAGGCGATTCAGCGGCTGCCGGAGGCGATGAAGGACGAGCCTGTGGTGATGTTCTGTACTGGCGGCATTCGCTGTGAGAAGGCTGGACCGTGGATGGAGTCTGCCGGTTTTCGCAATGTCTATCAGCTGGATGGCGGGATTCTGAAGTACTTTGAGGAGGTGGGCGGGGCGCACTGGGATGGCGAGTGTTTTGTGTTTGACCAGCGGGTGGCTGTGGATCCGCAGCTGCGTGAAACCGGAACGACTCAGTGTTACATCTGCCAGGCCGTGGTGACTCCTGAACAGCAGCGACTGCCTGAGTATTCTGCGGGACGATCGTGTCCTGCCTGTTACCGCAGTCCTGTTCAGCAGCAGCAGAAATTGATGGCTCAGCGTGCCGAGCAGATTGCTGCGGTTACTGATCCTTTGCCGGGCAGTCGTGCTGAGCTGAATCGTCGTCCGCTGAATGTGCCGCAGCGCTGTGCCGGAATGACTTTGCTGGACTTCCTGCTGAACCTGCATCCGCAGACGGGGCGTGAGGAGTGGCAGCGGAGAATCAGCAGTTCGGAGGTGGTGCCGGCTGAGCCTGGTCGTGGTCGTCGTGCTCGCCGCAGTCCTGAGCTCGTACCTTTATCAGCAGAGCGTCCGGTGCGTGAAGGCGAGCGATTTGATTTGCTTGAGCCGCATGTTGTGGAGCCGAATGTGACGGCGACGCTGCAGGTGCTGTATGAAGATGCCGAACTGATTGTGATCAACAAGCCGGCTCCTTTGCCGGTGCATGCCTGCGGGCGATTTCATCGCAACACACTGCGGCACATTTTGAATTTGGTGTATTTCCCGGAACGGCCGCACGTGGTGCATCGGCTGGATGCGAATACGTCGGGAGTGATGGTGCTGGCGCGTCGCAAGCGGACGGCGACCTTGCTGTCGCGGCAGTTTGAGCAGCGTGAAGTCGACAAAACCTATGTGGCTCGAATTACCGGGCATCCGCCGGCTGACAGTTTCCGCTGCGAGCTGTCTTTGGGGTCTGAACCGGGACTGGGAGGCGTGCGTTTGCCCGATTCCGGGGGTGACGAGGCCATCACCGATTTCAGGGTGCTGCGGCGATTTCCGGACGGAACGGCGTTGGTGGAAGCGGTGCCATTGACCGGGCGAACCGGTCAGATCCGAGTGCATCTGTGGTCACTGGGCTATCCGGTCTGTGGCGATCCGGCCTGGCTGCCGGCTGGAGTGACCGGGGAAAATCGGACTCTGGATCCGGCGGAGCCACCGTTGTGTCTGCATGCTGAATCTTTGAAGTTTCGAGGTCCTGCGGGAGAGCTGCTGAGTTTTAGTGCGAGTCTTCCTGACTGGGCCAGAGGCTGACGGAAAACCGAGAACAGCAGCATTCCCGCGGCTGGCGGGCTGATCTGTCTGGAGTCGGTCTGTAGGATGGATTCTGCGGGATTCACGCTTTTAATTTTGGGGACAGCGCTACATGCAGACGATTCTGATTCAGCTGGACACGGACGGTCAGGCCAGTATTTTTGACCGTGTGGTGGCGGTGGATTCCGGTGTTGCTCAGATTTTTTCCTGTGCCGGGGTGACTCCTGAAAACGTCACATCACTGGTGCACGGTGCCATTTTTACTCGCGGTCCCGCGGATCTGAAGAACACGGCCATTTTTATTGGCGGCAGTTCAGCTGCGGCGGGTGAGGCGGTGCAAAAGAAAGTGCTGAAGGCTTTCTTTGGACCGTTGCGAGTGTCGGTGATGATGGATTCGAATGGCTGCAACACGACGGCTGCTGCTGCGGTTGCGACTGCCAGAAAGCACATGCCGCTGACGGGTGTCATGGCGACGGTGCTGGGTGCGACTGGTCCGGTGGGTTTGCGAGCGGCGGAGCTGCTGGCGTCCGAGGGGGCTGAGGTGACGATGGTATCACGCACTCTTGAGCGGGCGCAGTCGGCTGCTGCTGTGGTGCGTGAGAGGGTACCTGCGGCAGTGGTGCGGCCTGTCGCAGCGACGGATCCGCAGCAGAACGAAGCATTGTGTCAGGGTGCGGCAGTGGTGGTGGCGGCAGGTGCTGCCGGCGCTGCGCTGCTGACATCCGGAGCTCTGCAGCGTTTGTCTCAGCTGAAACTGGCGATTGATCTGAATGCGGTACCACCGCTGGGGTTGTCTGATGTTTCGGCGATGGACAAAGGGGTGACTCATCATGGTGTCTTGTGTTACGGAGCGCTGGGGGTGGGCGGGCTGAAGATGAAGGTGCATCGCCAGTGTGTGGCTTCGTTGTTTGAGTCCAGCGACCGTCTGCTGGATACTCAGGCGATCTACCAGACGGCGCGGCGAACGGCTGGAATAACGGAACAGTGATCAGCGGTGAAGGGCCGAAGCCGTGCTGCGGTTTGCAAGTGGTTCGTCCGAACGAGATGTGATGGTAACTGGCGTCGGCGCTGTGACTCCGGCAGGCCTGACGGCCGTTGATACATTTCGTTTTGTGCAGCGTGGCGATGTTTCGGCTCGGTCGCTGACGTCGTCCGACATTGATCACTGGACGGGTCTGGGGCAGGTTGCGGGTTTGCAGCGATCCGGCTGTGTGGTTGATCATCGGCAGGTAGCGGCGCTGCTGGGACGTTCCGGTTTGTCCGGGCAAATTCAGCAGGCGGGGCTGCATGAGGTGCTGGCGGAGCCGATGATTGCGATGGCGTTGCTGGCGTTTGCGGAAGCGTGGCGATCGGCCGGATTTTCGCCTGAATTTTTGCCAGGAGACAACCTGCCGGAACGTACTGCGGTGGTTTTTGGCAGCAGCAAGGGCGGACTGCGGACAGCGGAGCGACTGGTCGCGATGGAGCGGCAAGTCCGGGCCGATTCGAGGTCGGCGTGGCGGTCACCAGTGGCAACGGGAGCTCACGCTGCGGTTATCGCCGGTTCTGCTGAGTTGCAGCCGGGCTGCCCGCAGTCTGCTGCCTGTGAGTCTGCGGGTGAATCAGTGATTGAGCCGGCGCAGGTGGCACAGATGGCACAGATTTGGCGGCGGCAGGTTGGTACGGATGCTGCGACGCTGGCGATCGCCGGGCTGCTGCAGGCTGAGGCTGGAGTGTTATGTCCGGTGGCAGCCTGTGCGACTGGTCTGATTGCAGTCTTGCAGGGTGCGGCACTCGTAGCCAGCGGCCAGTGTGATGTGTGTGTGGTGGGCAGTGCGGACGCGGCGTTGCGGGCGAGCGTACTGTCATCTTTTCATCGGCTGGGGGTATTATCGCGGCGAGGTCCGGCGGAGCTGGCATGTCGTCCATTTGATGTGCAGCGCGGTGGTTTTGTGGTCGGTGAGGGGGCTGGGGTCCTGATACTGGAGTCGCGGCGGAATGCGAGGAGGCGTGGTGTTGCGGGTTTATGTCGAGTGCTTGGTGGCGGCTGGCTGAGCGACCCTACCGGGCTGACTCAGATGGATGAATCGGGCGAGGTTGTGCAGCAGGTGCTGCGGAGGTGCTGCGAGGTCAATGCGGTGCAGCCCGGGATTTTGGGACTGCATGGGACGGCCACGGAAACCAACGACCTTGTGGAGGCTCGCGGGGTATCCGCGGCGGGGCTTTCGGATGTGTCAGAATGTTATGCGACGAAAGGTTCCACGGGACATCTGCTGGGCGCTGCGGGCAGTGTTGAGACGATTTTGGCAGTACAGGGGATAGCGGCGGGTCAGCGGCCGGGGACGGTGAATTTGTCCCAGCAGGACGAGCGTTGTCAGCTGCGGATGGCGCGGCATGCCGCTGCCGTATCGTCTCGTGAGGTCTGGGGCAAACTGTCACTGGGTTTTGGCGGTCATGTTGCCTGTGGATTATTTGTGGCGGACTAACGAAGGGCGGACCACGGCTGCGGCTGCAGCGTGGATTTTAGGTACAGCGGGTGAGCTGGTTGTCCGTTGCTGTTTTGGGCAATGCAGTGGAGCGGACCGGTCAGTTTCAGCAGTTGTGCCTGGCGATCTGGCGGGCAGTGATTGCCCCAGGCAGCGACGACGAGGCTGGCTGTACGGCAGGTTTGGCGGATAATGTGATTGTTGCGTGGTCCGTTGGGGTCAGGTGTCAGCATCAGTTCGCAGGGTTGTGTGCTGCGGAAGGCCCAGGCGTTGAGCATGATGAGGCCGTCGAAGCCCCAGCTGCGGGCAAAGGCTGAGCAGCGGCGAATAGTCGGGTCATCATGTGCGGCATCGGCGGTGGAGGGATTGAGTCCGATGAATACAACCTGGTTGCCGGGGCCCCACGAGCGTGTGAGGCGATAGCGGAAAGTTCCGCAAGCGGACAGCAGGGCAGTACCCGTGATACTGCTGCTGCGGAATGTCTGCCGACGGCAGCGAGTCCCGGCTGGTGACAGTTTGGACGCCGTAGGCCCCTGATGTTTGCGCATAAGGATTCGGTCAGTTCAGTGAAACAGGAAGCGGTGACTGAATGGACTTTGCAGCGCGGGTGGCTGTATTCTGTGCAGACGTTTTCTCTGCTGCAACGGCTGTTGTGGCGGAGAACGATTGAGATTGGTAATTGTGTTTTCTGCCCCACCAGCGGATCACTGAGATGTCTTCACGCGTGACAAACAGTCCGAATGATTCAGGATTTGTGCCGCCGGCGGGCTGTCTGCCAGGGTGGCAACGGCAGGAACTGCCAGAGCCGCTGCCGTTTACCTTTCGCAATGTCTTGCGGACGATTGGTCCTGGTGCAATTCTGCTGGCCGGTTCAATTGGTGGTGGCGAGTGGATCGTCGGGCCACTGACGACCGTGCGTTACGGCACGGGTATCCTGTGGGTCGCGACGTTGGGGATCTTCCTGCAGATGATTTTCAATCTGGAGGCGATTCGTTACACGCTGTACACAGGTGAACCTATTCTGACGGGGATCATGCGGCTGCGTCCTGGGCGTTGGTTGTGGGGGCCGTTTTACATGGCTGCCGGGACGCTCCAGCTGGCGACTCCTGCTTTGGCACTTGGTTGTGCCAACGTCCTGTTTACAGCGGGTGAGGGGGGGCTGCCGGATCCGGCTGGCGGTGATCGTCAGGTTTTGTTTTATTTGTCGCTGGCAGTATTGGCGCTGACAATTTTTTTGCTGCAGTGCGGCAAATCGATCGAGCGGATGCTGGAGCGTCTGTCGTGGTCGATGG
>JBJTPZ010000659.1:0-19533 GCA_046075365.1 Planctomycetaceae bacterium
TCGCGCCAGTGCAGCGACCTCGGTCAGCAGGTCTTCACGCAGCGTACAGCAGATACAGCCATTTGATAATTCGACCAGTTTTTCGTCGGTGCGACTGAGTTTTGCTGCGCCGGTTTCGATCAGTCGCGCATCGATGTTCACGGCGCTCATGTCGTTCACAATCACGGCAACTTTCAGACCTTCACGGTTGCTGAGAATGTGGTTCAGCAGTGTCGTCTTGCCGGCGCCCAGAAATCCGGAAAGCACCGTGACGGGAAGCCGACTGTCGCCGGCGGCGTGAAATCGAGTATCCGTCATGGATGTGGGGACCAAAGTGGTATCGGAGAGAAATTGATTGATGAACAGCGTTGATTGTATCAGTCCCGCCAGACGACTCCTAACCCCGCCCGATCTTTCCAGACACCGAGTGACAAATCGCAGCTCGAGCTTTCCAGTCCGAGCACACCCCATCAAAAACACAGCAATTTAGGACTCCGCCTGCGTCTCACGGCACAGGCATGAGCCCGCAGCGTCAGCGAGGGGCTCCCCGGCGAAAACCTGCGGCAGCCCCCTGGCACGGCTCCCGTAAACTCGCGGTTCCTCACAAAAATCGCCCCTGCCCACGGCTCTGACCGCCGCAGGGCTGTACGGCGGGTCGGACAGCATTTGCAGTGCAGACATTTCCCCGGAGGAATTCCGGCTTCATCCCACGTATTGCCTGCAGCGGCATTGACTGTCTGAGGGTACCTGGTCAAGCTGTTTTGCAGGTTGTGTCCGAGTGCAGTTCAGTGAGGGGTATTGTATGTTTTCCGGAAGCATGTTTCCGGCCAGTCGGCATTTGCTGGATCGGCGCGGCTTTCTGGGTAACTCCGTCCAGATGCTCAGTGGTATTGCCTGTGCTTCTTTGCTGTCACAGCAGGAATTGCTGCTGGCCAGTGATGAGCAGCTGGGCACGGTCAGCGGCAAACCGCCGATTCGGCCGCAGATCGATGCTGCGCATCCGTTTGCCGACCGTCCTGCGCATCAGCCTGCCGCAGCGCGACGTGTGCTGGTGATTTTCTGTTCGGGTGCCTGCAGTCACCTGGACACGTTTGATTACAAGCCTGAGCTGTGGCGTCGGCACGGGCAGCCGATGCCGGGTGGCGAAAAGCTGGTCACGTTTCAGGGAGAGCAGGGCAATCTGACTCGCAGTCCCTGGCAGTTTCGTCCGCGCGGCCAGTCCGGCAAGATGATATCGGATCTGCTGCCGCAGCTTGGATCTCTGGCGGATCAGCTGTGTTTTCTGCATTCGGTGAAGGGCAAAACGAATACTCACGGGCCCGGTGAAAACTACATGTCGACCGGTTTCACGCTGGATGGTTTTCCCAGTGTGGGTTCGTGGGCGACTTACGCTTTGGGCAGTGAGAACGAGAATCTGCCGGCCTATGTGGCCATCCCGGATCCTCGCGGAGTACCTCAGAATTCCATCAACAACTGGGGCCCCGGCTTTCTTCCGGCAGCTTTTCAGGGGACGGATTTTAATACGTCGAAGCCGATTCGTAATCTCTCAGTTCCAGCGGGTGTTACGGAGGGGCGTGATCAGCGGACGCGGCAGTTTTTACGTCGGCTGAATGAGCGTCATCTGCAGCAGTTCCCTGGCGACTCGGAGCTGGCCGCGCGAATTTCCAGCTACGAACTGGCGGCCAGTATGCAGTTAAGCATTCCTGGCATCACGGACATCAGCAGTGAAGCCGAGACGACATTGCGGGCCTACGGCGCTGACGACACCGAGAATACTCTGAAGGCAGACTACGCGAAGAACTGCATTCTGGCCCGGCGGCTGCTGGAACGCGGTGTGCGATTTGTCCAGCTGTTCAATGGCGCGTACCAGACCGGTGGCGAGGGGGCCAGTAACTGGGATGGTCACAAGGTGATTCAGCAGCAGTACGGCGTGCACGGTCCGATTTTTGACCAGCCCACTGCGGCTTTGGTGCGTGATCTGGGTGAGCGCGGGCTGCTGGAGGACACGCTGGTGGTCTGGTGTACGGAATTCGGTCGCATGCCGACGTTTCAGAAGGGTGCCAGCGGTCGGGACCATAACCCGGAAGGTTTTACCTGCTGGCTGGCCGGTGCCGGAGTGAAGGCTCCGTTTTCCTTTGGGGCCACCGACGAGTTCGGTTATCGGGCAGTGGAGGACGTGGTGTCTGTGCATGATTTTCATGCCACGATCCTGCACCTTCTGGGGCTGGACCATGAGCGTCTGACATTTTACTACAACGGTCTTGAACGTCGTCTGACGGACACAGAGGGCCGGGTGGTGCAGGCTGTTTTGACTGAATCTGTGTGACGTCAGCGATTCAGCAGGCTGCGATAAAGTTCCAGATGTCGGCTGATCATCTGCTGCGGACTGAGCTGATCGCGGATGAACTGTGCGGCCTGTTCGGTCAGTTTGGCTGTGCGTTCGGGATTTCGCTGCATGCGGAGCAGACAGCGGGCGATTTCGGGGCCTGATCCCACCGGAAACAGGGCTCCCGTTTCGCCGTCGCGAATCAGTTCTCGATTGGCGTCGATGTTGCTGGCTGCACAGGGGATTCCGGCGGCCATGGCTTCCATCAGGCTGTTGGACATTCCTTCAAACTCGCTGGGCAGTACGAAGGCGTCCAGAGCCGGCAGCAGCTGGCTGGCATCTTCCCGGTGACCGGCGAAGACCACCTTGTTGCGGCAGTCGAAGCCGGCCAGCAGTTGTTTCAGCCGCTGTTCCTCCGGGCCCTGTCCGATCAGCACCAGCTGTGAATCTTCGCTGACCTGATGCAGAAGCTGAAAGGCCCAGATCAGGTCGTGCAGTCGTTTTTGCGGTGCCAGTCGTCCGATGAAGCCAGCGACGAACGCGGACTCTCGCAATCCCAGCAAGGCTCGTGCTGATGCGCGTGAATGTGTGGCTGGTTCCGGGGCAGTACCGTTGGGGATCACGCTGATGCGGTCTGCGGGAACTCCCAGGCTGCGATAGAAGCTGGCGACACTGCTGGAATTGGCGGTGAGGCGGTGTGCGCGAGTGGCGAGCCGTTTGTCGAGCCACAGCTGCCAGGGGGCTTTCCATGAATCAACGCAGCGTTCGCTGACGATCAGTTTTGTCTTTGCAGGAGCGATTCCGGGGAGTCGCACAAGTGTGTTGGCAGAGAACAGGAAGGACTGCACGATATCGGGCTGCAGTTCCCGCAGCGCAGATCTCAGTCGGATGGCGGCGCTGATGTCAAAGCGGCTGGTTTTATGCAGAATGCTGACGGGTATGCCGGCAGCCTGCAGTGTTTTTTCGTAGCGTCCGCCGCGATCGAGGGCAAAGACATGAGTTTGTACTTCGTGCTGAGGCAGTCCGCAGGCCAGCAGGCTGAGCTGTCGTTCGGCGCCTGACTGATCGAGAGTGGGGATAACGAATGCGACACGGAACACGCCGAGAGATCTCCGGGAGTTTTGCAGCAGCGGATGTGGATTAGCGGCCACGGTTTTGGGATCCTGGCGAATTTCCGCAGTTCTCGAAACCTGCAGTGGCAGCAGAATCAGTCAATTGCATGAAACTTCGCCGAAACCGGGATCTGTGTACGTGTCAGGGCCGGGTTTCTTGATTGCAGCGGAATTCCTGGTAATCTGTCGCAAATTTGCGCGGAGTTTTTCCGTACCCGAGTGAGTTCTCAGGGCGGGCCGGGCAGAAGCTGATGGTTTTTTCCATTGGAACTGTTGACCGGTCTTCGCTGTTTTTGCGCGCCCTCGGGGGCGGTTGTCGTCAATTCAGGAAGGACACCCTGCGGTGCCACGTCGAGACGATCTCAGGAAGATCCTGATTATTGGTTCTGGTCCGATTGTTATCGGGCAGGCCTGTGAGTTTGATTATTCCGGCACTCAGGCCTGCAAGGCGCTGCGTGAGGAAGGTTACGAGGTGGTGCTGGTCAATTCGAATCCGGCCACCATCATGACGGATCCGCAGACTGCTGATCGAACCTATATCGAACCGATTACGTGGCAGTACGTCGAAGAGATCATCCGGGTAGAACGTCCGGATGCGCTGTTGCCGACGCTGGGCGGACAGACCGGTCTCAATACGGCCATGGACCTGTTTCGTCACGGTGTACTGGAAAAGTACGGCGTCGAGATGATTGGTGCCAAAGAAGATGTCATTCGTCGTGCTGAAGAGCGTGAAGCGTTCAAACAGACAATGCTGCAGATCGGTCTGGACGTGCCGCGCAGCTTTACTGTGCACAACATCGAGCAGGCTCGCGAAGCCGTACAGCAGATTGGCCTGCCGATCATCATTCGGGCCAGCTTTACGCTGGGTGGTACCGGTGGCGGGATCGCTTACAACATTGAGGAGTTCGAAGACAAAGTTCGTCGCGGTCTGGCACTGTCGCCGATCAGCGAAGTGCTGCTTGAAGAATCCATTCTCGGCTGGAAAGAGTACGAGATGGAGGTGATGCGCGACAACGCCGACAATGTCGTGATCATCTGTGCGATCGAGAACTTTGATCCTATGGGAGTCCACACTGGTGATTCCATCACGGTGGCTCCTGCACAAACCCTGTCTGACCGTGAATACCAGCGGATGCGTGATGCCACGATTGCTGTGATGCGTGCGATCGGCGTCGAAACCGGTGGTTCGAATGTGCAGTTTGCCATCAATCCGGACAATGGTCGGATGGTGGTGATCGAGATGAATCCTCGCGTCAGCCGTTCCTCGGCCCTGGCCTCAAAAGCCACCGGCTTTCCGATTGCCAAAATTGCAGCCAAGCTGGCAGTCGGATATCGGCTGGACGAGATCAGCAACGATATTACTCGCGAAACGCTGGCCTGTTTCGAACCGACGATCGACTATGTCGTCACCAAGATTCCTCGCTGGACCTTCGAGAAGTTCCCTGAAGCCGATCCGACTTTGACTGTGCAGATGAAGTCTGTCGGTGAGACGATGGCGATTGGGCGGACATTCCGGGAATCACTGCAGAAGGCCTTGCGGGGCCTTGAGATTGGTCACTTCGGGCTGGGTGGCGGCAAGAAGGATCTGTGGGGCACAGCTCAGCAGCCTGCTCCGGATGAAATTCTGAGCAAGCTGGCGATTCCAAATGCCGAACGAATCTTCTACCTGCGGTATGCATTGAAGCAGGGAATGACGGTCGAGCAGATTCACGAAATCACTGATATCGACCCGTGGTTTCTGCGCAGTATTGAGCAGATCGTGCAGCTTGAGACCGAGGTGCGCGGGTATCAAAGGCTTGAGGATGTGCCTGAAGAGCTGCTGCGTCGATTGAAGCGAAACGGTTTTTCAGACGAGCAGTTGGCGGGCTGGCTGGGCTGTGGTCAGCTGGATGTTCGGAAACGTCGCCTGCAGCTTGGAATTGTGGCAACCTTCAAGCAGGTGGATACCTGTGCGGCCGAGTTCGAAGCGTTCACGCCGTACTATTATTCCACCTACGAGCAGGAGGATGAAACTCCGGCAAAGCGTGACGGGGTGCGGCGGGTCATGATTCTTGGGGGGGGCCCCAATCGGATTGGTCAGGGGATTGAGTTTGATTACTGCTGCTGTCAGGCAGCCTTTGCTCTGAGAGATCTGGGCATTGAAAGCATCATGGTCAATTCAAATCCTGAAACCGTATCAACCGACTATGACACGTCCGACCATTTGTTTTTCGAGCCTCTGACGACGGAAGACGTGTTGAACATCTGGGACCGCATGAGTCCTGATGGTGCGATTGTGCAGTTCGGCGGGCAGACTCCGCTCAATCTCGCTCGCGGCCTGGAGGCCGCCGGTGTGAAGATTATTGGTACCAGTCCGGACATGATTGATGCGGCGGAGGACCGCAAAAGGTTTCAGGCAATTCTGGATGCTTTGCAGCTGCATCAGCCCCCGAACGGCACGGCCATCAGTACGGAAGGTGCCTGTACGATTGCCAATCGAATTGGCTATCCGGTGCTGGTACGTCCCAGTTACGTACTGGGCGGTCGCGGGATGGAGATCTGTTATGACCAGCAGAGTCTTGAGCGTTACATGGGGGCTGCGGTTGAGGCATCGGCTGAGAAGCCTGTGCTGATTGACAAGTTCCTGGAAGATGCGATTGAAGTCGACGTCGACGCAATTTCTGACGGTGAGACCACGGTGATCGGCGGTGTGATGGAGCATATTGAGGAAGCCGGAGTGCATTCCGGGGACTCAGCCTGTGCTCTGCCGCCATACTCACTGCCGGCGCCCGTTGTTAATGAAATTCGTCAGGCGACTCACAAGCTGGCTGCTGCCCTGCAGGTTCGCGGTCTGATGAATATTCAGTTCGCGGTGAAGGCAGAAGGTGACCAGTACACGGTCTACATTCTGGAAGTCAATCCTCGAGCCAGTCGGACGTCGCCGTTCGTGTCCAAGGCGATTGGTCATTCGCTGGCTCGCATTGCCGCCAAGGTGATGGTCGGGATTTCGCTGAAAGAGCAGGGGTTCACCACAGAAGTTGTGCCGGCCTACACATCTGTTAAGGAAAGTGTGTTTCCGTTCAGCCGATTTATGGGTGTGGACATCGTTCTTGGGCCTGAGATGCGGTCGACCGGCGAGGTCATGGGCATCGACTCAGACTTCCCGCTGGCGTTCGCCAAGTCTCAGCTTGCCGCCGGAACTCGGCTGCCGATGCAGGGACGCATCTTTGTCAGCATCGCTGCTGGTCGCAAGGAACGGATGATCGAGCCTGTCCGGAAACTGCAGCAGATGGGTTACCGGATTGTCAGTACCAGCGGAACGGCGAAGGTCTTTCAGGAGGCTGGAATTACGGTTGAAGTTGTGAAGAAGCTTCACGAAGGTCGACCGAACCTGCTGGATCAGATGGCGAATGGTGAAATTCAGATGATCCTGAATACTCCCAGCGGCAAAGGGGCTCGTACCGACGAAGGCCGGATTCGTGCCGCATCTGTGACCTATGGCGTCCCGTGCGTGACGACACTGCCCGGGTGCCTGGCTGTGGTCCAGTCGCTTGAAGCACTGCGGGATCAGCCTAATCCGCGAGTGAAGACGATTCAGGACTGGATTGGCTGAGTACTGCTGAATGACCTCAGGCGATTCTTCCTGAGCAATAAACTCTGCGAGGCTGGTGTCCTGTTCAGACACCAGCCTCGAGTTTTTTATCAGGAGTGAATGGCTCGTTTGTCGACGGCCATTGCCGCTTCTTTGACGGCCTCGGACAGGGTTGGGTGTGCGTGGCAGCAGCGGGCAATATCTTCGCTGCTGGCTCCGAACTGCATGGCCACGGCTGCCTCGTGAATCAGTTCACCGGCATGAGTTCCAATGATGTGCACTCCCAGCACTCGATCTGTCGCTTCGTCAGCCAGCACCTTCACGAATCCGTCAGTGTGTCCGGCGGCACGAGCGCGGCCGTTGGCGGCAAACGTGAATTTACCTGAGCGATACCTGATGCCGGCAGCCTGCAGAGCATCTTCGTTGGCACCGGCCGAGGCGATTTCCGGTTCAGTGTAGACCACTGCGGGAATGATGGCGTAGTTGATGTGGCCGTGTCCCGTGGCCATTTTTTCGACACAGGCGATGCCCTCTTCTTCGGCTTTGTGAGCCAGCATGGCACCACCGATGACATCGCCAATGGCGTACACGCCGGCGGCTGTGGTTTGGTAGGAAGAATTCACCTGAATGAAGCCGCGACGGTCAGCGGTGACTCCGGCAGCCTCCAGTCCCAGATTGTCCGTACAGGGCCGACGACCCACAGCTACCAGGACTCGATCGCACGTCAGAGGTTCAGCTCCGTCTATGGACACTGTGCACTGGCTGCCGACTGCAGTAACACCAGTGACTTTTGTACCGAGGCGGAAGATGATGCCCTGCTTTTCGAAGATTTTGCGAGCTTCCGTGGCCACCTGTTCGTCGATTCCGGGCATGATTCGAGGCAGGTATTCCAGGACCGTTACTTTTGCTCCCAGCCGACGCCAGACCGTGCCCAGCTCCAGCCCGATCACTCCGCCACCAATCACCACCAGATGCTGCGGCACTTCGGGCCAGGCCAGCGCTTCCGTGCTGGTGCCGATGCGGTCACCGTCCGGCTGAATTCCCGGCAGGGAAGACGGGACGCTGCCAGTGGCAATCAGAATCCGTTTGCCGCTGATCACTGTGGTGCCGGCTTCCGACTGAACTTCGACTCGGCCCTCGCCCAGCAGCCGACCATGCCCGCTGAATCGCTCAACACGGTTTTTTTTCAGCAGTCCCTGGATGCCCGAATCGAGCGTCGCGACGACGCCGTCCTTGTGCTTCATCATCTGGGCAATGTCGAGCTCAAGTCCGCTGACCTTCAGTCCGCGTTCGGCAAAGTGCTTCGCCGATTTTTCGTAGAGCTCACTGGATTCCAGCAATGCCTTGCTGGGGATACAACCCACTCGCAGGCAGGTTCCGCCCAGTTTGGATTCACGTTCGATCACTGCCGTTTTCATGCCCAGCTGAGCAGCACGAATGGCGGCCACGTAGCCACCGGGACCGGCACCTACCACGATCAGGTCAAATGCGTCGGACATGGATGCACCAGTACAGATGAGATTCCAGGAGACTTAAAAGCAGAACCGCCCGCAGGCTGTTTGCCGGGGCGGCTGCGGTCATTCAGACATCGGACAGACACGTCAGACTTCAAGAATCAGACGCGTCGGGTCTTCGATCATATCCTTCACAAGCTTCAGGAAGGAAACAGCCTCACGACCATCAACGATGCGATGGTCATAAGTGAGTGCGATGTACATCATGGGACGGATCACAACCTGACCGTTGACGGCCACAGGTCGATCAAAAATTCCGTGCATACCCAACACACCGCTTTGTGGCGGGTTGACAATCGGAGTTGACAGCAGCGAACCGTACACGCCGCCGTTGGTGATTGTGAACGTGCCACCTTCCAGCTCTTCCAGAGCAATCTGGTTGTTCTTCGCCCGATTGGCAAAGTTCACAATTGCCAGTTCGATGTCGGCAAAACTCATGTTCTCGGCGTTGCGCAGCACCGGCACTACCAGCCCCTTGCCTCCGCCGATTGCCACACCGATGTCACAGTAGTTGTAATAGGTCAGGCTTTTGCCGTTCATCTGAGCATTCAGCTGCGGGTACTGCTGCAGCCCTGCAACGACCGCTCGGACGAAGAACGACATAAAGCCCAGCTTCACACTGTGCTTCTTTTCAAAGGAGTCCTTGTAGACGTCCCGCAGCTTCTTTACTGCAGACATGTCCACTTCATTGAAAGTCGTCAGCAGGGCAGCAGTGTGCTGAGCTTCAACGAGGCGGCGAGCAATCGTCTGTCGGATCGGACTCAGCGGCACAGAGCGGGTTTCCCGCGAACCTCCCACGCTGACAGGTCCGGCGCTGACCGTCCGAATCACGTCCTCCTTCAGAACGCGACCGCCAGGCCCTGAGCCTGCTACGCTGCCCGCCGGCAATTTGTTCTCAGCCATCAGACGCTCAGCTGCCGGCATCACGTGGCCTGCACCTTTCGGTGCCGCAGCCGCCGCAGAGGCAGCTGGTGCAGCAGACGTCGGTGCAGCAGCAGGAGCCGGTTTGGCAGGTGCCGCAGCCGCAGCCGGAGCTTCTGCCGGCTGCAGGAAGCCAATGACTTCCTCCACCTGAGCAGACTCGCCAGCCTTCTTCAGAATCCGCGTCAGGATTCCCCCGCGCGGAGCCGGAACGTCAAATGTTGCCTTGTCTGATTCCAGAGCAACAAGATTTCGATCCGCGGCCACATACTGGCCTTCCTGGACGTACCACTCGCCGATCATTACCTCAGAGATTGACTCACCGGGTTTCGGCACCTTGATTTCGATTTCCGGAGTGCTCATTCGAGTTCAAACGCCTGTTTAAGAATGTTCTGCTGCTCAATCTTGTGACTGGTCGCGGAGCCCGTTGCCGGGCTGGCCGCTTCAGGTCGGGAAATACCACGGAAGGGGAATTTGTCCAGCAATCGTTCGCCAAACCGCATCCTGAGGAATCCCCAGGCTCCCTGATTGCGAGGCTCTTCCTGGACCCAGAAGAACGACGCCGATGCAGGGTATTTTGAGAGTTCTCGATCCAGTGATTCCGCCGGGAACGGGTAGAGCTGTTCCAGACGGATAATCGCCACATCGTCACGCTTCTGCTGCTCACGCCAGGCCGCCAGCTCAAAGTACAGCTTGCCCGAGCAGATCAGGACACGAGTTGTCTTCTCGGGGGCTACCGTTGAATCCCCCAGAACCTCGTGGAACTGACCGCCCGTCAGCTCAGTAATCGGCGAAGACGCGTCTTTTGATCTGAGCAGACTTTTGGGTGTCATCACAACCAGTGGTTTCTTCCACCAGCGATGAGCCTGACGGCGGAGCAGATGGAAGTACTGTGATGCCGTGCTGGGGCAGGCCACCTGAATGTTGTCGTCAGCACCCATTGCCAGAAAACGTTCCAGGCGAGCACTGGAATGTTCCGGACCAGCACCCTCCATCCCGTGCGGCAACAGCATCACCAGCCCGCTCAGTCGCTTCCACTTGTCTTCCGCACTGGCAATGAACTGGTCGATGATCACCTGAGCAACGTTGACGAAGTCGCCAAACTGCGCTTCCCACAGCACCAGCCCGTCGGGACAGTCGAGACTGTAGCCGTACTCAAAACCCATCACACCCACTTCAGACAGCGGACTGTTGTAGATCTCGACCAGCTCAGGCTTTGCCGCCAGATCCCGCAAACCGAGCCAAGATCGTCCCGTTTTGACATCGTAAAGGCCAGCGTGGCGATGGCTGAAGGTGCCGCGACGCACGTCCTGGCCGCTGAATCGCAGCCGAGTTCCCTCGGCAACCAGTGTTCCCAGAGCCGCCAGCTCGGCACCACCCCAGTCAAACATCGCTTCCCCGGCACCCATCTCGCGGCGAGCCTTCAGGACCGCCTCGACTTTGGGATGCGGAGTAAAGTCGACCGGGGGAGTTGTCAGGGTGGTCATAATGCCGCGCAAAGTCTCAGCTGAGACGGCTGTCGGCGGCGAATCAGCGTTGCGAACACTGCTGCCAAAATACCCCTTCCAGATGCCCCCGCCAGTGTCCTCAAGATACTTGAAGCCTTCCTTGCGAGCTTCTTCGAGTTCCGCTTCGAGCACTCGGCCGCGGCGAGCCACGATTTCCAGACCCTCTTCGCGAGTCACTTCACGCAGGCTGACCAGCGATTCAAGAAAACTGCTGAACACGGTCTGGCGGGCCCGGATGACCTGGTACATCGTGGGCTGAGTAAATGCAGGCTCGTCACTTTCGTTGTGACCACGCCGACGGAAACAGTACATGTCAATCACTACGTCACGCTGGAACCGCTGACGGAAATCCATCGCCAGCTGCACCACCTGTGCAACCGCTTCAGGATCTTCGCCATTCACATGGAAGATCGGAATCTGCAGCATTCGAGCCACATCCGTGGCATAGGTGCAGGACCGAGCTTCCGAGGCGGACGTCGTAAATCCAATCTGATTGTTCACGATGACATGCAGCGTGCCGCCAGTCTGATAGCCCGGCAGTTCGCTGAGATTCAGAGTTTCCTGAACGACGCCCTCGCCCGCAAAGGCCGCGTCGCCGTGAATCAGAATGCAGAAGCTCTTTTTGCGGTCAAAGTCCTGATTGCGATCCTGCTTGGCTCGCAATCGCCCCAGCGCTACCGGGTTCACAAATTCAAGATGACTGGGGTTAAAGCACAGCGTCAGATGCACGCTTTGACCGGACGAAGTCATGCGGTCGCTGCTGTAACCCAGATGATACTTGACGTCGCCACGACCCATCTTCAGCTGCGGATCCACGTCATCGAATTCACGGAAAATCTTCGAAGGGCTTTTGCCCATGATGTTGGCCAGTACGTTCAGGCGACCACGATGAGCCATCCCCAGAACACACAGGTCAATGCCCTGACTACCGGCACGCTCAATCGCCATGTCCAGCAACGGAATCAGACTTTCAGCACCCTCCAAAGAAAAGCTCTTTGCACCGACATACTTCTTCTGCACAAACTCTTCGAAAACAACCGCGTCACTGAGACGCTCCAGAATCCGGAGCTGCTCGGCACGAGACAGCTTCAGGCGATTGGCTGTTCGCTCCATCCGGTCCTGCAGCCACTGGCGGACATGCAGGCTGTCAATGTGCATGTACTGCACGCCAATCGAACGACAGTACGTCGTCTGCATCCACGTGACCATCTGACGCAGAGTGCGTACATCCGGGCCACCAGACCACTGCGTCGAAAACCGACGGTCCATGTGATCTTCAGTGAATCCGTAAAATGCCGGATCCAGCTCAGCAGGTCGGGGACGCTCTGCATTCAGCGGATCAATCCTGGCAATGATATGACCACGCACGCGGAAACTGCGAATCAGCTGCTCAAGACGCTCTTGCAGAATCGCCGCATCAGAAGCACCCGGATCAACCCGCCCGGATGAACGACGGAAAATACTTTCCGCCTGAAACGGCACTTCCATCGATTCAGCCGTAAGACCCGAATCCACCACCTTCAGCTCGTCAAAGTAATCACGCCAGTCAGGTGAAACCGAATTGCGATCCACCAGATAGCTGGCCAGCTGAGCTTCAGCAAACTCAAGATTGGATGCGGCAACCTCAATCGGTCCCCGACCAGCACGGACAGACGGTGTCGGTGCGCCAGAAGAAACCTGGTCTGAATCGAGAAAGGAAGGAGCAGATGTTGGGATGGAAGCAGAGTTCGACATACAGGTTTCGTTCGGAACGTGGGTAGTGTCCAGCACGAAGATCCAATGGCAGCAGCACAACCCTGAATTCAAAACACCGCAACAGTCAACAACCGCACACCGTGCGGCTGTTTGTAAAGGCTGCGGAATCTTCGGATTTCAGGGACAGTCTGCTACCATTCCTCGATGCGCAATTGGTGCATCATAGACGGACTATGATCATTGGGAAACAAAATCGATGGTTCTTCAGTCCAATTCCCTCGCAGAATCAGTTTCTGAAACCACCGCCAGAAAGTCGGATCACTCCATGCCTCAGCCTGCCATCATCGGAATCCTCACCGTGTCAGATCGCGCCAGTCGAGGTGATTATGAGGATCGTGGGGGTCCGGCAATCCAGGCTTATCTCACTGAACTAATGAGCAGTCCCTGGGTTTCCGCAGCGCGAATCGTCTCTGATGATCGGCATCTGATTGCCGCAGAACTGAGGAAGTTGGCCGATGAATCGCAGTGTTGCCTGATTGTCACCACCGGCGGGACCGGTCCGGCAGTTCGAGACGTGACACCCGAGGCAACCGGCGATGTGTGCGACAAAATGCTGCCAGGATTCGGGGAACTGATGAGGAAGGTGTCGCTGGAGAAGGTGCCCACCGCCATTCTCAGCCGGCAAACGGCAGGCATTCGAGGTAAAACTCTGATTATCAACCTGCCCGGGCAGCCACGGGCGATTCGCGAGTGTCTGGGGGCAGTGATGCCGGCGGTACCGTACTGCATCGAACTGATTGGCGGGCCGCGACTTGAAACGGTGCCCGAGATCTGTCGCAGTTACCGACCACCGGGGGCATGAAAAAACCTTGCAAACAACAATGTGTTTGCAAGGTTTTTGCTGTTTTCGAGCTGGATTTGTCTGCTGTTGACTTACTTGCTGGGGGTCGCCGGGTCGCCTTCGGCGATGATCGCACCACCGATGCCGCCAATGGCACCGCCAATCAGCAGCGGGCCAAGCAGACCACCGCCACCACCTGAGCCGCCTCCCGCAGCACCGCCGGCTCCGGCGACGCCAGGAGCCGCAGCAGGTGCTGCCGCTGCTGCTGCCGCGGCAGGCGTCATCGGGTCAGCAAGTGCAGCGATGGTCGGATCAAAAAACTCACCAAAGTTTTCTGCATTGATGTTGGCTGCTCCGACCGGTGCCACCGCAATTTCTGTAGTCAGCATCAGGCGGACCGGAACAAACCCATTGGCACCGTTCATCGCGGCTGCCTTGAACGGCAAAACTTCAACACCAATCGCAAACACCCCGTCACGCCCCACACCCACCAGAGCATGGATCCCTGGCTGCAGGCCGGGCACCGAGAAGGCCCCGTTCGGAGCAACTCGGGATGATCCGATTTCCACGCCGTCACGCAGGAAATACACACGCATTGACAACACTTCTCGCAGTCGTCCCGTGCGTTCATCCAGCAGGTTGACCTGACCATAAACCTTGCCGTCAGCAGCAATCTGCACACTGTCGTGCGCGATGCTGGTCGCAATCGGACCTTCGCCGTACGGGAATTTTTCATCAAGAGCGGTCAGCGGTCCGTTGAAACGCAGGTCACGAGTTCCAATTCCGCCACGAATCAGCTGCTGTGCCAAAGGCGAATCAACAACCTGCACCACGGCCGATTCGACGTCGATCTCCCGGTCAGCAGGAAACTCTGCCGACGCCGGCAACATGCGAACGCCGTAGACCACGATCCCGGCAGGACCTGAAGCGAAAATACCGCCCACGTCGGCCTGCTGAGGCAGTCCGGTAATCGAAAACAGACCGGTCTCATTCGTCGTTGTTTCAGCAGCCAGACCACCATCAGTGAGCAGCCTGACGTTCATGGAACGGGCCGGCAGCAGTCCCTCGGGCGTAATCGAGTACATCCGTCCTGTGAAAGCCCCGTTGGCATCGAGGATGATGTCGTGCGACCGATTCTTGAGGATCTCTTCCGGCGGCAGCAGTCTGACACCCGACGGTGGCTGCAGGCGACGCGGAATTGCCCGCACGGGTCTTGGTTGCCCCAGCTTCGCAGAAAAGCCAGGATCCGCAAGCCCTGTCGGTTCGTCAGGCTTTGCAGTTGCTGCAGTTTCCGCGGCGTTGCCGCCGGCTGCAGCAAGTCGCGGGCCGGCTGGCTCATCAGCCAGCACAGATGAGCAAAGAACTGCCAGGCCGGAAAGGCCCGACACGCAAGCGGATCGAATTGGCAGGCGAATTGACATGATTTCTTCTTTCCCCCCCGGGCGAAAATCAAGGTTGTGACCGAGTACCGGACAACCCCATCCGTTTGCCCCGCAGACTTGCCAGTCGGCGAGTGCAGTCTCATTCTTGGCAGAATCTGCCATTTAGATCAATACGAACTTTGTTAACCGATCTGAACTGCGCTGTGTGCGCATTGTGTGTCTTCGTTTTGTGCAGCCTGTGCTGCGCAAACCTCCTGTAGTGAAGCAGGGCCTGCGTGGCTGGCAGGCTACGTGCGATATGTCACACAGTAAGCAGCGCGCTACAACCGGTCGAACCGCGGACGAAGCAAGTCCTTCGACCTCTGATCAACCGGCTGAACACCGACTGTGGCACGTGTTTCAGCCGCAGAGGCATTTTCCTCGGGCTGCCGATCCGGAATTTGCCGAACCATTTCCGGCTGTGCGGAAGATTCAGACTGTGCCGATTTTGTCATAACACCGGAAATGAAGAAACCCCGGTCCTTGCAGACCGGGGTTTCAGGCTGATCACGACTGTAGCAGTGGCTTATCAGTTGTCTGGAGTGGCGGGGTCGCCTTCCAGAATGATGCCTCCGGCCAGCCCGCCAAGTGCGGCCCCTCCGAGTAACAGTCCCAGTCCACCGCCACCACCCCCACCGCCGCCACCACCTGGCGCGGAACCGGCCGAGCCGGCTGCAGCAGCCGGAGCAGCCGCGGGGGTATTCGTCGGAGTGGTCGTGGCAGGAGACTGGCCGTTCCCCATGAAGGACGTTAAATTTGCGGAGTTCAGGTGGGCCGGGCCGATCGAGCCGACGGACAACCCGGGAGCCAGCGTCAGGCGAACAGGCACGAATGAACCGTCAGCACCAGCTGCAGCTGCCTGGAACGGTACAACTTCGACGCCAATTCCGAAAACCCCGTCCCGTCCCACACCCACCAGACCATAGATACCGGGCTTCAGATCAGGTACGGAAAACGAGCCGTTGGGAGCCACTCGGGCTGATCCCACTTTGTTGCCGTCCTGCAGGAAATGCACTCGCAAAGACAGCACTTCGCGATACCGGCCGGTTCGCTCGTCGTGCAGATTCACCTGACCGTAGACTCGGCCGTCAGCAGCGATCTGCACCGACTCGTAGATGATACTGGTCGCCGCCGGTCCTGTTCCAGCCGGAAAAGCTTCGTCTTCAGGAGTCAGTTTGCTGTTGAATCTGAGATCGCGAGTGCCAATATCGCTCTTCATCAGCTTCCGCATCTGTTCCACGTTGGCGGCCGGCACAACTGCCGATTCCACATCAATCTCACGATCAGCAGGTTTTTCGGGCGTCTCCTGCACAAACTGCACCCCGTAGGCAACAACTCCGGCCGCACCGGAAGCGAAAATACCGCCGACGTCAGGTGTCAGACCTTTGACTGAAAAAAGTCCCGTGGCATCGGTGGTGGTCTCAGCAGATTTGCCACCGCCCGTCAGCAGACGCACCTGCATATCAGCGGCCGGTACCATGCCGTCCGGTGTGATGGAGTACAGGCGGCCCGTCATGCCGCCATCCTTGTCCAGGACCACAGAGTGTGTGCGGTCCTTCAGGATTTCTTCGGGAGGAAGTCGACGAAACCGGGACGGCGGCTGGACCGGCTTCAGGACCGGTCGCACCAGACGCGGCACTCCCAGGCGAGCCGTCGCTGCGGGTGCCACAGTCGCTGCTGCACCGGAAGAGTCCGCCAGGGCGATCGAGGCCGGCTGCTGAGCAGGTTCGTCAGCAGCATGCGAACCGTTCTGCAGCAGTGCCAGCAGACCAAGGCAGGAGAAAAGCTGCAGATGTCGTGATGTGGATTTCAGCATGTTTTTGGTTCTGCACAGAGCAGGGTGTTGAGAAGGCCAGGTCTGACAGGGAGGCCTGGGGGCTGTTTGTCGGTCGAGCATTTTGGGAAAGGCTCAGATCCCATTCTTGGCAAGGAAATGGGGCAAATTCAACAATCAAATGTGTAAAGTTATGTAAACAGGGCAGTTTTTTCAGTATTTGCAGAGTGTTCAAGCTGCCTGATTTCTGTTTACTGTTTTTTTGTTCACTTCTTCTGTGCCGTGTCTCCCGGGAACACTCCTGCCCTGCGAAATCGCCAGAAAAGCCTGGAATTTGTTGAGGCGAGGTGGTTGCGGGCGACAGTAGAGCGAGTGTCGAGTAGTGTTAGTGCTGACGGTGATTCTTTGTCGGCTGTGTTAATGGGGTGTTTCAGGAATGAAGCTGACGACGTGGAACGTGAATGGTCTCCGGGCGGCATTGCGGAAAGGTTTTTGGGGATATCTTGAGCAGATTGACCCGGATGTGCTGCTTTTGCAGGAAGTGCGGGCTTTTCCGGATCAGTTGCCGGCAGAGATAGTGAGTCCGTCTGGCTGGCATGTGCACTGGAATCCGGCGGTTCGTCCGGGGTACTCGGGTACGGCGATCTGGTCGAAGTATCCGATCCGACTTCGCAGTACTCAGCTGTCCAGCCGCTGGCCGGACGATGAGGGTCGACTGATTGAGTGCGAGGTTTCGGGTCTGGAGGTGGTGTGTGTGTATCTGCCTTCGGGATCATCAAGTCCCGAGCGTCAGCAGGTGAAGGAGGTCTGGCTGAAGCGATTTCGCAGCTGGACGGACCGGCGTCGCAGCGGTGCGCCGCTGATTTTTGGTGGTGACATCAATATCGCACATACAGAGAAGGACATTTTTCACGCGAAGTCCAACGAACAGACATCCGGTTTTCTGCCGCACGAACGGGAGTGGTTTGGGAAGCTGCTGAAGTCCGGCTGGCATGATCTGGTGCGTGAGCATCATGGTGACAGGCATGGTCCGTATTCGTGGTGGTCAAATCGCGGCAAAGCTCGTGAGCTGGATCGCGGCTGGCGAATTGACTATCTGTTGTGCAACGCGGCTGCTCGCCCTTATTTCCGCAGTGCCACAATTCATCGTGAAGCTGCACTCGATGTCAGCGATCACGCCCCGGTGACGGTTGAACTGGAATGGCCCGGCAGTCATGCAGCAGCGGCAGCAGCGTCGGCAGGAGGTTGAGAGATGCCGGAAGAAGCAGGTCGACCAGCAGCCGAGATCATCATTGACAGTCTGCCGCAGAGCGGTGCGTTCAACATGGCGCTGGACGAATCGCTGCTGGAACTGGCTGCCGAACGCCAGCATTCGGTTGTCAGAATTTATCAGTGGCGGCAGCCGACTGTTTCGCTCGGTTGTTTTCAGGCCCGCACAGCTCCTGTACCCGATCGTTTTCAGCATCTGCCGACTGTGCGTCGGTTATCCGGAGGCGGAGCGATTCTGCACGATCGAGAACTGACCTATGCCGCGGTTCTGCCTGCTCAGCATCCGGCTCGCCACAATCCGTCGGCCCTGTACGCTGTAATTCACAGGGCACTGATTCTGCTGCTGGGTGACTGTGGGGTTCCTGCGGAACTGAGGGCCGACCATGATGCGCGCATGGCAGCCGTCAGGGATGCGGCGCACACAGTATCCTCTGGGGAACCTGCAGAACCATTTTTGTGCTTTCTGCGCGGTGATCCGAATGACGTGGTGCATGTCAGCGGCGTGAAGATTATTGGCAGTGCTCAGCGTCGTCGCCGGGGAGTCATTCTGCAGCATGGCAGTATTTTGCTGCAGGCTTCTGCACTGGCCTGTGATCTGCCCGGCATTCAGGATCTGGCGCCCGATTTCCTGCTGTCTGAGTTTACTCAGCGACTGCCGGAAACAGTGGCGGCAGCCGTGGCGGATTCGTGGACGTTCCGGGATGCGACAGCCAGCGAACTGCAGCGGGCCTGCGAAATACTGGTTCGCTCGGAGTCGCCAGGTGTTCCAGCGCAGCCCGGTCAGGAATGACTCGCGGGACTAATCGCAGCTCGCACGCAGTCTGAGTTTTTCAGCCCGGGCACGATGGTGTGTTCCCGCCGAAGTGGTGTGTCCCCGCCCGAAGTGGTGTGTCCCCGCCGGAAGTGGTGTGTCCCCGCCAAAGTGGTGTGTCCCCGTCCGAAGTGGTGTGTCCCCGTCCGCAGTGGTGTGTCCCCGTCCGAAGTGGTATGTCCCCGCCCGCAGTGGTGTGTCCCCGCCCGAAGTGGTGTGTCCCCGCCCGAAGTGGTGTGTCCCCGCCCGAAGTAGTGTGTCCCCGTCCGAAGTGGTGTGTCCCCGTCCAAAGTGGTGTGTCCCCGCCGCAGTGGTGTGTCCCCGTCCGCAGTGGTGTGTCCCCGTCCGCAGTGGTGTGTCCCCGCCGAAGTGGTGTGTCCCTGCCGAAGTGGTGTGTCCCTGCCGAAGTGGTGTGTCCCTGCCGAAGTGGTGTGTCCCCGCCGGAAGTGGTGTGTCCCCGCCAAAGTGGTGTGTCCCCGCCGGAGGGGTGTGTCCCCCGCCGCAAACGTCCTGAGGTGCCGCTCTAAGGCACAAACGGCGCACAAAACGAGGTGTTTTGAGCGGGTGTGCTCGGGCTGGAAAGCCCGAGCTGCGAAAGGCCGAAAGAGGGGGAACAGCAGCCCAGGAACAGCAACCCGGGAACAGCAGCGGGATCTTCAGACCAGCAGCTCGCTGACCACGCGAGATTCTTCAACACCCGTCAGCTTCGTGTCCAGACCCTGGTACTTGTAGGTGAATCGGGTGTGATCAATGCCCATCTGATGCAGCAGTGTGGCATGAATGTCATGCAC
>JBJTPZ010000660.1:0-1671 GCA_046075365.1 Planctomycetaceae bacterium
ACAACACGGTAAGGCGAAATCAGGAAGCCGTAGTCGTCAACACGAGAATAGATGCTGAGACTGGAAATCAGGCCGATGTTGGTGCCTTCAGGAGTCTCCACGGGACAGATTCGACCGTAGTGCGAAATATGCACGTCACGAACTTCAAACCCCGCTCGCTTACGGTTCAAACCGCCAGGACCCAGAGCCGACAACCGGCGCTCGTGAGTCAACATGCTGAGCGGGTTCGTCTGGTCCACCACCTGCGACAGTTCGCTTCGACCATAAAAATAGTCGATGGCAGCTGAGACAGACTTGGGATTGATGAGCGTTCGCGGAGTCATACTGTCCGCTTCCTTCACACTCATTCGCTCCTGAACCGTACGACGAAGCTTCAGGAAACCCTTGCGGATCTCGTCCGCCGCCAGCTCGTCAATTGTTCGCAGACGTCGATTGCCCAGGTTGTCAATGTCGTCAATCTGCGCACCCTCGTCAGCCAGACGCAGCCTGACGATGTACTTCATCGAATTGATGTAGTCCAGCGGATCCAGAGTCATCTGGTCGTCCGAAATCTCCTGCTGGAACTTTCGATTGATGCGGAATCGACCAACCCGACCAAGACGATAACGATTCACGTCAAAGAACTTCTCTCGGAACAGGTCGATCGCCTTGTCGAGATTCGGAGGATTGCCGGGACGCAGTCGCTGGTAGATCTTGAGGAGCGCCTCTTCATGAGTCGAAGTGCCGTCCTCAGCCAGCGTCTTCAGAATCAGATGATCCTTCACGTCCTCGGCCAGAATCACTTCCACACTCTTCAGTCCGGCCAGCAGCATCTCTTCCGCCACTGCCTCTGTGATCTCACTGCCGGCATCAACCACAATCTCACCGGCTCGGTTATGCTTCGGCGGATAAACGACGTTTTCCACCGAGTAATGTCCGGTCAGCTCCTTGATGGTGGACTTGGCGCTCAGCTTCAGAGTCGTGACGTTGTAGAAGAGACGGATAATCTGCGCGTCTGTGGAATGCTCCCGAGACATCGCTCGCAGCAGCGTCAGCGCCGAGAACTTGCCACTCTGGTCAATCCGCACACCAATCGCGTCACGCTTGCTGACAAGCAGCTCAATCCAGCTGCCACGCTCGGGAATAATGCGGCACGAGTGCGTCTTGCGGTCGCTGCTGGCCGACTCTTCCGCCATTACGAAGTCAACGCCCGGCGAACGATGCAGCTGGCTGACCACAACTCGCTCTGCACCGTTGATGATGAATTCCCCGCCACCCACCATGATCGGGATGTCACCAAGGTACACCTCTTCCTCTACCGTCTGCTCCTTAACCAGCTTCATCCAGACCCGAAAAGGCATCCCGTAGGTCAGACGAAGCTGCCGACACTCCTCGGGCGTGTAGCGAGGCTTGCCGAGCTCATAACGAGTGTACTCGAGACGGAACTGCTTGTCGAAACTCTCGATCGGGAACACTTCCCGCAAAATCGATTCAAGCCCGACGTCCAGACGATCCCGCGACGGACGATCGGCCTGCAAAAATCGAGCGTAAGAAGCAGTCTGAATCTGCGTCAAACCAGAAATCTCGTACTCAGCCTGGATTTTACCAAAGCCCCGAACGGTATCCTGGTCGATCGTACGAATGGAAGGTACCGGCATGCCCAATCCTGCCTATCATTCAAAACACACAAAT
>JBJTPZ010000661.1:0-2943 GCA_046075365.1 Planctomycetaceae bacterium
CGATCCCACGCAACGTCCAGCAGGGCTTCCAGTGTGGGAATCACCAGCCCGCGCTGCTGCAGCAGGGCCTGCAACGCCTGAGGAATCGGTTTCCCGCCGGAAATCAGCACAAACTCGACAGACATACCATACACCCCAAATACCTCAGACCTGCCATTCAGCCCAATTCATAACAGACGAACGCCCGAGGAACTTGCTCGGAAATGCCTGGAAATTGAAAAATTGTGGAAAACTGTTCCACGGCAGCATCACAACCGTATGAAGTGTTCCAGCGGTGAGACGCCAAACAGGGGCAACAATCAGGCTGCACGCGGTCGCAGTACACCCGTGTTCCCACACCCCACGAGCTGATTCAGGCTGAGCCCGTAAGTACGATCACGGAGCAATTTCGGAACACAAAGCGCCCCAAAGACGACACGCACAGAACACAGACGCCCCGCCGGTGAAACACACTGCTCCGCCAAACCCTCAAAAATTGTCGTGAATCCGAAAATTATTAAGTGAACAAAAGACTACTCCTTGAGCCTGTGCGAGGCCTCACAACACCAACGATCAGCAGAACCAAAACTGAACAGAAACTCACACACAAATGCGTAGTTCCACCCACTTAATCCTGGATTCCACTCGAGGACCGCCAAAAACACCCCTTCCAATGCCCTTTGCTGTGGCCAGCACCCCCGCTCCACTCCCCCACGTTGCCAATTCGCAACTCCCGGCTTGTGCCATCAGCCAGCCCTCCACTCTGGCAATAATGGCCTGGAATTTGCCTTTGTACTCCCCCCGGGGGCGCCTGCGCGCTGCGTTTGTCCGCTGTGCCTGCACCCCAAAGAAGTTTTCTGAAAACGCTGGATCGCTTTTCTCACGTTCATTCGGCACGGATGCAATCTTCGCGACGCGACTGGCACTGCCCGCCCGTCACTCGCCCGGTATCCCGCAAAGACTGTACGTATGCAAAATCCCGCCTGGCTGTCCGCAATCAGGAACTGCTTTCACTCCAGCTTTAACCTGCCGTTCAGCAACGGCAGCGCGCACGGCTACCCTCGCCGCCGGCGACGGCACACGGAAATCCAGCACGCCCTCAACGCCCCCGTCGCGACAGAATCGCTGGAAGACAGAACCCTGCTCAGCACACTCATGGTCGGAGCAGGCCAGACCTACACGACCATCCAGTCTGCCGTCAACGCGGCAACTACCAGCGACACGATCCAGGTGTTCGCCGGGGACTACAGCGCTGAAGGCACAATCTCGATCAACGACAAGGTTCTGACAATCCTCGGTCCGCAGGCGGGCCAGTCGCCAAACACCAACGCGACGGCATGGGCCACGCAGGCCAGTCTGGCGGTAGTGGGCCGGTTCAACGTCACGGGCACCGGCGGGCTGACGGTGGACGGATTGCGACTGGTCGGGGCCGCCGGGGGGGGCGATGACGACAGTGCGATCATCATGCTGGGCACCGGCGGACTCGCGGTGACCGACTCGATCGTTTCGGTAGCTGCGGGATCGGGGAAGCGTGGCACCGGAATCGATGTCAGTGGCCAGGACACGTCCTTCACCGTGACCAACTCCTTGTTCGCCGGCTTCACCAATTCGATCGCACCGGACAACGGCTGGGGCATCTATCTCAACTACGGCGCCAGCACGGTCAAGACGGTCACGATCACCGGCAACATGTTCGACATGGCAGGTGATGTCGGCTCGCTCAATGGCACGGTGCCGGGAATCCCGATCGGCTTCGACGGGTACACGTCGTCCAAGGGCACGCTCACCATCCAGAGCAACACGTTCAAGGACACTGCACCCTGGTACGCGATCGGAGCGCTCGACTGGAGTGATCAGGTCGGCAGTGCCACGACGTTTTCAGACATCAGCGGTAACACTTTCACCAACACCACAGCCGAACTGCCGTGGTCCGACACCGGCGTGTTCCGCAACCGCACCAACTACGACACGACGACTGGCAGCAACACGGTCGACGGCATCGTGTTCAACCAACTGCTGACGGGAGCGAACGGCACCGCCAGCACGCTCACTGGTGGCTCAGGGCCGGACTACATCGCGGGCCAGGGTGCCAACGACGTAATCAGTGGCGGTGACGGCAACGACCGGCTCCTCGGCAATAGCGGTACTGACACGCTCAACGGCGATGACGGCGACGACACGCTGTATGGGGGCACCGGTGACGACACTCTTAACGGTCAGGCCGGGGCCGATACACTCAACGGTGGCGATGACAACGATACACTCAACGGCGGCAACGGAGCTGACAGCCTCAGTGGAGATGCCGGAAATGACGTCATCACCGGCGGAGCTGGAAACGACACCATCACCGGCGGCACCGGGATCGACACCGCCAGCTTCTCCGGCAACTACTCCAGCTACTCCTTTTCCTTCAGCGGCACCGCCGGCTCCTGGTCGCTGATCGTCACCGGCCCGGACGGCACTGATACACTCACCAGCATCGAGCACCTCACGTTTACCGACAGTGCCGGAATCACCGTCCGCGTCGCAGGATTCGGCGGCTACGCCTCCATCGACGCAGCCATCGCCGCAGCCACCTCCGACAGTCCGGATGACGACGTCATTCTTATCGAACCCGGCACATATTCCGGCAGCACCTGGTCACTCCCCGGAAACAACATGACTCTTCGAGGTCTCGGCCCCGGTGCCACTCGACTGCAGCGCACCGGAAACACCGTCGTTACCTTTGCAGGACGCACCGGTGGCTCCCTGGCATGGCTGACTGTGGACGGCGGGACCAGCGGCGGGGCTAAAGCAGTGGTCGACCCGACCTCCGGCAGTCTCATCCTGACCAACGCTGTTGTCCTCGATGCCAGCGCAGCCAGCACCGTCATTCAAACAACCGGCGGTCAAAACCTCACACTGTCAAAAAGCGGTGGCCAATCCTTCGCTCAACTGGGAAGTGGCACGACCGTTGCCATCCCG
>JBJTPZ010000662.1:0-2082 GCA_046075365.1 Planctomycetaceae bacterium
TTGGCACCATGTGGTGTCAATCTTGCCGAATACAGAATGACCGGTACAACTCCGAGCGCACCTTGCATGTACTTCACTCTGTTGTTGTTGCATTGATGGACTTCTAACGGTGCTTTGGAAGTTGGAAGGGTGGTGAAACGCAGAGTGCGGCAAAGCCGCGTAGCGGCGTCAGTGAGTCGCCAGCTCGTGGTGCCTCTGGAGGGCTGCTCATCACCATTAAAATGCTCGTGTAAAATCCCAACAGTCAACATGAAAGATTGCGATTTTTCTGGAAGTCAGGCCGTCGAAACCTTTCCCATGCATTCATTGATCTAGATCAATCGCTTCGCATAGAAAAAGAAATCACAGCCAGATCCCTCCTCTGTGTTTTTCACATGTTCGCAGAGAAACCATTCCTGGCGGTTTCCTTCCACCCAGCTGGAAAACATCCGATGCCGCACGTGCCGAGCAGTGACACTGTCGTCTGAGGCAAAGTTCGTCGAATAAATGCCTACAAAAGTCTTCCCTGCATCAAAAAGACGCTGCATATACTGCTCAAACACACCGTCCTCAACCAAATGATAAATTACGTCCAGCGACAGTGACAGCTGACACTGCTCACCAGCATAATCCGAAACTGTGAGAAACACCTTTGACGGATCCTTCACAAACAATTGCCGGCACCGCTGCACCGCGTCCGGACTGACGTCAACGCCGATGTAACGCGGGTAATTCGCCAGCGTCAGCTGATTTCCATCACCGCAGCCAAACTCAATTACCGACTGCACCCCGTGCCGACTTACAAACTCATTCAGAACCCGAGCCTTGAAATCTGCCAGCGCACCATAAGAACCACCACCAGAGTTTCCGCCAACCGCGTAACGTTCACGCCAATACTTTTCAGAGCCCTCAAAACTCAAAGCAGGTACTGCTTTTCGCCAGCGTATCCACTCCACAAGTCTTGCCGGCAGCAAGCCACGTATCCACGACTTAGCCATTGCACTGTCCATCCAAATAAATTCTGCGTCGGAGTGCCCCTGCCCAGTGGACGCTAAGCGAACCGACCCAAAGACCAACCGCCATGGCCACGGCCACGGCCCTGATCAGCAAATCCAGACACCCGATCATGACGCAGGAAAACAGCGATCTTTTAACGCAAGGATTCTGCGCTCGATCAGCACCCAGCTCAGCTTCGCCATTAGATAACTGCAGCCCGAACAAACAGGAAACGACAACACCCACGAATGCCACCTGAGTCGACTGAGCGGCCCCAGACTTTCAAAGGGCAGACTATGCCAAAATGGGCCCAGAACTGTCGATCGCAGCAACTCGCCCACCGGCGGATGCAACAGATAGATGCCGTAAGACACCGTCCCCAGCTCAATCATCCAGCTACTGCCAAGGATGCGTTGCAGCCAGCCCAGCCGCACCTGCCCGGCTGCGCATTTCAGAATCAGAATCAGCGAACCCACCGCTATCAGCGGAAACTGATAGCTTTGCAGCTGAAAAAACGTGCCCCGCAATGCCAGCAGTCCCCAGAGCACAACCGCCAGCGCCGCAATTTCAACACCAATGCTGGTCAGCACCTTCCTGTATGAGCCATTAACAAACCAGACAGCTCCCAGTGCGCCGACACACAGTGAGCTCATGCGATTCGGCAGCCCTGTGTCGTGAAACGGCGCAATCGCCGGAAGAATGTTGCAGATCAGCTGGCTGTAACTGGCAACACACAGCCCGGTCGTTACAAGAATCAAAAGACGAGTTCGCGATTGACACAGCAGCACAAAAACCGGCCAGATTAGATAAAACTGCTCCTCCACTGACAGTGACCACAGCCAGAATGGCCCCCCATCAAGGCAGTTATAGTTGAATGTGTAGGTGGCAAGTGACAACCAGTATCCTATCGCCTGCTCAAAGTCCAGCAGCAGTATGAGTACAAGCGTCATGTAATACGGAGGAAAGATCCGCAAGGTTCGCCTGCCGACAAAACGCCACAGGTCGGTGCTGAAGCTGCTGTGCTTCAACGTCAGCAGAATACGAGTTATCAGGAACCCACTCAGCACAAAGAAAAGATCGACACCATAGTATCCGAAGCCAAGGAAT
>JBJTPZ010000663.1:0-9445 GCA_046075365.1 Planctomycetaceae bacterium
CTAAGTTTTCTGACGGGGGAGGCGTCCGATCGTGTGGGGCCTCAATAAAAATGCCCGAGCGGCTTTGCACAGCCGATCGGGCGGATTCCTGGGGAGCAAGACCTCCCGTGGAATGCTGCCAGCATAACACAGATTCAACACGCCGGTCTCGAAAATCCAGATTTCGGCAGCCTGTTTGTCCGAGGAAAGGTTGCGAGGCCGCTTACACGCCGCGTGGCGGTAACCAGCGGTATTGCCAGGCCCCGCAGTGTCGGCAGGAGGTTCGCTGCTGGCAGGCTGCTGCAGCAAAAGTCTCGCGACTCTGAAAATCGCCGCTGAAGCTTGATCCACCTGTGTCAGCAGAGCACCGTGGCGAGGCTGGGATGGCGAAACGATGGCAATCCGGGACTTCCGGGGCGATTTCCACCGAAGCGAACAAAGGGAATTGAGTGTTGGGTTCGGCAGTGAATAAGCTGGAGGTTCGTTTCGACGGAGCGAAACGCGACTATCTGGGGGCTCAACACCATTTCACCATCCCAGGGCGAGGCTATGGTCTTTCGGGGCAGCAGCTTCCGTACGAAATGCGAGACCCACTGCGCGCAGCGGTAAACTGCAGGCAGCCAGTCGCAGCGGACAGACCTCGGGCTGGAAAGCCCGAGCTACCTCCATTGGCGTTCATTCCTGGTTCAGTCGGTAAGGGGTGGAGTTTCACCCCTGGTCAGCGCACTGACCAGCGTACTGTGGTGGCGGCCCGGGTGGCGGGCCACACCAGTTCCGTCTGGTGAAACCGAGTTGAGCCGGCACTTGCGCCGCCGCCACTCTGCTGTGCAGCACAGCCCATGACGACAATTGAGCAGAATCAGAACTCCGCACGCGAAAACAGGCTGCGCCCTGTCCGTGGAAACTGCGTCAACATCCTGACGCCGCCGCTCTGGTGACCGGGAACCTGCTGATGCTGGGGCAATGAAGGTGCTGTTTCCAGAATGCACCTTCCGGGGGTGAGGCGACCAGCCGGGGGGCGGGCGGGTAGCACGATTGACTGCCTGCCGGCGAATGGCTGATAATTGACGAGCGGATTTTTCGTTCGGGTTTTGCAAAGGTGCATGTTTTTGTTTCCGGAGTTGACCATGCGGAATGTCTGGCTGCTGTTGTCTGTTGCTCTGACCATTGGTTGTGGCGGTACTGTTGTGGCTCAGCAGGTGGAAGCGCAGCCCGGTTCGCCTGCGAAAGAACGGTCGTCGGCAGCGGCGACTGGTGGCCAGTCCAAAGAGGTGGTCAACACGATCGGGATAAAGCTGGTGCTGATCCCGGCCGGAACCTTCACCATGGGTTCGCCGCCCGGCGATATTGTGTTATATCGTGAGGACGAAACTCAACATGAGGTGACGCTGACGAGATCGTTTTACATGGGCCGCACTGAGGTCACTCAGGGACAGTGGAAAAAAGTCATGGGCAGCGAACCGTGGAAGGGGGAGCGATACGTCGTGGAAGGCGACGATTACCCGGTTGTCTGTGTCAGCTGGAACGACGCAGTGGAGTTCTGCAAAAAGCTGAGTGCACTGGAGGGCAAAGTATACCGGCTGCCGACAGAAGCCGAATGGGAATACGCCTGCCGCGGCGGGACGAAAACGGCGTTTAGTTTCGGAGATGAATTCGAGGAACTGGGGAAATATGCGTGGTGGGGTGGACACGACTGGAATGGAAATGCGAGAAAAGAAAGATACGCGCACCGGGTCGCTCAGAAGCTGCCGAACCCGTTTGGGCTGCATGATATGCACGGCAACGTGTGGGAATGGTGCAGCGATTGGTATGGCGATTACCCATCCACCCCGCTCACGGATCCTCGCGGTCCAGATGCAACATCTCATCGCGTGTTGCGTGGCGGTTCCTGGTTAGACGCGTTCGACGTTCGTTGTGCCCGCCGCTTCAGAGGCACTCCGGAGGGCCGTGGCTACTTCTACGGGCTTCGCCTGGTGCTGGAGTAGTTGATTTTCCCGAGTCTTTCCACTGCGATTCAACGCCTTTGCTGCGTTTCATGTGGCGATGGTGTTTGCGGTGGTCCAGCACAGTCACAACAGGACCTGCATCATCCGTGTTCTGTACGACGGCCGCACCGTTGTTGTGGCGTGAGTGTTGTCAGGCAGTTCTGCCGGTGAACTCGTGTTGTGCTTAATTGCAGGCCGAATTGCTGCACAGCGGTGGGTTTGTCTGGACTTGCTGCGTGTTCCAGAAACTGAGTGATACTTGATGAGCCGTTGCGGTGTGCTGTTGAGGTTTGTGAAAAGGCTTTCTTGTTGTTGACTCTGAAGCAGCAACGTGGGTGCCGCAGAGTTGCCTGCAGTTGACGATGGCTGTGCCCCTGCAGACATGCACGACCAGGTTCAAAGACTTTCCGTTATTTGATGAGTATTGCCGTTTCACGGACGACACCGTCCTGACGCTTGCTGTTGCGTCTAAGCTGCTTCATGGTGGCGATTACGTCGAAGTGTTCCACGAGTTCTTTCATGCGTATCCGCAGGCTGGTTACGGCGACAGTTTTATTCGCTGGGCCGGATACCGGTACCGAGAGCCCTATAACAGCTGGGGAAATGGATCGGCAATGCGAGTTAGCCCGGTCGGGTTTGCCTGTGATTCCCTTGATGAAGTTATGGTGCAGGCAAAAGCGAGTGCGGAAGTGACGCACAATCACGTTGAAGGAATACGTGGTGCACAGGCAACTGCGGCAGCCATCCTGCTGGCACGCATGGGCCGAGAGAAGGCAGATATTAAGCGCCATATCGAAACCGAATTTGGCTACCAGCTGAGTGATCGTCTGGATGACATTCGAGAGGCGTATGCGTTCGATGTTTCCTGCCAGGGATCTGTACCTCAGTCGATTATCGCGTTCCTGGAATCGGAGAGCTATGAAGACGCAATCCGAAATGCGATTTCGCTTGGTGGTGATGCCGATACGATGGCCTGTATTGCTGGCGGAATTGCCGAGGCATTTTATGGCTGCGTGCCGGACCACATCACCGCACGGGTGTTTGATTTACTGGATACGCGGTTGCGACACGTAGCCGTTGAGTTCATTGAAAAGTATGGGAATCGCCGACTGCAGCGGTGAACGGCAGCCGCTGAGACTGCGTGCCTTGAAAGCGGCGTTCCCATCCTGACGAGTTGTCGCTTTGCCGTGAGTTCCCCGCCTGATCGGTTCTGACGCCGTCGGGATCTGTTTTCTGACCGGCCCGCGACTTATGCGACATTTCTGTCAGCATTTCCGGGGATGTCAGCTGTGGTTCAGTGATGGGTGTTGGCGGACACGCCGACTTTTGCAAACGGGTTGCCCATTCCCCTGACAATCCGGACCAGCATGCAGGGCGCACGCTGGCGGAGATTTGCCCGGCGCACAGATGGTTGAGTCCTGGGGTGATCTTTGAGTGTCATTTAACTGTTTTTAGGGATGTACGGGATCAGCCCCTGTCGGAACGCGAATTCCTGAATCTCTGGCCTTAACGTTCGAACATCGACTTTGAACCCATTTATGTCGATCATCCAGACAACTGGGTTGTGACCCAACTGGCTGGGGAGCCACCATTCCGGGTCCAGCTGTCCGATGTCGAGCATTTTGCGGATCCGCAGCGACTTGTTTTGGCCAGTGCTGTGATTGACGCCTAACGCCAGGTCGATATCGGACAGTTTCATGTGGGGCTCCTGCTCCCTGTCACCAAGGAAGTTGACCCAGCCAATTGTGCGGACGATGCCACAGGCCCAGGCATTTGGGCTGCCGGTCAGCAATGGCGACGGATGCATGTCGGCCAGCTTTTCGGTGAGCTTTCGACAAAGATCGGCATATTCACCGTTCAGATATTCTGTGCAGAAAGCGTCCACAAGGCGGAAGATGTGCCGGACGGCTGGATCCGAGGCCGGGCCTGGGCTGGTTTCTTGTTTTGGCATGGTTAACTTGTGCTCCTTCAGTCCGGCAGGCCCTTCCGTGTTGCCTTCGTCGCCTGCCTGGGATCGAAGGCTTGAGGATTGAATCGACGATCGATCCAACCCCAAAAGTTCTTATCGCCTTTGTGCTCCGGGCTGCAGGCTGTTGGTGCAGCCTGTTGTCGGGTGGATGTGTTGGTGGCGTTCGTCGAGAGTGCAGTCGTGAGCCTGAGTCCGCAGCCAAATCGCCGGATTGGAATCACGCAGTGTGACTGAGAATTGATACGCTGTGCTGGTTGGCTTTGACTTCCTGGCCATTGTTAATATCTATTGCCTGTCAGTCCGTAAACCAGGCGAACCTGATGGGGCGACAGGCTGGAATAAGTGAACAGGTTTGTCACGAAGTATTGCAACGCAGGTGGCCAGACGCAAGCATCGGGTTTGTCAGTCCGCAATCCGGCAACCAGAGTGATTGTCAGGCTCTGCGGTGTTTGCGGAGGTTCGCTGCTGTCAGGCGGCCGGGTGAGCGGAAGCTGCGGGAAGTGCGTCTGGTGATGGCAAAAAGTCCGGTTCCCCCGGCACAAGGGTGTCCGTGATTGTTTTCGAATGCGTTCAGTCGGGAATCTTGTATCGATCGCGTGAACAGCTTAGGTCACGCTCAACAAGAAATTGCCGAATTTGCTCTTGCGATGAATGTTGGATTTCGAGGTAGCAGCGGCCTATGGCCGCTGAATTGCAGCGACAGGGCTACAGTGTTTCCTGCAACACGGTGGGCCAACTGCTCCGGAGTCGGGGTTACAGCCTGCAGTCCAACCGCAGGACGATTGAGGGCAAACAGCATGCAGACCGAGATGCCCAGTTCATGCATATCAATCGCCGGGTGAAAGCCTGTCAGCCTAAACAACAGCCTGCCATTTCTGTTGACACAAAGAAGAAAGAACCGCTGGGAAATATGAAGAATGCCGGGCGAACGTACCGTCGTAAAGGCGATCCCGTGAGGGTCACAACACACGATTTTCCGGACAAGGAACTCGGCAAGGCCGTACCTTACGGCGTCTACGATATTGCCCAAAACCAAGCTGGTGTAACAGTCGGGGGCGATGATGACACGGCCGAATTTGCGGTGTCGGCGATTCGAGGCTGGTGGCAGGAATTGGGGCGGCAGCGATATTCGAATGCGAAACGATTGCTGATCACGGCCGACAGTGGTGGCTCGAACAGTCCCCGACACAGACCTTGCTGCGATCAGAATCAAACGCAGTAGTTTCATGGAGAATGGAACTACGAGATCCTGCCACGAACCTGGCTCCACCCATTAGTTTCGGTAAGTAATTGTTGAGCGCATCCCAGGGTGTTGCAGTTTTCAGCGGGGAAAATGCGGGGTGTTCGTTTCGACGGAGCGAAAAGCGACTATCTGGGGGCTTAACACCATTTCACCATCCCAGGCTGAGGGCGTCAGGGGGCGGAAAAATCGAGTTCGGCAGGCGTCGCTGTTCACGGAGCCTGCCAGCCTGCGGTGCTGACTCAGCTCGAATTTACCATGCGGGGGTGATTGAACTATGCGCGGGCTGCTGGCCACCGGGGGCGGGGTGGGCGGGGGGGGGCAGTGTTATTAAACGGCACAAAACAGCGCACGATTCGCTATTTCCTTGCAGATTTCCCGTGGTACACTGGAGTCGCAAAGCCAGTACCAGCCAGTCCCGCTTCGACTCTCGCGTCCCACACCCCGCCTCCAGAGAGTTTACTCCTGCTATGTCTCACTTACGCCGGATTCCGACCGCGGTGCTGCTGACTGCCGTGCTGCTTTGTTCAGGCGGCGTCATTGCGGGTGACCAGCAGTCAGCCGCAGTCACGTGGACGCTCAGAGATCAGTTTGGGACTGCGGCAGCACCTGCAAATCCAGGCCCGGATGCGGCCGGGCGGCCGGTCTGGTATTTTCTCCGGACGACTCGATCTGAGGGGCCGATTGAATCGCGAAACTGGTTGCGTGACGGTCGCTACGGTCCGCTGGTTGATCAGGGTGAGCATCTGTTTGGCTCGCCGCTCGATGGCTGGGTTTACCGGGCCCAGGAGCCGCTGGCTCCGGCTATTGGCCGGCTGTCGGCGGACTACGACATCGGGCTGAAGTTTGCTCCCGGAGACATCCTGCTGGCACCGGGACCGGAACACGCGGTGGTGCTGGGCTGGCGCAGCCCCGTCGGCGGCCGGCTGGAGATCGACGGGGTGTTTGAGCACGGGCAGAGCTGCTGCGGTGACAACTCGCGTGTGCACTGGTTTGTCGAGCGTGGTCCTGCTCCGAATGAGGAACATGGATTTAAGCCGACATCGCTGGCTGCGGGTGAAGCGGACTTTGGGACTCCGACTCAGCGCTGTGAATTTCACGTTCGTGATCAGGTGGTGCAGCCGGACGACTACGTCTATTTCATCGTTGATGCCTTTGCTGACGGCACCGGGACTCCGCATTTTGGAGACGGAACTCGTCTTGAGCTGACGATTACCGTCCGCGACGCCGTGCTGCCGCCTCCGCCGTCATTTGAAAAAGATGTGCTGCCGCTGCTTGTTGCCAGGTGTCATGACTGTCATGGGGCGGACGTGCAGGAGGCTCGGCTTGATCTGCGGAGTCTTTCCGAGCTGCTGCGGGGCGGTGAGAGTGGTCCGGCGATTGTTCGCGGCGAGCCTCACAGCAGCTTGCTTGTCGACCTGGTGGCTGCCGGTCAAATGCCGCCGGAGCAGAGTGGCAAACTGACTGCCGAGGAGCTTGAGCTGCTCAGACGCTGGATTAGCGCAGGAGCACCGGCTGCCGAGCAAGTGGTTGCGCTGCCGCCGCATGCTCAGGTCACCGAGGCTGACCGCAGTTACTGGGCTTTTCAGCCGCCGCGGCAGGTCGCGGAACCAGCTGTGCATGCAGAGGCTCGCGTGAGAACTCCGATCGATCGTTTCCTGCTGTTCAGGCTGGAACAGCAGGGTCTGAGTTTTTCACCCGAGGCGGACAAGTCTGTGCTGATACGGCGGGCTTATCTGGATTTGACCGGGTTGCCTCCTGAACCGGCAGCGGTTGCTGCGTTTCTGCGGGACGAGCGTCCCAATGCCTATGAGCTGCTGATTGACGAATTGCTGCAGTCGCCGCACTACGGAGAGCGCTGGGGGCGTCACTGGCTTGACGCGGCCGGATATGTCGACGGAAAGCTGGATAATGATCTGGGAACGATGTATCCGAACACGGGCATCTGGAGGTATCGCGACTATGTGATCCGGGCATTTAATGACGACATGCCTTTTGACCGGTTTCTGACTGAGCAGCTTGCGGGCGACGAGCTGGTGGACTGGCGGGGTGCCGAGAAATTTGACGAACGCACGAAGACGCTGCTGACCGCAACCGGTTTTCTGCGAAATGTTGACGACCACACGGACTTCGATCAGTATGGCATTGAGAAGCGTTATGAGGTGGTGAATGAAACGCTGGACATGTTTTCAACGGCAGTTCTGGGGCTGACACTGGAGTGCTGCCGCTGTCACAATCACAAGTATGACCCGCTGCCACAGCGTGATTACTACCGTTTGATGGCCTGCTTCGAGCCGGCTTTCAATCCGCATTCGTGGCAGAAGCCGAAGGACCGTTATCTTGCGGATGTATCTCCCAAAGAGCGGGTCGCCATTGATCAGCGTAACGCAGAGATCGATCAGCAGGTCGCGGAGCTTTCGAAGAGTGAAGCGGCGCTGCGGCAGCAGGTGCGTCAGCGACTGCAGGAAGCTCGAGTCGCAGCGATCCCGGCCGCGATCCGCGGAGATGTTCAGCAGGCCCTGGAAATGCAGGCTGCGGAACGCGGCGAGGTTCAGAAGTACCTGGCGGAGAAATTTTCCGGGACGCTGACGATTGTGGATGCGGACATCGATGGGGCCTTGACTGATTCGGAACGGGAGCTGATTCGGGCGAATGCTGATCAGCGAGCCGCCTTGCTGACTCAGAAAAAGAGTTATGGAGTGATTCAGGCGTTGTGGGATGTCGGGCCTCCGCCGGTGTCGCACGTGCATCGACGTGGTAACGTCAAGGCGCATGGCGTGCTCGTGCAGCCCGGCTTCCCTGAAATCCTGCAGCCTGCGCTGAGTGCGGGGCCAGCTTCCGGCAATGCGCTGCCTTTTGCGGTGCAAAGGGCGACCAGGCCGACAGAGCTGCCTGATGCGGACGCAGTCTCAGACCTGTCCGGTGTTCGAGGTGAAACGAGCGGTCGTCGCCTGGCGCTGGCCCGCTGGCTGACTCGACCGGACCATCCGCTCACCGCGAGAGTTTTTGTCAACCGTGTGTGGCATTATCATTTCGGCCGCGGGATTGTTGATACGCCGGGCAATTTTGGTCATTCGGGAAGTCCGCCTTCGCATCCTGAGCTGCTCGACTGGCTGGCTGTCGACTTTATGAAGCATGGCTGGAGTGTGAAGCGGCTGCATCGACAGATCATGTTGTCGGCAGCGTACATGCAGTCGTCACGTCGTGCGTCCACAGTTCGTGGTTCCGGCTTTAGCCGGAATTCGGATACCGAGCCGTCGCAGGTCCGCGTGGAGACGGAACTACAAACCGAGGAGCTGCAAAAGGACCCTGAAAATCGTCTGTTGTGGCGGATGAATCTGCGTCGTTTAGAGGCGGAGATTATGCGAGACTCGGTGCTGGCGGTGTCAGGTTCGCTTGATCGTACCGCAGGTGGTCCGCCGGTCGAGATTACCAATCCGGCCGATGGTCTGTCCGAGGCAAAAGCCGCGCCGACGCCGACAAGTCCGAACCGCCGGAGCGTGTATCTGTTTGCGAGGCGTGTCTATCCGCTGAAGTTTCTGGAGATCTTTGATGCTCCGATCATGCCGGTGAACTGCACGCAGAGGGCGAATTCTGCAACTGTGCTGCAGTCGCTGGCCATGCTTAACAGTGAGTTCCTGTTGTCGCAGGCAGACAAACTGGCAGCACGAATCATTGGTACTGTCGGGGCAGAGATCGAGCCGTTTGTGAAACTCGGATTTGAAATTGCGTTCTCGCGGGTGCCGACGGAGAGCGAACTGGCGAGGAGCGTGGTGTTTCTGAATGAGCAGGAACAGGGGTATGTTTCCACGGGGAACCCTGCGGAGCAGGCGCGTCAGTTGGCCCTGGCCGACTTCTGCCACATGCTGCTGTCATCCAGCGAATTTCTTTATGTGGAGTAGCAAGGGAGTGCACCGCTGATAAACGCTGATAAAGGCTGATGAAGTGAGTGGAAAGGATGGGCGATTATGACAGGGTTCAACAGATGCAACGGGGGTGCAATTGCTCGTTTGCGGCTGGACTTCGTCAATTTGGAATGGATTAGCGTTTATCGGCGTTGACGAGCGGTTTGAATGCCTTTTGCGACAGTTTGAATTACGGTGAAAAATGGGATGTGTAACGGCAGGTAAAACCGGGAACATTGAAAATGAATCATCAATCGCTGTGCAGTCGTCGTGAGTTGCTGCAATCGCTCGGCGGTGGCTTTGGCACGCTGGCTCTGGCGGGGCTGCTGAATCAGGCGGGGCTGTTGTCGCCTGTGATGGGTGAGGA
>JBJTPZ010000664.1:0-12773 GCA_046075365.1 Planctomycetaceae bacterium
ATCGGCTGGGCACAGCGATTGACACCGTCATTACGACGCCGGCCGGCCCGGTTCAGGTGAAGTTCGACGACGGCAGCAACGTGACCCAGTTCGGCGGTTCAGCTCGTCTGGCCATCGGCGGCTTTGTGGACCTTTCGGGCAGCTTTGGCATTGAGAAGCAGGGCGAGACACTGCTGGTCGGAGTGGCCGGTGTCGAAGCGTTCCTTGGCATCAACGGCGGCACCAGCAGTGCAATCGGACTCAAGGTCAGCAATGGAAATCTCGGCCTGGTCCTGAAGGATGGCAGCTATGCGCTGACCACCTCAGGCTCCGCCGGGTTTGTGGGTCTGACGGGCCTCAACATCAGCGGCAGCTTCAACGTGCGCAGCAACCAGCTGGGACTACCTGTCAACGAGCAGATCTGGACGCCCGCCGGCACTGTTCCCGTGTTCTTCCCCACTGGCGAAAAATTGCTCAGTTTTGGCGGGTCTGCCACGATATCAGTGGCCGGTATTTTCGAGATCAGTGGAACTGTTCAGGCCACAAAGACCGAATCCGGAGTGATTTTTGTTGACATCCCGCAGATTTCTGCAGCGCTCAATGTGCGCGGATTTCAGGTCTTCCAGATTGGCGGGCGAGCCCGCTTCGGGATCGGCGGTGAAGACGGTTTTCAACTGCTGGACGTCGGGATTACTACGGTCAGAGTGATGGGCATTGATGCCACATCGATCATGGGAGCCTTGCCAGCTCTGACCCTTCCTCCCAAGGTCACAGTACCGCCCCCGGCCGAACTCTCCACGATCGTCGACGGCATAGATGCGGCCCTCTTGAACCGCCGCAAATATCTCGACGTCACACTCCGCGCCCCCGGTAACGCCGCACTGGACATTGCTACCGTCCTCGATGCAGCCCCTGAGTTTAATCTTTCGGGTTCCGGCGTCGCCGACGCGATTGTGACCGGTGTCGAACATCTCGAGGGAAATGTCTTCCGATATCATCTGGCGGATCAGGACCCCGACAACGGCGTTCCCATGTTTATTTCGGGCCCTGTGGACGTCGCTTTCAGGGCCGACGGATGGCGTGATGTGTCAGGCGTCGCAAATGCTGCGACCAGCGACTCGTTCGATATCCGCGACGGCAAGACAAAGGCCACTTCCGGCGTCTCCATCGGCCCGTTGTCTCTCGAGGGTCCCCACTTCGCTCTGGAAGATTTTTCCTTCCGCCCGCTAAAGAACTCAGACGGCAGCCTCAAAGGTGCTCGCATTACAATCACCGTGGGCCTTGGAGTTCAGAAGGCTTCCCTTGATTTCGGTGGATCATCCAGCGTACTGGACACCAGCGTCACTGACCTCGCCGGCCTGTTCGATGTCAATGTTGACATTAACCCGGCCCTGCAGATTATTGGCGGGGGCCTCGGCAAGTTTCGCATCGACGTTGGTTCGATGAAACTTGACGTGCTGGATGTGCTTAAGGCGGAAGCCAGCGGAGTGACCGTCCAGTTCAATCCGGACAAGGACACTGATGGTGACGGATCGGTATCATCCGCCGAGCTGGCAGCGTGGAACTCACAGGAAATCCTGCGCCTGGAAAGCGCCTCGGTGACACTCAGCAAGCTCAATCTCAAGGGCGACCTCGAACCGTATACAACTCGTGACAATCGCCAGATTCCTGGGCTCGTTGTACGCAAAAACGGTTTTCATCTGGGTCAGGCACAGCTGAGCTATACCGGACAGCTGAATTTCGGATCAATCCTGAAACTCAAGGATATTCGTGCCGGTATTGCAGACTTCGGTGTGAACTTTGACACTGGGGTGGACTTCAACGGCGAAGTCTTCATCGCCTCCGGTGGCGCCGACCTCTTCCCTGGTCAGGCGTTCTCAATGTCATTTAAGGATGGCACGGCCGATGCGGATACCGAGGCTGTCCGCGCGTCGCTGACCTTCCGGGACGGCGTACCGGCTGGCTTCAAGTTCAACTCCGACCAGATGAGCATGAAGTTCGGCGAATTCGTCACCGTGACAGGGCAAAATATCCTGATTAACACGGAAGCGAAGGGCAGTGAGTACGTCGTCTCCATCGGCTCGATTGGTGCTGAAATCAAGGCAGGGCCGCTGAAGATCGGCGGCAAAATGAAGAAGTTTGGCATCACGGCAGCAGGCTCATTCATCACTCAGCCTGGCTTCGGTGTAGAACTGAGCATGGACGAAGCCAGCCCCGACAGTTTCAAATGGCCCACCTGGCTGCCAATTCGACTCACATCTCTGGGAATTGAATGGAAGAACATTCAGGCGGATCCCGCCGATTTTGCTCTGATTATGGATGCCAAAATCACAGAGATTCCTGGTGTTCCGCTCGAATTTGAGGGCTCTGTCACAGGACTGAGACTGGATGTTGGTCTGCTTAAGCAGGGTAAATTCCCGATTACAGATCTGGAATCGATCTCCGTCAAGGTCGGCGGAAATTTCGGCGGTGCTGAAGTCTCAGGCAGTCTGCTGGGCGGCATCCTGCGGCTTGACTCTGCGGGAAACATGATCGACTCCTTCGATCGTGACACACCGGTCGCTGACCGCGTTTTGTTTATCGGGCTCGAGGGCAAACTTCTGATCATGGACAAGGGCTTTGGGGTCCGCTTCGCCTTCAGCGAACTGGGGCCTCTCAGCGTCCTCATCAGTGTCAAGGCGCCTGTGGTCGTCGAACCGGTCTTCACCGGGATCACCATCAACGAATTCACCGGAGGTGTCGAATTCTTCAAGTCACTGCCGACCATCACGGAACCAGAAGAGCTGATGGGCAAGCAGTTCGGTGATGCAGCCGATGTCGACGCTGATCAGTGGCTCAATGACGTCAAACAGCAGGTCGTCAATCAGGTCAAGGCCATCAGGAATAACCCTGGTGTGCCCGGATTCCTCGCCGCCTTCACGTCTCCGATGACCATTACGGCACAGGCTGCAATCTCTTCCACTCACCTCGGCAGTGAAGACAGCTTCAACGGGCAGGTGCAGTTGCGGCTCAGTACCGACGGCAAGATGTTCGCCGCCGGCAAGTTCCGCTTCATGAACAATCGCCTGGTCGTCGAAGGCAAGATGTACGCTGACCTGTCGCAGATCCTTAAAGGCAATGCAAAAATCCTGTTCCTCGGACGTGCCCCTGTTGTTGAAGATGCCCCGGACCTTCGCTTTCTTGAGCTTAAGGGCAAGTTCGAGATGCGATTCTTCGGACCGAACGGAGAAACGCTTAGTTTCAGCACACCGGCTGCTCCGGAACCTTCTGCGAACCTGCACAGCCCCGGCTCTGGCGCTGTCATCGGACTGCAGAAGTTCACCACACAAGGCTGGATTGACGTGGCTTTCAAGCCCGGTCAGAAGCCACTCAATCTGGACTCCATCACCGATGCCAACGCTGAATTCCGTCTGCTGCTGCCGGACGGCACCACAGTCGAAATCAACTCCAGCCCCACCGCAGTAACCGGCAGCTCAACCGACAACGTCTATCGTTACACGCTGCCAAATGACATCACCCTGACGGCGGGCGAGTACAAAGTTCAGTTCATCGCCAGCAGCTTCACAGACTCCGAAAACACGGGGAATCTCTATGAGGAGGAAACCTTCACGGTAGCGGCAGCAAAGCCGGAACTGGCAACACCTCGCAAGAACTCAGAGTTCGATGTACTGGCTCTCAATAACAGCGGATTCCTGACCATTCGCTTCGTCGGACTGCCCGGTGCTCAGCTGGATGAAACCAGCATCAGCGATGCTGCCGCAGAATTCGTTCTCAGCGGAGCAGCTGCAGCAGGCGTTACCGTCAGTTCGAACCCGCAGAAAGTCGATCCGCTGACGTGGAAGTACGCGTTCACGGGACAGTTCGGAACTGGCCCGGTGACGGTCACGTTTCCGGCAAACGCCTTCCGAGACACTGATGGCAACGAATCCGTGGCCTCGGTGGAATCGTTTACTGCCGCCGGCCCCAAAATCAGCCTGCTGACAGCGTCGGTCGATGTGACGCAGCTCAACGCACTCGGCTATATCGATTTTTACGTTGAAGGCTCCAGCGGCGGCGCCATCTCACCAGCCTCGCTGACCGACGCTGAGCCTGAATTTATCGTCTCCGGTGCTGCCGCACAAAATGTGGTCTTCAACGGAGCTGCAGCTCTGGTTGACGGCGAAACCAACATATATCGCTGGAAATTCACCGGCACCTTCAGCACCGGGCAGGTGTTTTTCGAGACCGTTGCCGGCAGCGTTGCCGACACCACTGGCCTGACAAATGCCTCCGTCACGCAGACGTTCCGAGTCCGAGGTTCCTCAGCCACCCTCGTTTATCCGGACAGCTCTGTCTTTGGCGTCTCCGCCTTAAACTCCGCCAAATACATCGACGTACGCTTTACCCCCACCACCGGACAGACCCTTGAACCTGGCTCCATCCTCGATGACCAGTCTGAAATCCTGATTACCGGCACAGCCGCATCCCAGGTGGTTGTTGACGGCAGACCCACGCAGATCGACGAAAACACCTTCCGCTATGCATTGTCCGGAGAATTCACTGTCGGTTCCTTTACCATCAGCTTCCTTGAAAATTCGATGTCGGATTCCGCAGGGGCAGGGCTGACGGGACAGTCAGATGTCATCATTTTACGCAATCTGACTGCAGGGCTGGCCTACCCGGCACATCAGTCCAACGTGGGAATGAATCGATTCAACGCCGACCATTACATCGACGTGACTCTGGACGACGTCTTTGGCGTGGGACTCAAAAAATCCAGCCTGGAAGACTCGGATCCCGAAATCGAAGTCTTCAAAATCGGGGAAGACAATGCTGAACAGCCATCCTCCGATTTTTCAGTGGGGATCGACGGGAAAGCCGTTCACGTCGAGGGCAACACCTGGCGTTTTTACTTCTCAGGCGAATTCCTGCCCGGCCAGTATTTTGTACGCATCAAGGCAGACAGCTACGAAGACAATGCGGGCAATAAGCCCCTTGAGAAAGTTGAAACCTTCAGTGTGTACAGCAACGCCTACACATTCCAGATCATCGTGCAGGGAGCTGCCGAGCTTTACGGCGCGGTGGAATCCCTGAAGCTGGTCTCCGTCAAGGGCGAAGCAAAACTGAGCCTTACGACAGGAGGTGATGGCCCATCCCGCGTGCAGCTCGATCTGAACGGTCGCGCCGATGTGATGTACTTTGGTACCGTTGGTGCAGTCTCCGGTCGATTCATCTTCGAAGTCGATTTCCAGGATGCAGAGAAATCAGGTTTCTGGGGCGTGATGAAGATCGACACCAATTTCGAAAAGCTGCGGCCAGCCGGAATAGACGTTGATTTCTTCGCACTTCTGCAATTTAACTTCTCAAACCAGACTCGCACCGAAACGCTGACGCTGCCGGGGCAGGCCGAGGGTGGTGGCGACCTCACTGAAACCTATGTTCTGCCGCCATTCCTGTTTGGTATGCAGGCCGCGGGAAAGATGGTGCTGCACGTCCCGGACCTGAATGCTGACGATCAGTTTGGCATGGAACTGGGCCGATTGAGCGGCGTGTTTTCGATTGAGATCAGCCCGCAGGGCCTGGAAGTGCTTGTGCAGGGCCGCGCCTCCCTGGGACCACCCAATATTCCTCTGTTCAGTGACGGCGATGCTCAGGACGAAGGCGATTCCAGCCTCACAAAACTCAGTGTGGTCGGTGTGCTCGCCATCAGGCCTGATGGATTTGCGGCTGATCTGATCCTCGAAGCCCAGGCTGGCTTCAACGAGTATGTAGCGTTTGAGGGTGACTTCCGGTTTGTGACAAACGTGTTCGGATCAGATCAGGAAGTGCGAGTCCCACATCGATTTATAGACGGCGGATACCTGCCCCCGGACTTCATTGCCGATCTGCGGCCTACCAGTGATCCCAATGATGATCCTGAAGAAATGGCGTATGTCGTGCCTGGCGGAGCCCCCAAGTGGGGCGGTGGTCAGGGTCCCAACGGCCCGTACCTCGTCATGCAGGGCCAGGCGGAACTGTACATTGTTGACGTGTTCGTCATTGAAGGCGCTTTCCGTATTGAAGTCAGCACTGAAGGTCTGTTCCTGCAGGCCGATGGCGGACTGCTGCTGAAGGATGTCGGGGCTGTTAATGCGCGAGGATACCTCGAACTGACGCGCGAGGGCCTGGTGGTCGCCATGTCGCTCGACCTTGATGCCTCTTCGCTCAGCACAATCGGGATTGACTTCGATGTCAACGCGGAACTGCTGCTCAACACCACTGACACCGACCGCACCATCTATCCACTCTCAGATCGACTGCTGCTGGAACCAATCACAGTTGAGGCCGGGGACTTTGATATCAAGGCCGAAGGTCTGCTGGCATTCCGCATCCCCGGGACGGACATCGAATTTGCCCGCATCTCGGGTGTCTTCTCGCTGGATACAGAAACCGAGCGGACAACGATTTTTGCTGCAGGAGAGCTGCAGATCGGCCCGCGTGGCCTGCGCGTGTTCGAGATGACGGTACTTGGTGTGTTCGCGCTCGTCGAAGAGGGGTTTGCCACCGATCTCGTTGTCACGGCTACTGGCGGCCTGCCGGACATTGCCGAGCTTGAAGGCACCTTCCGGCTGGTTTCAAACATGACGAGGATTCGCCAGGAAGTCCCGGTCCCGCAGCGATTTATTGACGGGAACTTCCTTTCTCCCGACTTTATTTCCCGTCTTTCACCGTCGTCCGCAAATCCCAACCGCAAGAGTTATTTCGTTCCGGCCGGAGCCCCATATCTGGACAGCACCAACGAGGACGCTCCGTCGGCATACATCGTGATGATGGGTTCCGGAGCCCTCACGCTGGTCGATCAGTTCCGGATCCCCGGTAACTTCCGCATCAAGATTGAAACCAACGGTCCGGTGATCCCGATTGATGCGCACGTTGATCTCGGCCCGCTGGGCTGGGTAACTGTATTCGGCAAAGCCGAGCTGCGTCTGAGCGGTCTGACAGCGGGACTCTCCGTGGAAATGGACTCACCACTGCTCCGCGCCGCAGGGCTCGACTTTGACGCCGATGCCGAAATCGGCGTGAACACCAGCAATCAGCAGGTGACAATTAGCTCTGAAAAGAACCCCTATGCACAGCCCATCGTCATTCCGCCGAAGACCAGCTTCTTCCGATTTGGCGGTCTGCTGAATGTCAATATCCCTGGCACCACCACAAAGCTCTTCGGCATGAGGGGTGCTCTGCTGATGGAAATCGGCCCAAATGGCCTGGGAATGTTCGCCACCGCCGAAGTGATCGTGGATGCCGCTGCTGATCTGATCGAAGCTCAGGGCACCGGCGCATTTTTCGTCACAAAGGACGGGGTCGCGGCGGATATCGACCTCTCGATTACATCAGACAACCCGATCTTCACGAATGTTTTTGACTTTCATGCTCAGTCCCGACTGGCATTCAACACCATGGGCAAAGAGGTTGGGATTGTGATACCCGACCGGTTCATGCCGTACCTGAGCCAGCGAGCGAAGGCACGTTTGAGCTCGCTCGGCCCCGATCTGCCCCAAAACTACTACTCCGTCCCCGCCGGCGCTCCGCTGCTGGGGGGCCAGTACGCCCCGGCCGGACCGTATTTCCTGTTCCGGATGGAAGGTGGCGTATCGATTCTGAGTATTTTTGAGCTGACCGGGGAGTACCAGATGGTATTTGCTGCCAGCACTTTCGAGGTGAAGTTCGACGCCCAGATGTCCCTGGCACCGCTGGGACAGCTGGATGCCAGCGGAATTCTGAGCATCACCAAAAGCGGAATCTACGGCGCTTTGCAGCTGGGCGGAAAGCTTGAGCTGGGACCACTGGAATTGTTTGGGGCCATGCAGCTGGAGGTTAACACCTTCAGCACTCCTGTGACGATTGAACGCGTGCAGTATGACTTTGACAACCGCCGGGTGAGTAACGGCAAGGTTCCTGTGGTGCTGCCGGCAAATTCTCAGCGAATTTTCATCGGCGGGATCATGGTCATCCCGGGCTTCGAGCTGGAAGGCTCGTTCGAGATGATCAATAACCCGAATGTGTTTTCGGTCTCGGTGAAAGCGACGTTCAATGCCTTTGACACGCTGATTCTTGAAGTCAACGGTAACGTTTCCATCGTGAAAGGTGCTAGCCCTGGGATCGTCATCAATACGTGGGCATCACTGAAGGCAGGAATCTTCGGTATTGATGAAGTCTTTGAGATGAATACCAATTTCCTGCTGAAGGTGAACACCAGACAGGGATTTGGCACCGACTCCATGGACCTCGGCGTTCCCAGAGGATTCACACGGATTGAGATCAACGGAAAAATCAAACTCCTGAATCTGCTGGATATCGAAGCCGGTGGCTTCATCGAAAGCTATGCGGGTGTCAGGAGGGTTCAGATCTATGGTGGAATTGAAATCCTCGGGCAAGGCATAAACGGCAGTGGTTATTTCAGCTCAGAGGGCGAGTTTGACCTGCAGTTTGGTGGCAGCATCACAATAGGAGCCGCTGGTTTCGGAGTAGGGGGTTCCACATCATTCCGCATCAGCAGACTTGACCACAACGGAACGGAAGCATTCGGTGATGGCAACTTTCAGGTCAGCGTGACCGGAATGGTCCAGGGATCAGTCAAACTTTTCGGGTTTAGTCTGGCAAGCGCAACGATAACTTTTGGGTTGGATGGAAGCACGGGACGTGTCTATATCACGCCAACAATCAAGATTAATCTGCTTTTCGAAACCATCGAAATTAGTCACTCATTTACGCTGTTCTATATCCAAATCCCTCGCCCCGTTTATCTGGCCGGCAACGCTGGTGATACGAGTGGTACCGGCTTCAATCGCGGGGTTCTCTACCTCAACGTGGGTGCCCGCGCGCACATGCGCAACGAGGCAGTCGACGAGCAAAATGAAGGTTACATAATCGAAAAAATCGCACCGGATCCGGATTACCCCGGGGAGATCATCCGAATCGAAGCGTTTGGACGACGCCAGACCTTCCGTGGGGTCACAGCAATCGTCGCCGACGCAGACGCCGGCTACGATTACATCGAAATCGGCCCCGGCATCATGTCCCCCGTCAATCTCTCTGGTGGCGACCAAAAAGACTGGCTGCTGTACAGCGGGAACGGTGATGCGGTCCTTGCTGGAGGAACCGATGATGATGAACTTCAGGGTGGATACGGTGCCAACCGCTTCATCTTCGCCAACGCCTATGGTCGAGACAAACTGACCTCCCTGAGTACTCTGAATGACTTCGACTTCTCACCCGTCACAGAGAATCTGACTGGCAGCCTCGATAACAGCAAATTCACCCTGACACCGTCCGGATATAACCGACTGATCAGCGCTCACGCCACCGTGAATGGACGCGCAGCCATCATTGCCCCCGCAGTGAATTTCCGCCAAACGGTCATCCAGTCTGCTCACGGCCTGAGTGCTGGTCAGCGTGTCACAATCCAGTCACCAGATAATCCGGCATTCAATCTTGAATTCACCGTCCTTGCATCCACTGACAATACTTTTGTCATCGATTCACCACTGCTGCCTCAATTGCCACCAACCGGCACTTACACAAAAGCTGGCCCGATCTGGCATGATGGCCATCAGACCGCATACATTCGCACCACCGTTGACAACTGGACTCCCGGCTACCGTCTGCGAATTGAAAGCTCCACGAATGCCTATAACGGAGTCTTTGAAGTTCAGCGCATCAGCGACAACTGGTACAGCTTCCGAATGAACTGGCTGGATGTCCGTGAAACACTGGAAACTCAGGTCATCCCACAGAATTTAACGCTCGGCCAGGGCAGCGATTTTCTGAGTATCCCGGGCAATATCACTCGCACACTGAACTTGTTCAGCCCAACAGGCGGTATCGACACTCTGCGAGTCGTCGGTGGACTGTTGGATGTACAGCGAGTGGTGCCAGGTGCATACACCAATGTCGGCCTGCATGTTTCGCACACGGGACTTGGCAAACTGGAACTTTATGATCCGGTTGCAAATCTGACTCTTCAGGGCGACTCCCCTGCAGCACCGATTCAACTGGGCTCTATGGCACTGGGTGTAGCTTCCCAAAGCCTGATCGTCCCCGTCGGCCTGCAGGCAGAAGGACTGGAAATCAATGTCCGGGATGCCTTCACACAGTACGCGTCACTGACTGTTCACGACCTGAATATCAGAGTCTTCGGCGATGACCAGGGAATTACGATCAGTACGCCCATCGTGGCCTCACGCTCTGCACAACTTGTGGCTCCGGATGGCCAGATTGTCCTGCCGGCCGGTACACAGTTCACCGCATCAAATGTGGTCATCAAGACATCTGATCTGACGGTTCCTGATGAATTGCTCACTATCTCTGCCGACTCCCTGACCCTGATCACACCAGCGGCAGCCGCAGAAAATCTGACCATTCGCAACGATCGCTCGCTTGTTCTGTCCGCAACCTCTGACGATTCCCACATGGTGCAGCTTGACGCAACGCTGGCTGATGTCTTTTTCGGAATTACGTGGGTCGCAAGCATTTCCTCCGCATGGGCCAGCCAGCTCTTTGATGGTGCTCTTAATCCATGGGCAATTGCTGTAGGCGGCCTGCTTGACGTGCAGTTACAAGCCTCACCAGCCAGCAGTGATCATGAGTTGACAGTCCGAGGCGGACTGCGGTCGTGGAACGGAAATATCAGCCTGACTGCAGATGACATGGACTTCCTGGACGGCCCGGAAACCATTAAGGCACCCGGAACACTCAATATACAGGCTGCCTCGTCAGTCTGGACGTATCGACTGGGAACATCGGCGGAAACTGGCGGAGGCGTTCCAGTTGCATCTGAGTTTGCACCTCGCAAGTTGGACCTGTCAACTCGCGACATCGCTGCGCTGGCCGACGGGTTCACGGCCATCACCATTGGTCGCGCTGGTTCTGGCAACTCCATGCGCCTCGGTGACGCGTTCAACATGACCACAATCAAGGCCACGGGAGAGACTCGGCTCGTCGACGCGTCGATCAAGGATCCGCTTGAACTAATCACCGACACATTATTTGTCGAGGGGGACTTCAGAGTGCCGCTGAATCCACTGGTGATTCATGCCGGCGCGACTTCGATCCTGCGGACGAACCTGCATACACCCAACAGCTCAACCCCAGACTCCGGTCTTACGGCCCCCTCAATCGACCTGAGTGCGAGTGGCGGTCTGCAGTTGGGCGGCTGGATTCGCGGCTCGCAGGCCGTCGAGGTCGCCGTCTCTGGCACCATCGGTGACTACAGTGTTATTACCGATGCAGGAAGCGAAATTGTCCAGTCAGGAGCGAGCGGAACACTGTCCGTTGTTGCTGACAAGGGATTCCGAATCGGAGGCTCCATACGCACTGCAGCAACTGGCGCAGTGCCTGTTCTTACGGCCGGCACCATGTTTGAAGTCCTTCCAAATGGTGACATCGCTGTGATCGGCGAGAGTTCCACGCTGAACCTTACTGCCGGCACTGAACTGGCTTTCGCCTCCGGAAGCGTTGTGCGAGCCGGGGTCGCTGTGACGTGGAACGCAGGATCGCCGTTGTACACAGTCACGGGATCGAATTCCGATATCGTAATCACTTCACCCAATGAATTGCTGCTCGGAGGGCTGGTAGCTACCAGCGGTGGCCTGACCATCACAGCCGGTGAAAGCAGTCGGAGCCACGCCGCTGAATTCGCCACAATCTTTGCTGCAGCACCCACACACTATATGGCCAATCAGGATCGCTACGGCATACTGCTGACCGGAACGATTTCGGTACTGGGTGCTGCCGAAGAACTGGTGATTTCGGCGGACGACGACATTGTATTGCTGGGCAATATCTCATTAAGCCACTCAGCCTCCGATCTAACTGTCCAGTCCGACCGTTTTGTCTTTGCGGAAGCGACGTTAAATGTTCCTGACGCACTGAAGATTCTCGGTGGAATAGAACTTGACGGCACGGATCTTGGGGCTGCCAACAGTCGCGGCAGCAGCATCTGCCTCGGCGTTACCGGTGTGCTGAACACCACTGCAGCAGGATCCAGCATCACTCTTCGCGGCTCAAAGGACGTGGATGCCTTCATGCCCATCGTCGCCGGTGGCCAGATCGGTGCCAATGGAATAACCTGGGCCGGTGACGGATCTTCAGTCAGCATCACCGCCGGACAACAGATCTTCCTCGACGCTCCAATTCAGGCCGCAGCAGCCATCACCCTGAAACCCGGCACTCCGGGCGCCGACGACAACGGCCGAAACCTGATCATGACCACAGCCAGCGGCCTCAACGCCGCAGGACTCGGCAGTAACAATACCGGCAGTACCATCCGACTTGAAAGCCCCGGCGATCTCGAGATCCCAGCCAATATCCTGTCTGGTGGCAGCATCGTTCAGACCTTCAGCAACTCAGGCCAGCTGCTGGCTGAAAACTACACCTGGTCCGGACGTGACTCCAGCATCGAGATCGTTGCGGGTGGACGAGTCCTCGTCGGTACCGACACGGTAGACAGCAACGGAAATCCAGCCAGAAAAGGCACTTTCCTGCGTGCTTCCGCCAGTGTCTCAATTTCGGCTGGCAGTGACGCAAATGGTTCTGGCATCACGATTTACCCCGGAGGCGGCATCACCGCCAACAACACATCAGCAGCGATTTTGCTTGACTCCGACGGCGCTGTTGATCTCAATGGTTTCGTCGTTTCCGGCGGACAGGTTAATCTGGTGCAAAACGCCGCCGGAGAAACCACCGGCTACAGCCTGACTCGACACGACGGTTCAGCCAGCCTCGCTGTCACCTCTGATCGACAAATCAAAGTCGGTCAGGAGATCTACGCAGGTCGC
>JBJTPZ010000665.1:0-1718 GCA_046075365.1 Planctomycetaceae bacterium
AGAAAACATTGCAAGTGGGCTGCTGAATATCTTTATTGATGTTGATTCAGCTGACCGGTTTGCGTGTTTGTTTTCCTTCAGGGTCATTGTCGCCATGCTTTCCAGATTTTCGACCTGCACGCTGTTTGGTATTGAAGCTCGGGCTGTTGAGGTTGAGGTGGACATTTCGCCCAGCGCTTTGCCTCGTACGGTACTTGTGGGGCTGGCGGAGGCAGCTGTTCGCGAAAGTACGACTCGCGTTGAGCGGGCTCTGGTGAACAGTGGTTATGCGCGGCCGATTGATCGGGTTGTGATCAACCTGTCCCCTGCGGATCTCCCCAAGGATGCAGCCTCACTGGACCTGCCGATTGCTCTGGGGCTGCTGGCATCTGACGGTCAGATTACTGAATTGCCTGGGCGGAATGTGGTGTATGTGGGCGAGCTGGCTCTGGACGGTTCACTGCGACCGGTTCGGGGAGTGCTTTCGATGGCCCTGGCAGCTCGTGATGCAGGGCGCAGTCATATTGTGGTACCTGCTGCAAATGCTCGAGAAGCGGCCGTGGTTGAGGGGATTGATGTCATTTCGGCAGGAACGCTGGCGGAGGCGGTTGGTTTTTTGACTGGCGAGCTGCTGCTGGAGCCTGTGGTGTTTAGCTGGCAGACTGCCCGGGACGACTATGGTCGCTATGACATTGACTATGTCGACGTGAAGGGGCAGGAGATGGGCAAGCGTGCTGCGATGGTTGCCGCTGCGGGCTGTCACCACATTCTGATGATTGGTTCACCTGGTACCGGCAAGACTCTGCTGTCGCAGCGACTGTGTACGATACTGCCTGAGCTGGAAGCTGAGGAGAGTCTGGAGACAACCAGAATCTACAGTGCGGTGGCTCAGCTTGAACCTGGTCAGCCGTTGCTGTTGCGGCGTCCGTTTCGTTCGCCGCACCATACGATCAGCGAAGCGGGGCTGGTGGGGGGCGGCAGTATTCCGCAGCCTGGAGAAATCAGTCTGGCGCACAACGGCATTCTGTTTCTGGATGAACTGCCTGAGTTCAACCGGCGGACACTGGAAGTGCTGCGACAGCCGCTGGAGGATCAGACGGTGACGATTTCGCGGGCTCTGGGCAGCGTGACGTTTCCGGCCAATGTGATGCTGGTGGCAGCGATGAATCCTTGTCCGTGCGGCTTTCGGGGTGATCCGCGACGTGCCTGCTGCTGTACTCCACAGCAAATCGAACGATATTTAAGCCGTATCAGCGGACCTTTGCTGGACCGCATTGATATTCATATTGAAGTTCCGCCGGTGCCATTTCGAGAACTTTCGGACCAGACGGCAGGCACATCGAGTGCTGAGATGCGGGAGCACGTGATAACTGCGCGGCGCCGCCAGCAGTTGCGATTTCGGGGTGAGAATGTGCGGGTAAACGGGAAGATGCGTCCGCCGCAGATTCGACGTCATTGCAGGCTGCAGTCGGATGCTGAGCAGCTGATGAAGAGTGCGATGGAGGATATGGGGTTGTCTGCCAGGGCACATGACAAGATTCTGCGGATCGGTCGCACGATCGCGGACCTGGCAGACAGTGAGCAGATAGAAGTGGCTCATCTGAGTGAAGCCATCAATTATCGAACGCTGGACCGCAGTTACTGGCAGGTTTGATCACCACCAGTCCTGCCAATATCATTCACAACCAGTTCACTGCTCCGGGAACTTGAAAACTGTCTGCCTGGTGGGGAAACTGCTG
>JBJTPZ010000666.1:0-3684 GCA_046075365.1 Planctomycetaceae bacterium
AAGCACCTCAAACCGACTGCTCCCCGCAGTCACCTCAGTTGACTTCACACCCCCCAAATACTTTCCCAGCAACAAATGATCACACATCTGAATCTGCTCCGCCATCACCAGCGTCGGAGCATCACAGAAAGGACACAACACCGCAGCAGACACACTTCCGCATGCCCCGGACAGAATTACACCCAGCAACAACACCAGCACTCTTCGCAACATCACCCGCCTCACTCTCTCTCTCTCGTTTTCCAGTCACCCCAGACAGCAGACTGTCAGCTGTCAGCTGTCAGTATTCAGTATTCAGTTTTCAGTTTTCAGTTTTCAGTTTTCAGTTTTCAGCTTGACACCCGCGAGTTCACTGCAGCACCTTCGCCTGCTCAATCCGATACAAACGTGACAACTGAGGCTGGTCGGCATCCGGATCAATCCGAAAAATTCCCTCCACATCAAACGGACGGTTCGCGATATAATCCGTCGTTTCGCCTTCCGCCAGCTGCACGTTCATAATATCGTAAATCTTCGGCTGACGCACGAAACAGCAAATCCCGTTGTCCCGCGCCAGTGCAAACTCCGTCAGGCCCGTCGCCACAAATGTCGGAAACATAAAACCACGAATTCGCACCAGCTTCCCGTCCAGTGACTTCAGCCACTCAGGAAAATGCCCAACCGCGTCCGCCGGCACAGGCTCCATGTTCAAAACCTTCAGCAAATCAATGTCGTCGTAACTGACACGCACCGCCTCACTGGGCCGCTCACGACGAAAACGCTTCTGCGGCACCAGCAACTGAATCTGACGCACCTCACCCGCCACACCATTGTCAATCACCGGTCGATCTGCCGGACCCGAAAGCCCCGTCTGAGCCGACACGATGGTGGCCGATGCGGCCGAAGATCCCTCTGCTGAGGCCGCCGACACCGCTGCCGCAGGCTCTGCCGACGGACTCGCCGCAGCCTCAGGCTCTGGCCCCGCCTCAGCAACTGGCACCGTTTCAGGCACTGGCCCCGCCGCAGGCACTGGCCCCGCTGCAGCACCCGCCGCAGCAGCCTCAACGGCAGGACTGACGGCAGCAGCCACCGCAGGTTCAGGAACAGCCGCCATCGCCGCACCAGCCTGACCCGCAGGCTGAAACGTCTGGTACTTGTCGGCACCGCCGTCACCACAGCCCGCCAGCATAATCACACAGGCCAGCAGCATAAAACCAGACTTCAACACACTCACGAAAGCCCTCCCACCAGAAATCAGCCGCGAAAAAACACGCCCGTTCCGGCTGCACCCCGCCACGTCAGACCGCAAGCCGGCCATCCGCGACTGGGAAATTATCAGGTTTTCAGGGTGAAATGACCAGCGAAATCCCCTCGCCAGCTTCAAAAATCGGCGTGCCCTGGAGTACGCGGGAATGGAATCACGTCCCGGATGTTCGTCATCCCCGTAATCAACAGCACCGCACGCTCCAGACCCAGACCAAAACCCGCATGCGGCACAGTCCCGTATTTCCGCAGATCCGTGTACCACCAGTAATCCTCCGGATTCAGATGACACTCGCCCATCCGCTGCACCAGCACATCCAGACGCTCCTCACGCTGACTGCCACCAATGATCTCCCCAACACCCGGCACCAGCACGTCCATCGCCCGCACAGTCCTGCCGTCGTCGTTGCAACGCATGTAAAACGGCTTCAACGTCCTCGGATAATTAAACAGAATCACCGGCTGACCAAAATGCTCCTCAGTCAGAAAACGCTCGTGCTCCGTCTGCAGATCACTGCCCCACTCCACCGCATAATCAAACTTCCGGCCACTCTTCTGGATAATCTCAATCGCCTCCGTATACGGCAGACGAATGAAATCCTTCGCCCGAATCGTCTCCAGACGAGACATCACAGCGGGGTCAATCCGCTGACTGAAAAACTCCATGTCCTCAGCACAATGCTCCAGCACATCACTGACCATCGTTCGAATAAACGACTCCGCCAGCGCCATGTTATCGTCCAGGTCGTAGAACGGCATCTCCGGCTCGACCATCCAGAACTCAGCCAAATGTCGAGTCGTATTGCTGTTCTCGGCGCGAAATGTCGGACCAAACGTGTAACAGTCACCAATCGCCGTCGCGTACGTCTCCGCCTCCAGCTGCCCGCTCACCGTCAATGACGCCGGCTTGCCAAAAAAGTCCTGCTTCCAGTCAATCGACTCGATCTGCTTGCGAGCCAGCATGGCCAGATCCAAAGTCGTCACCTGAAACATCTCACCAGCACCCTCACAGTCCGAAGTGGTGATAATCGGAGTATTCAGGTAGAGGAAACCACGGTTCTGAAAGAACGAATGAATCGACCAGCTAATGCGGTTACGCACCCGAGCCACCGCGCCAAAGGTGTTCGTTCGAGGACGCAAATGCGCAATGTCACGCAAAAACTCAAACGTATGCCCCTTCTTCTGCAGCGGATAGGTCTGCGGATCCGCCGCACCCAGCACCGTCAGACCTGTCGCATGCAGCTCAATCCGCTGCCCCTTCCCAGGTGACTCCTGCAACACACCGTCCACAGATACACTCGCACCCGTCGTCACACTGCGGATCGACTCCTCATAACCCGGCACCGAACTCTCAACCACAATCTGCAGATTCTTCATGCAGCTGCCATCGTTGAGCTCGATAAATGAAAAACCGTTTTTGGAATCCCGGCGAGTCCTCACCCAGCCACGAGCATTAATGGTGGTGCCCGGCTGCCCGTCACGCAGCAGGGTCGCAATTCGAGTCACTGGCATCGCTTCGCTTCCAAAAAATCCCGCGGCATCAGGCACACAGCCCGTACTCCTCTGCCACCATAATCATCCCCAGGAAGGGCGTTTAGAGCAAGCCAGAACAATTCTCGATATCCACAGCACGGCAGATCCCCCCCCGCCGCTCCCCCTGACCACTCCCCTCCCGGACAACCGCCCGCAGGCAAACCCCCGGCCGTTCAAGGCAAAATCAAGCACGAGCACAAAAACCGCAAAGAAACATCACCCCCAAAACCTCACCTCGTACTCGTACTCAGTCCGCCCTGGCGGACGGTACTCGTACTCGTACTCGAAAAACACCCGCTAACAACTTCCCTTTGCGGCTTTCTTCGCGGCTTCGCGGCTTCGCGTGAGCCAAACCGCCCACTGACCACTATTCCTCCCCTCGCCCCCGTGAAACGGGAAAGCGGGGTCGGGGGTGAGGGGGCCATCCACCCTGGAAATCTCCCACTCTGGCCCTCAAAACTGACAGTGCTTTGCACCACAGTGCTCGGGCTGGAGAGCCCGAGCTACGGAAAAAGCCACGCCCCCACCGGAAGCAAACCCCCGGCGATTCAAGGCAAAATCAAGCACGAGCACAAAAACCAAAAAAACCACAACCCCCAAAACCTCACCTCGTACTCAGTCCGCCCTGGCGGACGGTACTCGTACTCGTACTCGAAAAACCCCCGCAAACCACTGCCCTTTGCGGCTTCCTTCGCGGCTTCGCGGCTTCGCGTGAGCCACCCCCAACTGCCCAAACCCCCACCGCCCACCGCCTAAAACGGAGTCCACGCCTCCTCCACCAGCTCCGCATCCATCGTGTACACCGGGGCAAACTCAAAATCCGCCGGCTCACCAGTCTCGCCAGCCTTCGGATCAGCATGCAGCACCCCAGCGACAGCGACCATCCCCACAAAAGCCTTCGTCGTCAGC
>JBJTPZ010000667.1:0-2394 GCA_046075365.1 Planctomycetaceae bacterium
CCCTCCAGTGAAGGCTCACAGGCAACTGCCGCAGGGACCGTCTCCGGTGTCATTGCCGGCTTCGCCGAAGCCTCGGGCAATTTCAAAATCAAAAGAACAGTCGCTGACGACATTGCCAGACTGCATGTCGGTGCGACCGCCCTGCAGGCCTTTGTCGGCAATTCTGCCGGCACTGACCAGGCTCAGGGAATAAAGCTCAGCAACGGCACGCTGGGAATGGTTGTAGTTGCTGCCAGTGCTGGTCAGCCAGCGCGCTACGCAGTCACAGCAACCGGCACGGCATCCACTCTGGGTTTGTCCGATCTGTCCCTCGCCGGAAGTCTCGATCTGCAGGCACAGCGATTCGGAGCGGCGATTGACGAGACCATCAGCGTGGGCAACGGCTCGGTTCGAGTCCGCCACGCAGATGCTGCCAATTCCACCCGACTGACCGGCTCCGCTACACTCGGCACCAATATTGCAGACCTGTCGGGTGCCTTTACAATCGAAGCCAGCGGCTCCTCGCCAAATCGACGACTGCTGATCGCTGCCAGCGGTGTCACAGGCTTTGCTGGAAACAACAGTGGCACTCAGTCCACGGCAGACGACAGCGGCGTTCAATTCACCGGCGGCAACCTCGTCGCAGTCATCAATGCCTCAGGCACGTGGGCAGTTGACGCCTCGGGCGCCGCCGGCATTACAGGAATTTCCGGCGTGGCTCTGACCGGTTCCCTCAGTGCGACCAAAAACACAACCGGAATCGATGTCAATGAATCCTTTGTCGTCGGCGGAACCACACGAACACTCAGCGTGCCCAGGGACACATCCCGCTTTTCCGGCACCGCAACTTTCAGTGCCGAAAATTCAGTCTACCTCACGGGTTCGATCGGAGTTCAGACGAAACCTGCACAGATCACTCTTGCGGACGGCAGCACAGTCCAGACTACAGCCGTCCAGATCGGCGGATCAGGGCTCTCAGGCTTCGCAGGCCTTAATGCCGCACCAGGCAGCTCCGACCAGACAGGCGTCAGCCTCTCAAATCTGAGCTTCGGCTACACACTCGCCACACCCACAAATACGCAAAGTGGTACAGACAGACGCACCTGGAGCGCACTTCGAGCCACCGTCAGTGAAGCAGCACTGGTGGGTGTTGATGTCGTCACCGCTTCCGTCAGCAATCTTGAATTCACCATGAATCGAGCCGGCGGAACGCTGAACGGAAACCCCGCGTCCGTCACCGCTGACTTCACTGCCACGCCGCTGACCAACAACGTCGGCGGTCAGTCGTCCACCCTCGACTTCAAAGGAAACATTCTCCGAGCCACCGCGCTCATACAATTCGGCATCTCCGGATTTGTAAACCTTCGGGGCCGTTTCGGGATCGAATTCGGGGATATGAATGTCAGCCTGCCCCAGTACCCCGGCGTTATTGTTCCTACAAACTTTGTGCGATTCTGGGGTATCGATGTCGACGCAGCCGTCGGTGTCAATGGCTCGTCCTGGGACAACACCGAATTCACCGGATTCGATATCGCAGGGGCCGACTTCAACCTGTTGCTCAACATGCGGAATCTGACAACAGCCCCGCTTCCCGAACTGGGCAGCATGAAGTGGTTCACACTCAACGCCGCCGTCCCCGAAATCAGCTTCAAACCGTTTCTCGAATTCAAAGTCCCCGAACTCAATGGAAACGTCCCTGAACTAACCGTCAATCTCACATACGACGTACCAGCCCTCAGTGTGCCGGTTCCGTACATCAACTACGCAGCATCCCAGCCTGTTACGACGCTCCCCGGGCTGCCTGCGATGCCAAACTTCCCCGGACTCCCGGACCTCCCGGCCGTGCCGGATATCAGCAATTTCAGCTTCAGCGTCCCAGCCACAGAATATCTGCAGCTTTCCAAATTACCGAACCTCAGTCTCTTTGACTTCCTGAACATTTCCGGCAGCCTGACATTTAAGCGAGTCCCGTACACCGCAACCCTCAATGACGGCACCTCAATCGATACATGGGCCATCGTCATGAATTCGGTTGATGGCAGTGTCTTCGCCGGGATCAACGGACCGGCATCAAACTCCGACGCCACAGGACTCTCCGTCGCCGGTGTCGACGGAGCGATGGCCATAATCGTTCCGAAGGATGCGGCTGACAAAAGACGCTGGGTCGCTGCTGCCGGTACAGGAAACGCCGTCTCACTCATCGGACTCCCCGATCTCTCAATCTCAGCCACAAACTTCGCTGTCGAACTCAATAAATCTCTCGGATCTGCCACTGGAGGAATCCCCAACGCCTCCATCGTTGATTTCAATGCCAACCCGCTCAACGTCCTCATGGATGACGGATCCACCGTCACCATTACACACCCCGCCTCCAGCGGAGCACTCCTTAAAGTTGCAACAGACGCCACAATCACT
>JBJTPZ010000668.1:0-4481 GCA_046075365.1 Planctomycetaceae bacterium
CAGCTGCTGCCGCATTTTCAGCAGGCAACAGCAACCCCAGACGCACCGGCTTCTCAGTGCCAGCTGCAATCCCCTGACTGAAAATCATCGCAAAAATACTAAAAAACAGCACCGGCATCACAAACACCAGCAGCAGTTCAAGCGGATTGTTTCGCAGTCGCAGGTATGCGATCCGCAGGAAGGTCAGGATCATTCCCGCAAACTCCTTCCCGTCAGCGCCAAAAACACATCCTGCAACCCAAAACTACGAACATTGATGGCCTGCGGTGGCTCAGGCAGACTTTGCAGTACCTCCAGCACCGCCGGCAACTGCTGCATACTCGCCAGACGACAAACAGCCGTCAGCCGCTGCTCGTCAAACTCAAACTCCCGCAACCCCACTGCACAAGGCTGCTGGAATGACAGCTCCACTCGGTGCGGCAGGCCAAGGCTGGATGCCACCAGCTGCGGCAATCGACCGTCCGCTACAATCTGACCGTGATCCATCACCACAATTCGATCACAGCGAGTCTCCACTTCTTCCAGCTGGTGCGTCGTCAGCAGCACCGCCGTTCCAGCCGCTGTCAGTTCCTGCATCATCGAATAAATTCGCTCGCGACTTTGGGGATCCACTCCCACCGTTGGTTCATCCAGCAACAGCACCGCTGGCCGATGCAGCACACTGCAGGCAATATTCAGCCGACGCTGCATCCCTCCGGAAAGTGTCCGCGCCAGACTGCGGCGCCGATCCCGTAAGGCAGACCAGTCCAGCACTTCGTCTATGCGCCGCTGCAGATCAGCACCGCGTACTCCCTCCAGTCGCCCAAAAACCTCCAGATTCTGCTGCACCGTGAGATCCGGGTAGACCGCCAAATTCTGCGGCACAAGGCCCGGACGCGAAGACCTGGAACCCCGAAAACCGTCCGGTATCTGCAGCGAAATGCTCCCCTCGTCGGGTTTCAGCAGCCCGCAAATACAACGGATCATCGTGGTCTTGCCAGCCCCGTTCGGACCGAAAAAACCCAGTAGTTCGCCAGGATACAGCTGCAGCGAGATCCCCTGCAGCGCAGCCCTGCCACGGTACGACTTCCGCACCGAATGCAGCGTCAGAATGGGCCGTTGTTCCTGAGTCATGAAGACCGAGTCTCGTAACTTCGCTGCCGCCACTGCACCGTTCGACCGCGTTTCTGATTCACCCAGGCCAGCCACTGAATCGCCAGAAACAACAGCACTGCCAGCGGATGCAGCAGCGCACCCAACCAGGCCCGGTCATACCGCAGGCAACAGATCAAACGCGGAAGGTAACCTGAAACCAGCGCGATTGCCACCGGCAGCCACTGCGACCCAGACAGCAAACCCAAAGCCAGCGGGACAGCCGCCAGCGTCGGAATCACAAATGCCGCCAGCATAACCAGCGTGATCATCGGCAGGACGGGCCAGCGAGCAAACCCTTCCGTCGCGTTTTTCAGCAATCCCAGCCACGTCTCGCCCAGCGAGTGATACATCCGGCACGTCGCAAGATCAGACGCATCAAAAAGATCCGTCGACAGCCCGGCATTTCGATACAACCGCGGCAGCATCACTCCGTCATGCCGCGAATTCCGAATCCCACTGTGACCACCCGTGCGCTCATACCCCGCTCGATCCGCCGCAAAGAACTGCCCACAGCCAGCAGATGCCCCCGGCATGCGACTCCATCGCATCAGCGGAAATGGCAGAAAACACAACAAAATCACGTGAATCAGGGGAATCAACAAAGACTCTCCCAATGATCCGGTCAGCTGTCGCGGAAACCCGCTCAGCAGAGACACTCCCAGCCTCCGCCGCAGCAGCACAGTCCGCAGCAACGCATCACTCGACAACTCCACATCCGCATCCAAAAAAATCAGCTCCCCAGTGCGAGCTGCCATCGACAACTGCCAGCAGGCATGCTGCTTGCCATTCCAGCCCTCCGGCATCCGCTCCCCGCGCAGCAACCGCACACGCGAATCAGCAGCCGCAAAACCCTGCACAATCTCTGCTGTCCCGTCTGTACTGTCGTCGTCCAGGACACACACCTCCAGACGGACTCCACGACTCAACAATACCGATTTCAGCAGCCGCCCAATTCGAGCAGACTCGTTGCGAGCCGGAATCAATACGGAAACCTCAGGCTCAACACTGTCCACTGCCAGCTTCGCGCTAACCAAATCCCGCACGCAAGGAGCCCTGCGAAACATCAGCACACTGACGAAAAACTGCAGCATCGCAAAACAGGCCGCGCCACAGCTGCCCCAGACGACAACCGCAGACCACTCAGCCATCTGCCCGCTCCTCGTGCCGCCCGGAAAATCTCTGCCCCCGTCGCCAAAACGCCATGCGACGCCAGATATCATACCAGCCGCCAATCCCGGCACTGCCATCCAGCAACGTCGTGAAGGCACCGGGATCCCGCGCAATCGCCAGCTGCCTCAGCCGGTCCTGAACCTCCCGTAAACCAGATTCCAGCTGCCCGGTTCGCTCCTCACGGTCCTCCGACAACTTCGAACAATCCACAACCGAACCAAAAGCAGCCAGCAACTCCGGTCGACGCTCATTCCAAAACGGATACTCCAGAGCTAACGGCAACACTGCACCACCAAACGAACGATCCACAAGATGAGCCAGCCCGGGCTGAAAAGGCAGTGACTGCCGCACATCATGGAACTGCCCGGCTGGAGTCATCCAAAGGGCCGCTCGCGAATCCTGCAGAACACTGCGAGCGTGCCGCAGAAACTCCCGCGCCCCGGAAATCGACTCACGCGATACACCAAAAAAACCAAGTCGCTCCAAAACCGGATACCGCTGTAATGCATCGGCGTCCATCGGAGCAGCAAACTTCCGCGCAGACACCAGCATGTCCGTCAGCAGCACCGCCGCCATCGGATCCCACCAGCCGGGATGGTTCACATACACCACCAGTGGCTGCTCACCAACCTGCAGCAGAGACTCCTGCCCCACAACCCGAGTCGCATTAAAGTTCGACCGGACAAATCGCCTCACATAACGGCGAAATCCCCACGTCAAAACACGCGACAGCAATCCGGAATCCGGACCGCTCACGCCGCCCTCCGCGAAGCATCCCGACGAGTCCCCGTATGGCCACCATTCAGATCCGCATCCACCGAATCCGCCGCAATCCAGCCCGACATCATCACCATCGGCATGCCAGGACCCGGGTGCGCTGAGCCGCCAGCCAGATACAGACCAGGCAACTCTCGCACTCGATTGCCCGGCTTGAACGCCCCCATAAAACGCCCGTGACTGGCCAACCCGTAAATTGCTCCGTTCAGCACATGATAACGCTGATTGATACCAGCCGGTGTCAAAGAGTGCTCGACCTCAATCCGATCCTCAATGTCACCCATGCCGGCCGTACGCTTCAGCTTGTCGATAATCACCTGCCGATAACCAGGCAGCATCTTCGTCCAGTCATGGTGCGGCCGCAAATACGGCGTATGCACCAGCACATAAAGTGCTTCACCATCACCCGGAGCCACGCGGTCACCCGACAGAGATGGCGCACACACATAACAGGTCGGGTCAGCAGCCGGTTCTCCGACAGAATAAATCTGCCGAAACTCCTCGTGCGGATCCTGACTAAACACAAAATTGTGATGCAGCAAATGATCGTATCGACGCTTCAGACCCAAATACAGCACAACTCCCGAACACGCAGCCTCAAAGCTGCGCTTCGACAGCAGCTTCTGCCCCGTCTCCCGCGGCAGCAGCTCTTCACACGTGCGAACACAGTCCGAATTTGATACCACCACCTGCGAACGCAGCACTTCGCCGTTATCCAGAGTCACCCCGACCGCACGACCATGCTCCGTATCTACCGAACGCACCTGATGACCAGTCACACACCGCACCCCAAGTTCCTGCGCCAGTCGAGTCAGTGCCTCGGGTACGGCACGAGTCCCCCCGAGAGGGTACCAGATCCCTTCGTTGGTCTGCATGTGAGCAATCCCGCACAGCACCGCCGGTGACTGCTCAGGAGATGACCCCACATACTGAGTAAAATGATCCATCATCTGGGCAATCCGCGAGTCCGGAATGTGGGACCGCACAAGGCCCGCAACCGTGCGCCCAAAACGCAGACTCAGAAGGTCCTTCAGGACACCCAGTGACATCGACTGCCGCACATTCATCGTGTCAGCAATCCCGCCCACACTCTTCCAAAAGAAAAATCGCTGCGACACATCGTCCAGTTGACGCGAAATCGACATGAATTTTTCATAACCGCGACCTGTTTCATCGCCGCCAGTAAACTCGCGCAACAGCTGCTGCATTTCTGGCAGCGATTCCACAAGGTCAAACTGCGAGCCATCCTCAAAGAAGCAACGCCACTGCGGATCCAGACGGATCATCGTCAGATAGTCCTCCAGACGACGACCAGCCTCCTCAAACACTCGCCGCAGCACCGATGGTAATGTCAGAATCGTCGGACCCATATCAAAACGATAGCCACGATCCGCCAGCAG
>JBJTPZ010000669.1:0-24631 GCA_046075365.1 Planctomycetaceae bacterium
GTATCAGGCGATTGAGGGTTTTGTCCGCTGGGATCGCGTGTGGGGTCTGAACGACTAGCGGGTAAGTCAGCGGGCTCGGGCTGGAAAGCTCGAGCTACGGGGAGGGGGCTTTAGGCGCGTCCGCATATCAGCGGTTCATGAGCCGGTCGTGCGGTTTTCCTGGCGGCATCGCGGCTGCGAGCATAGCGTGTTGTCGCGATGCGGCGCAGGACACAGGCAGCGGTGCAAGGCGCGGGGGCGGCGCGGCATCGGGCAGCATCGGGCGGCATGGGGCGGCATGGGGCGGCATCGGGCAGCATGGGGCAGCTCGGCGGGAGCCTCGCTCTCCCGAGGTTGCGGAGTGGCGTTCAGTGGATGCGAGCGAGCTGCAAGTGGGGCAAGATCGCTCTGACGGGAAGGCTTGCCGGCTGAAGCCGGTACTGCAAACCCGTCATGCGTTTTCCTTCGCGTCTTCGCGTCTTCGCGTGAGAAAGGCGGCGGGGACACACCACTTTGCGGCGGCGGGGACACACCACTTTGGCGATGGGGGAGGCGACGGGGAGGAGGCGGCGGGGACACACCACTTTGCGATGGCGGGGACACACCACTTTGTGAGCGGCGGCGGGGCTGCGCTGAGTCTGGCGGGTTGCGGGCTGTGATCAGGGCGCTTTGGGATCGGCTTCCTGGCTGCCGGAGGTGGCGGTGTCGCGGCGTACGGGCAGGAACAGTCTGACGATTGTCTTCGCCGGGATTCCGGGCGGAACGGCGGTGTCGTTCAGTTGTACGGTGTTGAGTTCGGCATCGGCCCAGCCGATCAGCATGGCTCCGTTCAGGTCCACCATGTCGCTGACTTCATCACGTCGCAGGCTGTCGTTCTGCAGTTTGACGAACAGTGAACCGCCGGCGGACTGGTAGAGGGATGTCATCAGCAGAATGTCGAGTGGATTGCGGATGGACACGTCCCATGGGCGTGAGACCTGTGAGCTGGATGATTTGTTGATGTCGCGGACAGCGTTTGGATTTTCCACCAGTCGGACTCCGCGCAGGAAATCCCTGAGTTCAGCGATGCGGACATTGCCGCGGTGGCGGGACCAGGGGCTGTTGGGCTGCAGGATGCGTTCGGTGTCGCTGGCTTTGTCGGATGGCACATAGGCTCGATTGCCGCAGAACACGGCCCAGTCGCGGATGGCGAATGGCAGGTGGTGCTGGAACTGGCCTTCGAGGAGGTCGCTGGAGGGCAGTGTCAGCTGCGAATCGAGCAGAGAAACGGCGGGTGCGTCGGTACGGATCTCTGTCTGCAGGCTGCTGGAACCGCCGGCCAGCAACGGCATGGCGGTGAAGTGTGACGGCGCGGTGTCTGAGCGGCGGCTGATCATTTGTCCGAGCCCGGCGCCACCTGAGCGGTACATTCCGCCGTAGATATCTTCGGCTCGTCCGCTCCAGCTGGTCACGTTTTCGGCATTTGGGGGCAGCAGTGTCTGCAGCGTCGCGGCAGCTGGCAGGCTGACTGCGGCGTACTGGGATTCTGTTGTGGACAGGCTGGCCCACGTGCGGACTCGCAGCGACTGTCCGCGGTGATCCATGGCGGCATCCAGCAGGCTGACACTGCGGGACACGTTGGGTGAGGCCGAGGGTGCTGCAGCGGCAGCGATCAGCAGGCAGGCGCTGCCGATGATCAGCGGGAAGGTGGCCCAGGTGAGTCTGGGGGATTTGAGTGTGCGGACGACGAGAAACCAGTCGAGCGGTCCGATGAGTGCGAGCAGTACCACGATCAGCAGCATGGCATCCCAGGTGGACCAGCGCTGCTCGGGTGGCACGGCATCTGTGGCAGCGGCGAGCTGAGTGGAGAGGTCGGAGATACCGATGGACGAGATTCGCGATCCGCGCTGGGCTCGCTCTGCTGCACCTTCATCCCGGCCGAACAGCAGGATGTCGAGGAACTGGGGCAGTGACAGCCATTTGTCCATGGGGCGGGCATTGATGTCAACGGCGACTAACGTGATGACTCCGGCCCCCGCTACAGCTCGAGAAATAACCGGTTCACTGAGTGCCTGGGCCACGATTCGGGGCTGGCGGGAGGGCATGCGGAGGCAGGTGACGGGATTGCGATTGGTCTGCAGTGCGGTGGCGCCCAGCAGAAAGTTCTGCACGGCTGTCAGGTCGAGTGTTTCGTACGTGCTGTTTTCGGAGGGGATTTCAAAGACCGGCTGCAGCCATTGTCCCAGCGGTGACTGCAGCAGCTCGGGCGCTTTTGCTCCGCAGCTGACCACCAGGTGACCGCCGCTGAGCACCCAGCTGCGGATGGCAGCGAGCTGCTGTTCGGTGATGCTGAAGTCAGAGGCGAGGACGAGCACTTCGAGGCTGTCGAGACCACGGACGAGGGATGGCAGCTGCTGCGTCTGGTCTGCACTGAGCAGCAGGACGGGCTGTCGGCCGCTGGTGTTCGAGCGTTCTGTGGCCATTTCCTGCAGACCGGCGACGGGACCGACAGCCAGCACGGGAACTGGCGGGTGCCTGTGCAGCAGCAACTGAGTGCAGATGGCGGGGGTGGAGTCTGAGGTGCGGTTCAACGAGCCTTCGCGGCAGTCGATGCTGTGCTTCCAGACAGTCTGCCCGTTGTCATCCTGCAATTCCAGCTGGATGCGACCATCGAGTCGACCGGTGCTGAAGACGCACTGGACATCGGCGGTTCCGTTGGCATCCGACTGGACGGCGGCAACGGAACTTTCGCAGACGTCACCGCGAGCATCGGGCGCCTGGATGGTCAGGTGGAAGGCGGTGTTGGGCGGCAGGCTGGTGAGCTGCAGGCGGACGGGCAGCCATGAACCGACTCGGCCGTGCCCGGCGAATCCCGCCTGCAGTGACAAGGTGACGGGAGTCTGTGCGATGGCGGGAGTGAGCGAGGCCAGCAGGGCGGCGCAGAGTCCCGGCAGCAGGCTCAGCAGCCAGCGACGGGCTCTGCGGGCTGAAGGCTGAACTTTTACACAGTCAGGAGCACTGGGCTGGGCCATGGCAACGCCGGGGAAAGGGGGTAGTGAGAGTAACGAGGAGCGGATTTCTGGGGTATTTTTCGGCAGAAACCGGGTGAAAAACGGTGTCGGCAAGGGGAAATACGCTGAACGCGGTGAAAATACGGGACAAAAAACGGGGTGATTTCCGGGTCCCTGGCTTTGTGATTTCCGGTGAATCCGAGAACAAAACTGTCTGGCTGCAGGAAAAGGTTTGTAATTTGCGGTTGATTCTGGCAAATTTCGGTGATGATCGGCGGAGAAAGGTCGATTTGCATAGATTTCTCTGCACCAGCCCTGCTGACCGCGCGGTCAGCTGAATTTTCTGTTCCCGATGGAGGCCACCCATTAAACGAACTCGTCCGACACCGGCTCCTCAGTCAAATCTGCCCCGCATGAACGAGCGAATCCGGATTTCTCCGATTCGCGTGGTCAGTGCCACCGGGGAGATGCTGGGGGAAATGGATACCGCGATTGCTCTGCGCATGGCTCAGGATGATGGCCTGGACCTTGTGGAAGTCAGTCCGGATGCGCGACCGCCCGTTTGCCGAATCATGAACTACGGCAAGGTTTTGTACGAACGCACGAAGAAGTCGGGCGGTCCGAAGCAGCACAAGACTCAGCTTAAGCAGCTGCGACTGCGAGCCAAGACGGGGCAGCACGACATTGAGGTGAAGGTCCGTCAGGCGCGGGACTTCCTGTCGCGGAAGGACAAAGTGAAGATCAATGTGATGTTCAAGGGGCGTGAAAACGCGCACCATGAACGCGGCATGGAGATGCTGCAGGAAATCGTGAAGATGCTGGAAGATATTGCCTCGGTCGAGCAGCAGCCTAAGATGGAGAACGGCAAGACGGCTTCCGTCCTGTTGACTCCGCTGAAGCACTGACGCTGGTCTGACGCACAAGGAATGAATCGAAGGCCTTCAGCAGTTGACTGACAATGAATCCGGTCCTCTGCTGAATGGTCTTTTTGTCAATTCAGATTTCGGCTGTCGTCGGAGACACCCAAATGGCTCAAACTGCAATGACTCGCTCTTCCTGGCTGGCCACTGTTTGTGGCTGTGCTGCGGCCGGCTGCATGGAAGCCGGTCAGTCTGTGCTGCCGCAGGCTGTCGCTGCGGATGAGCCTGCGGGGGCCGGCAAGAAACCGGCTGCCGAGGGGCCTGCTGCCGACGAAGCGGACAAGTCGTCGAAACAGGAACCTGCCAAAGCTGCTGCAAAGAAGTCAAAGGGCAAAGCTGTGACCGAAGATTCCCCGGATGCTCCCAGCGAATACAACAAGCTCAGTGAATTTGAATCGTGGGTGATTTTGAGGAAGGGAACAGAGCGGGCATTCACGGGCGAGTACACGGATCTCAAGGACCCGGGTACCTACATCTGTCGCCGCTGCAATGCTCCGCTGTACGAAGCCAAAACGAAGTTTGAAAGTCACTGTGGCTGGCCCAGCTTTGACGATGAGATCAAGGGGGCGGTGAAAAAGTCACGGGATGCAGACGGGTATCGTGTTGAGATCACCTGTGAGAACTGCGGTGGTCACCTGGGGCATGTGTTTTATGGCGAGGGCATGACGGCAAAGAATACTCGTCACTGCGTGAATTCCGTCTCGATGAAGTTCGTGCCGGAAGGTGAAAAGCTGCCGGCGGTGGTGAAGAAGAAGTCACGTTCGCGATCAGCCGCGAAGAAAGAGAACGAGACTCAGGCGGAGAAGTGACGGGGTTCTGTTTGGCAGGCTGGTGGTGACTGGGCCGATACTGAGCGGCGACTCCGGCGTCAGCAGCGTGTGCGGGCTGAAAAGAGTGCTGAGCATGAGGGCGTGGGAGTGTTGTGGGGCGACACAGTTCGTGGCGCGGTGCTCGGGGGGTGTCGGGGGGGTGTGCTCGGGCTGGAAAGCCCGAGCTACGGAAACAGGCACCCGCGGACTTCTGTGCGCGGCTCGCCCACTGACCACTGACCACTGAGGTGTTGTTTTGCGAGAGACACCTGAGGAACTGACGGCGTGGCATGAGGCAGGTCATGCGTGGGCGGCGCTGGTGGTGGGAGCGAAGGTGCATTCCCTGTCGATTGCTCCTGATAACGACGATGGTCCGCGGCGGTTTGGGGACACGGTGATTCACTGGAGTCGTCGTCGGTTTGCGGGGAAGCGTCTGGCCGTGGCGTTATGTCGGGTATCGCTGGCGGGGCCGGTGGCGGAGATGCTGTATTCGGGTCGTCCGTTTCATCCGGCTGGTGTGGCCGAGTGGTCTCATGACTGGCGAGCGGCATTGGAGGCGATCGATTTTGTGTCTGAGCGGCAGCGGCGTCTGGCGGTGCTGGAGCAGACGACGATTGATCTTTATCAGCGATTTTCGGAGTCGTTTCACTGGGAGGCGATCTGTGCGATTGCGGAGCAGCTGATGGCGCACGAGATCCTGGACCAGGAGTTGCTGCAGGAGGCGATTGAGCCGTGGTCGGACGGGGTGAACAGTCAGTTCTGAGCGGGCGATGTCTGATCACGGTGCTTGCCGAAAACCGAAAACCGTTCCCTGAGACCTCGCTGGCGCTGCTGTGCGCTGGATTGATTGCCATCCGGCGGTAACATAGTGCTTTCTGATGTTTTCCTGTCTGTTTTGCGGAGAAGTCGCGGTGGGCAAGTCGGTGTTGCTGGCGTACAGTGGTGGTCTGGATACTTCGGTTCTGGTGGGCTGGTTGCAGGACGAAGGTTACGACGTGCACTGTCTGTACGTGGATCTTGGTCAGCCCTGCGAAGATCGCCAGGCCATCCTGAAGAAGGCTCGCGATATCGGCGCGAAGTCTTCAGAGCTGGTCGATGTGCGTGAAGAGCTGTGCCGTGACTTTGCGTTTCCGGTGCTGCAGTGGCAGGCTCGCTATGAGAACATCTATCTGATGGGCACCAGCATTGCTCGACCGCTGATCGCCAAAGCCTGTCTGCAGCGTGCGCGTGAGGTGGGTGCCGTGGCATTTGCTCACGGGGCCACTGGCAAGGGCAACGATCAGTGTCGTTTCCAGCTGGCCGCCGAGGCTCTTGAGCCATCCGTAAAGATCATTGCTCCATGGCGGATGCAAAGCTTCCGTGACAAGTTTCCCGGCCGCACTGAGATGCTGGAGTACTGTGAGGCGAAGAATATTCCGGTGAAGGCCACGGCGAAGAAGCCGTATTCCAGTGACGAGAACTGTCTGCACATCAGTTATGAGGCGGGTGATCTGGAAGATCCGCAGGTGGACGGTCAGTCGATCATTGAGTTTGGGATGACGGTGTCACCCCAGCAGGCTCCGGATCGTGAAGAGACTGTGACGATTCAGTTTGAAGCGGGAGTGCCGGTGGCGGTCAACGGAGTGTCGCTTAGTCCGGGTGCACTGGTGGCAGAGCTGAATGCGATTGGCGGTCGCAACGGCTGTGGTCGGATTGATATTGTGGAAAACCGGTTTGTGGGCATGAAGAGCCGTGGCGTGTATGAGGCTCCGGGGATGACGCTGCTCTACGCTGCTCATCAGGGTCTTGAGCAGATGACGCTGGACCGTGACCTTGTGCATCTGCGTGACACACTCAGCCCGCAGGTTGCCGAGATGGTGTATTACGGTTTCTGGTACTGCGCGAAGATGGACGCGCTGATGGCGTTCCTGAAGGAGTGTCAGAAGCCGGTGACCGGCGAGGTGGCTCTGACGCTGTACAAGGGCAACGTGCGAGTGAGCAGTCGCAAGTCACCTTACAGTCTGTACAAGGCGGACATTGCCAGCATGGAAAAGGGTGGATCGTACGATCAGACGGATGCCGAAGGGTTTCTGCGGATCATGGGTCTGCCTGTGCGTGTGCAGGGTTCTGTGCGTCCGCGGTCCTACTGACGGCTCGGGCTGCCAGTTCTTCAGCATCCAGTGCCTGCAGCGGGCTGATTTCAAGAATGTCGTGCGGGCCGACCGGCAGACCGGCGGCCTGCATCCATTCTCGGGCGATTCGGCTGAGTGCTGCGCGGCAGGTGTCTGCTGAATCGCTGCACGATTTGTTCTTGACTGGGTTGAATTCGCGGGCACGGTCACCTTCCACGATGAGTGTGCGGTCTGCCATGGGCAGAGCGTCGAAGATGAAGCGTTCCAGTTTGATGGCGCCGGGCTGACCGGATGGATCGGCAGGCAGTGGCTGTCCGTGTTCGTCGACGCAGGGTACCTGTTTGCGGGCAATGTGCAGTGGCAGCTGGTTGCCGGCCTGGCACAGGCTTTCAAGGAACGGTCGATCGAAGACGTGAATGGCAGTATTGCCTGCCCAGAAGATCCACTGGCCGGTGTCATCGCAGCGGGCAGCCTGTTCGGCGGTCAGTTCGCTGTACTCGATGATTTCGGTGCGTCCGTGCAGATCCACCAGGACTCCCATGCGTTCCCCCGGTGAAGTTTTGCAGACGACGCAGGTGGTGGCCTGGGACTGTCGCTGGATGTGAAAGCCCAGCAGGGCCGGGTCAGCTACGATGGCGGTGGGATTGTCTACCTGGTGGTAGTACAGGTGCTGCACGCCTTTGGATTGCAGCCATGTGAGCAGTCCGGCTTTGGCGAGGGCGGTGACGAGGCCGCCGTGTCCGTCGGGTGAAAGTGCGAGCTGGCCGGGGGCGGCCAGCAGCAGCTGACCTGTGGCTGCGTCGAGTGCCGGCAGGCTGCCCTGCTGAAAGAAATGGATGCTGTCGGGTGTCAGGCCAAAAAAGTTGTGCTGCTGGAAGAAGGCCACTGTTTCGGCGTGAGTGGCGTCGCTGGTCATGATGCACCAGGGCAGTTCTGCCTGATGCCTGCGTCGCCGGGCCAGGATCTGTTCGGCGAAAATCTGAAACAGCGTTCGCTGTGAAACCGGGCCGATGGGGAACATGCCTTTGGGGTGTTCGAAGCCCAGTCGAGTCCCCTGGCCGCCGGCGACAGTGATGACCGCGACTGTACCGGCTGCGAGGGCCTGCTGGCCGATGTTGCGGGCGGTGGCCCAGGCCTGCTGGTCGGCAGCGGAGGCCGGCTGCCGGACGACTCGTGAAGGTGCGGCGGCCAGTTCGGCGCGATCGACGGCTGTGGTCGGAGCGGTATTTTGAGCGGCTGACTGCCAGGCGGATCGCAGCAGGTCGAAATCCACTTCGGCCAGCTGAGCAGCGAGTCGGTTGCAGTCAGCGGCTGGCAGCAGTTTGAGAGCGGCCAGCAGTCGGGTTTGCTGATGTTGAGAGAGGGTCTGCAGCAGGTGGGCAGGTACTGAAGACATTGGCTTGTTGCCTGTACAAAATGGCAGTGTTGTGTTGGGATGGTGGGGTGACTGGTTTCGACAGAATACGAAAAACCGGGCGGAATTTGCCAGTGGATCCTGGATTGGGGTGATTTTGGTGGTGGATGATTGAGCGATTATGCTGGGGTGTCCCGATGAAGGGGCTGTGAATCGGGTGTTGGTGAGTCCTGATTTTCCAACATTCGCCTGTTTTTTATCGTAGAGAGCAGCAGTTCTGGTGCGGCAGCAGGCCGTTGCCGGGCGTGACATTGGTTTTCTGCCGGGAAGTTTTTTGTGTCAGACGCAGAGCAGAATCTGAGCGGTGTGGGCGGATCGGGAGTCCCGGAATCGCGAGTTCCGGGTCGAAAATCGGTGTTTTCGGACGATTTCGATGATCCGGACCGTCGTGAGGAGGTGGACGAGCTGCCGGACGACGAGCCGTTGACTCCGGAGCTGGTTGAGGAGGAGGCGATTCGCGGCGACTTCATGCTGCGCTGGGCGGTGGTGTTGTTGTCGGTGCTGATGGCATTTACTCAGATCAGCGATACTCGTCCGCTGGTTTTGATTCGTTCGGGCGACTACATGCGGGCTCACGGGTTTTTGCCGCCGCGTGGGACGGATCCGTTGTCGTTTACGATGGACGGTCGTCCGATCACGAATACTGGCTGGCTGTTTGACCATGTGGTCAGTCTGGCGTGGAGTGTGGGTGGTTATTATGGTTTGACGGCATTGAAGGTGCTGGGTGCCGGATTGTTTGCCTTTCTGCTGACTCGGATATCGATTCCGGGGATGCCGACGTGGTGGAGTTCGGTGTGTGCGGCATTTGCGGTGGTGGCATGTTCGCAGGACTTTGTGCCGACGCATGAGCTGGCCGGGCTGGTGTTGCTGGCGTATTTGTTGAATCTGCTGACGGCTCACAGGCTGGGTCGAGCGGAGGGTTTGCACTGGAAGTTGCCGGCTCTGCTGGCGCTGTGGTCGAATCTTGATTCGCGTGCGTGGATTGGTGCGCTGGTCGTTTTGTTGTATGTATTTGGTTCATCGCGGCATCGCCGGGCGCTGGTGCGTTCCGGTGTGAACCCGGACCGCCTGCCGGCTCCGCTGGGTCCCACGGCAGCTTTGTGTTTTGCGGCTTTGCTGGTGAATCCGTTCCCGGTGGCATCTCTGGCGGCACCTCTGACTCAGTATACTCGTGAGTATCCGGCGATGCAGCTGCAGAAGAGTCTGCGACCGGAGCTGGCAGCTTCTCAGTTTGACAACCGTGTGGATTATTATTCGGCGCTGGCTCCTGGTGCTGTGTCCCTGTTTGATCATACGCATGTGGCGGCTCTGGTGGTGTTGCTGTTTGCGGGTGCGACGCTGGCATTGTCAGTGGGATCAGAGCAGGCGGATGCTGGTGGCCGCGGTGCTGTTGGCACGGCGATTCGAGGATTTCTGCGGATGGTGTTGCTGCCGTTTGTCGGCACGGGTGCTCGCGGAGCCCGGGAGGCTGGTTTTGTGATGATGTTCTGGGGCCTGGCATTCCTGTGTGTGCTGAAGGCGCACGAGCTGCCTGCTGCGGCGCTGGTGGCTGCTGCGGCAGCGGGCGTTAGTGCGCAGGACTGGTATCGTCGCAGCTTTTCTCTGACCTACTCGGTGGACTCATCTGAACTGCTGTTTTCTCGAGGTGGTCGTGCGGCGACGGTGCTGGCGATGACTTTGATGGGTTTTGCGGTGGCCACTTCGCGTCTGCCGGGTGCAGCGCCGCTGGGTTTCGGTTTTGACCCGGAGACTCGCATTACGCTGGAGACTGTGTCGAAGCAGCTGGAGTCTTTGGATGCGGGTGCGCGAGTGCTGCACACGCGAGTGGATCAGGGCGACATGCTGATCTGGAACGGACGAAAGAGTTTCATTGACAGTCGAGTGTTGCCTTTCAGTTCGGCTCAGTTTCCGCTGTTTGATCAGCATGACAATGTGCGCAGGTCTTTGCTGCGTCCGCCGGCATCTACCGAATCTTCGGACCCGAAAGAGAAGGAGCGGCTGCAGGCCGATCAGCAGAAGAATATTGCGGCGGCGAAAGAGACTCTGACGCTGTACGGTGTAACTCATTTCATGATCCGTCTTGCTCCGCCGGGTTCGCCGGACTACGAGTCGATGCTGACTTTGACGGCCAGCGGTGAGTTTGTTCCGGTCAGCATTGAGGCCTCGGCGGCGCTGCTGGAGCGAGTTTCCGGCCAGGCTGCTCCGGAAACAGTTGCTGCGAAAATGCCGAACTTCATCCAGAAGGCATTTGTGGACGCGAAGCAGGACATGAAGGAAGTCCGCATCTTCGCTCGACCGCAGGGCTTTTACGAACGCTACATTTATCGACAGCGTTCGGCGACTTCTGCTGAGCGGCGGCAGGCGCAGCACTATATGGCGCTCGCCAACCCAAATCCGGAGAATCTGCAGGCAGCGGCCAACAGCATCGCGCTGCTGACTTTGGCGATTCGCAATTTGAACCTGTCGCTGCAGGGGAATCCGGACGAGACTGAGGCGTGGGTGATGCTGGGTCAGGCGTATGTCCGGCTGAGCAATCTGGAGGTGCTGGTCAGCGGGACAGATCCCAGTGCGCGGCTGCGACAGACTCGGTATTTCCAGGCAGTGGCCGCATTTCGTCAGGCGGTGAAGACCAATCCAAACTGGATTCAGGCCTGGGAGGGTCTGATGAACAGTTATCAGCTGATGCAGCGTCAGGATTTGCTGCTGGAGGCATTGGACAAGTGGCTGGCGCTGGCAGAGACGACGACGGTGCTGCCGTCGCAGCGGGAAAAGTTCGAAGAATTTCGGACTCAGTGTTACGCTCAGCGTCGCGAACTGGAGGACATGATTACGGAGTCTGACAGTCAGCTGGACAAGGAAATTGAGCGGCAGATTGCTGCGAATGCTGAAGCGATGAAGCAGCAGGCAGCGGCTGCCGGCGGCAAGGATCAGGCTTTGGAGCCTGAGATGGCTGACGCAGAAGAGGCGCGGGAAGTGATTATGTCGGCGGCCGTGGCCAATCGTTCCGGAAGGCCTCGCAGGGCGCTCAACGTGCTGCAGGAGAACAACGCCATGATTCGGAAGCTGCCGATGGGTGTTGTGCTGCTGGGTCAGCTGCTGCTGGAGACGGGTGAAATGGAGGAGGCTTATTTGCTGCTGCTGGGCATCAGTGAGCAGGCATCGAAGCAGCCGGAGATTTTCTTTGGTACGGAGTGGCAGCTGCCGCTGGCGATCAGCCAGCTTGGTGTCTGCGACTACACGACGGCCACGGAAACCTGGGGATTGCAGATGGGTGACATTGAGCGAGAGCTGTCGAAGTCGGCTGTGTATTCGCTGCCGATTTACTCGTTGCCGCTGGTGGCGGACAGCAATTATCAGGTCAACGCACCACTGGCTGTGTGGCCGTTCCGGCATGCCACCTTTTTGGCTCAGCAGATCAATGGTTCGAATGAACCGTTGTCCGATTTGGCGCTGATGCAGGCGATTGTGAAGCTGGAGGCGGCAGATCTGGAGGGTGCAAAGGCGCTACTGCGTCGGATTGTGACGGAATTTGGTGAGACGCGAGCTCGCGGTCTGGCACTCGTGTATTACTCGATGGTCGATCCCAATTCCCAGCAGGTGCTGGAACCGATGTCGTTTAATCCGTGGGAGGAGTTTGATTTTCCTGGTGAGCCTCGTCCGCCGGCTCAGCCTGCTGCAGGTGCTCCGGGCGGTCCGGGCGGTCCGGGTGGACCGGGAGCGGTCGGTGCGGGCTCTGGTGCGTCGGGGATACCCGGCCTGCCGGCAGCTGGCAACCCTGCAGCGTTGCCGGGACCGGTCAGTGGGCAGTGATTAGTGGGCAGTGATTAGTGTTCGGTGTTCGGTGTTCGGTGTTCGGTTTGGCGAGCCGCGGACGGGAGTCCGCGGGTGCGGGGCCTGCGGGGGCTCTGCGGAGTGTTGGTGTCACGCGAGGCCGCTAAGGGAAGTGGTCAGTGGGCGGTGGTTTTGGGGGACGGGGGCTTGTTTTGGTTTTATCGCTGACGTGGCTGGCTGCTGACATTTTGTTGTGTTCGGGGTTTGGGGGGGCTGTTTGCCATGTCGATGGGCTGGAGTTCAGCGGAGGACGAGGTTCGAGCGGAGCTGGATCCGGGCGAACGATTTTTGTGGGCCGGACAGCCTCGGCAGGGCTGGCGATTTCAGGTGTTTGATTTTTTTTTCGTGCCATTCAGCCTGATCTGGGGCGGGTTTGCGATTGCGTGGGAGGTGGCTGCTTTTGCCATGGATGCACCGATTTTTTTTAAGCTCTGGGGCATCCCGTTTGTGCTGGTCGGTCTGTACATGATGGTCGGTCGTTTTTATTTTGATGCGCGGCGGCGAGCCTGTACGTATTACGGGCTGACGGATCGCAGTCTGCTGTGGATAACAGTCAGCGGTCGTCGGACTGTGCAAAGACATGCTTTGACGGACCTCGGGCCTGTTTCGCTTGAGGAGCGTTCTGATGGTTCCGGAGTGCTCAGCTTTGGCCCGCTGGCGATGTCTGCTCCGATTTCGAATGCCATGTTCCGGCAGACCGCGATGATGTCTGGTTCCCGGTTGCACGGAGCAATGCCGTTTATAGATGTGCAGTCGGATGTCCGGGAGGTGTATCGCAGGGTGCGGGATGCGATTGAGGACGCCGCAAGTGCTCAGCAGGCCCGCTGAATTCCCAGCCGGTTTCTGCGGTGTCGGGGAAGCCGTGATTTTCTGCCTTAACCGATAGACGAAAACGAACAATGCCAGCCGTCTGTGTGTTTTGTGGATCGAAGAGCGGTGATCGTCCTGAGTATGCCGAGGCGGCGGAGGAGCTGGGGCGATCTTTGGCGCGTTCCGGCTATCCGCTGATTTATGGTGGTGGCAGTACGGGGATCATGGGTCTGCTGGCCGAGTCTGTGCTGCAGGGTGGTGGTCGGGTGACGGGTGTGATTACGGAGCATTTGGCGCGTCCGGAGCTGATGCATTCCGGGGTGGCTGACATGCGGATCACGGCCGATATGCATGCTCGCAAGTCGCTGATGCATTCTCTGGCGGACGTGTATGTGATACTGCCGGGTGGTTTCGGGACCATGGAAGAGTTTTTTGAGGCAGTTACATGGGCTCAGCTGGAGCTGCACGAGCGTCCGGTGCTGCTGTTGAACGTGGCTGGTCTGTATGATGGTCTGGTGCGGCTGATGGACGACATGGTGGCTCATGGTTTCCTGTCGCAGCGCTGTCGCAGTCTGGTGACTGTGTGTGCCGACAGCGAGCAGCTGTGGCAGCAGCTGAATCGAGTGGCGGGCCATTTGAGTTGATGCCATTCCGTTCCTGAGGGGAACTGGGCCTGTTGCTGACGGCGGGCTTTACAGAACACATCCATCTGCTGCAGAATACGGGGCCTTGTTTTCTGCCTGACTATTCCCTGGAGCTGTTCTCATGCCGGTTTATCTTGGAGTTGATATTGGAACGAGTGGCACCAAGACGCTGGCGATGCGTGAAGACGGTGAAATTCTGGGATCGGCGATGGCGGAATATCCGCTGAGCAATCCGAAGCCCGGCTGGTCGGAGCAGAGTCCGGCCGACTGGTGGCAGGCCGTTGTGGACTCAGTCAGGAAGGTGCTGCGGCAGGCAAAACTGAAGCCTGCGGATATTGGCGGCATAGGTCTTAGCGGGCAGATGCATGGCAGCGTGTTTCTGGACAGGAAGCATCAGGTGATCCGACCGGCTCTGCTGTGGAACGATCAGCGGACGGTGGCTGAGTGTGCGGAAATTGAGAGTCGAGCTGGAGGTCGAGCCGAGCTGATTCGCATGGTGGCCAATCCGGCTCTGACCGGGTTTACAGCTCCCAAGATTCTGTGGCTGCGAAATCATGAAAAACGCAACTTTGATCGTACGGTGCAGGTGCTGTTGCCCAAGGATTATGTGCGTTTCTGTCTGACCGGGGAATTTGCCACTGAGGTCAGTGATGCATCTGGTACGCTGTTGCTGGACGTAGTGCACCGCTGCTGGTCGACCGAGCTGTTGCAGAAACTGGATCTGAGCAGCAGTTTGTTGCCGAAGGTGTATGAGAGCGAGGACGTGACGGGAGTCCTGACGGAATCTGCGGCAAAGCAGCTGGGTCTGCGGGCCGGCATTCCGGTGGTGGGTGGAGGCGGTGACCAGGCGGCCAGTGCAATTGGCAATGGGATTGTGGGGCGCGGGGTGGTGTCTGCGACGATGGGCACCAGTGGTGTGGTATTCGCGCACAGTGACGAGGTGCAGGTAGATCCGGAAGGTCGTCTGCATACATTTTGCCATGCGGTGCGCGGCAAGTGGCATGTGATGGGCTGTGTGCTGTCTGCTGGTGGCAGTCTGCAGTGGTTCCGCAATCAATTGTGTCAGGACGAAGTGCAGCGGGCGAAGAAGCAGAAGATTGATCCCTACGAGTTGATTACAGGCGAGGCGGCGACAGCCCCGGCCGGCAGTGAAGGCTTGTTTTTCCTGCCGTATCTGACTGGTGAGCGGACTCCGCACGCCGATCCGCATGCCCGCGGCAGCTGGATTGGTCTGAGCCTGCGGCACAGCAAGTCGCATCTGGCTCGTGCGGTCATGGAAGGAGCCACCTATGCGATGCGTGATTCTTTGGAGATTGCCAAAGGCATGAACATCCCGGTGCAGGAGATTCGTCTGTCCGGCGGTGGTGCTCGCAGTCCATTCTGGCGTCAGATGCAGGCTGACATTTATGGTCAGCAGGTGGTCACGATCAATGCGTCTGAAGGGCCGGCCTACGGCGTAGCTTTGCTGGCGGCAGCGGGTACTGGCGCTTATAAGTCGGTGGAAGAAGCTTGTCGTGCCACCATCTCCGTGGTGACTCGAACAAAACCCAAAGCTGCAGCACTGAAGACCTACAATGCAGCATTTCCGGTGTATCAGCAGCTTTATCGTTCGCTGAAGTCGGATTTCGCAGCAATTCAGGCATTACTGCGGTGAAGATTCAGCAGCAGGTTTCTGACGGTCTGGACGACATCTGCATGTGATGCGCTGCGATCGTTCAGCAGAGCCCAGTCGGATGGTGTGGCGACTGCCGGCCGAGCGATTTCTGAGTATAGGTCCTGCGCGCAGCCACCGGTGCGCGCGAGTGGAATGAGTGGAATACCGTGCGCTGTGGCGACCTGCGCCTCGTGCTCGGTCCCGGGACCGCCTTCCACGATCAGGCAGACATCGCCCACTCGTCCCAGAATTTCGCGACGTTCCCACAAATCATTTCCGGCCACCAGAGTTACTCCGACGGAACAGGCTTCCATGCCGCGTGGCAGAAGCTGGAAGAGATGTTCCGGGAACGTGGCGGCACGACGAGCCTGCACGTATGCGTGGCTGAATTCCGCCTGCACGCCATCCATCCCGCCTGTTACAACGACCAGAGACTGCAGTTGAGCGAGTTCGTGTGCCAGTCCACGACAGAGTTTGGCGCTGTCATGGCCCCAGAACGAAGTGCTGCCGATGATGACCAGTTTTATTCCGGAGGGCAATGACTTTGAGATCACCGCCGCTTCTGCGTCTGGATGATGCATATGAAGTCAGCCGGGCTTTCAGTGCAGAGGAGTAATTGCTGCAGAAGTTTTACAGCGGAGCAGGTGTTTTGCGAGCGACGAGCGAGAGGCGTTTTGTTCGTTGGCGTGTTTCCAGTTTGAGCGATGACCTGTTCGACGGCAGCGCACGGGGACTCGCACTCAATCGTCACAGGTCTGTTGAATGTGCCGGAATGTCGAGGCGGGTCGCCGCTGAGGCATGTTGAAACACTGCGGACAAACCATCCCGACCGGCTGGCAGATGCAGCATGGTAGCACGCAGCGGTCGTCCCGGTGCTACAGGTTGTGAGAGTTCCGGCAAGCCGAGTGCGGCTGCAGCGGTGGTGGTGACCATTCCCAGCACGTCCGGGCAGGACAGGTCCGGATTTAGATTCAGCACGTGCTGCAGATCGTGCAGAATATTCAGGTCAGGATTTGTTGAGCGTCCATCGGTGCCGAGGACAACCGAGACGCCGGCCTGTTGCATTCTGCGAAAGGGATGCGGCGGATGCTGAAACAAGTCATGAGTCCTGGGGCAATAAACCACCGTTATTTGGGGCTGCCGGGCCAGCCAGCTGATGTGCTGGCTGCTGAGATAGTTTCCGTGGATCACGAGGGATCGCGGTGCCTGCTGCAGCTGTTCAAGGATTTCCTGCGGATCACGGCCTCCCGGAAAGACTTGCTCATCCCAGACTTGCAGCCGTTTCAGCAGTTCAGCAAACGGTCCGGTGCCGTGCTGCAGCAGCTGCAGCTCCTCGGCCGTCTCTGCCAGATGCATGGCGAGTGGTGCCTGGTACTGACTGGCCAGCCGGACCAGCTGCTGCAGCACATCCGGGTGCACAGTATACGGAGCGTGCGGACTAATGCCTGCCAGCAGTCGATTTTCACTGGTGCGGGCAGCCGGTAACATTTGCAGGTGCTGCTGCAGATCGGCAAGCTGAGCAGCAGCTCGATCCGGGGTAAGTGCGATCACTTCGCGAAACAGCACGGCGGCAATCCCCTGCCACGCAGCCAGATCTGTAGTCGCCGCGGGACTGGTGATGATGTCACCCACGAGCCGCACTGCTGCATTTTGACTTTCCCGCACACCCATGCGAATTCGGTCGCTCTGATCCAGCGTCACCTGTCCCCGCCATTCCATCACTCGACCGATCCAGTCCGGAAAAGTTCCGGAGGCGGAAAATGGCTGTCGCAGAGACGAAAATTCGAGGTGTGTATGGGTATTGACCAGTGGCGGGATCAGGGCCAGTGGCTGGATCCGATCAGTTGCCCTGCAGGGGCTAATTTCCGCAAGCAGGCCGTTGCTGATCGTGAGGCAGCAGTTTTCCTGCGGCGTCCGACCGGGATTGAGCAGCCAGCGCACACACAGCCGACTGGTGTCAACGGGTTGTTCAGGCAGTTGTGATGTGCTGACTGAGGCTGGCATAGAACTTATTGGTTGCTGGTTCAGCAAATCTGACAGGTCGATTGGGGAATTTTCAGGAGTCTGCTGCAGCCATCGCTCGGTGGCTCCAGCGCAGCAGCCGCCGAAACTCGGCTGCAGCACACTTCAGCGATGGCAGCATAATCAGCGAACGATGACGACGGATCAGTACAAACACAGCCACGTTCCAGACGATTCGGCCGATCAGGTAGGCGACGGCGGCGCCTGTTGTGCCGGAAAGGCGACTCAGTCCGAAGACCAGCAGCAGCTGCAGTGGCAGGTGCACGGCGAGGCAGCGACCATACAGTCGTTCCAGCCCGGTCGTTTGCATGACGGGGATCGTTGGTCCGGTGAGGCAATCCACCAGTACGGCCAGCAGCAGGGCCGGCAGCATTCGCGGCACGTCGGCGTAGCCGTCACCCAGCAGTGGTCGCAGCAGCGGGGATCCAATGAGGAGTCCGATCGCAGCAGCCAGCGCCGCCATAAACGTCATGGTGGCAGCATGCCGTGCCAGCAATCGCGATCCGCTCACATCTCCCTGATGATGCAGGCGTGCGAAACCGGGCATCAGGCTGAGGTTCAGAATTCCGAGGGGCAGTGAAGCAATTCCGGCTGCCATCAGGGCCCACGAAAACTGGGCACTGGCTGCAAAGCCTGCTCCGGCGGCCACAGCCACCGGAAGACACCTTTGCGCCAGCAAAACGCCGGTTGCCACCAGTACAAACGGCAGTCCTTCACGAGTTCTGTTCAGGACGGCTCCAGGCACGGCTGCGGGGGCCTGCAGGGCTGCCCTGTAGACAGTTCCCAGTCGTCCTGTGGTGACGGTTGCCAGCCAGACTCCAAGTGTCAGTATGGCGGTACCGATCGCGGCCGGTACGGCTGTCAGCGGCAGGTTCAGCAGCCACAGCACGCCCAGCAGCAACAGCGACAGCAGAGGAAGCAGAAACTGTTCCGGCAGAATTGCGGCGCGAGTTCCGACGAGGGGAATAGCAGTCCACTGTCGCAGATAGGTCAGTGTTAAAGGCAGGGCCATCAGCACCGCCAGTACCAGTGTTCTGTTCCAGCCAGCGTACCCGCAGCTGATGCACCCCAGTGCGGCCAGCAGGCTGCCACCACTGATGACGACTGCGGGCCACAGACTGCAGCGGTGTGTCAGTGCCACTTCAGCGGCGGCGGAGTCGTGGCCGCTGATGGACAGTCGTCGCACCAGCACGCGATCCGTTCCCAGCGGTGCTGCAGTGGCAAACAGCAGAGCCAGCGAAAGTGCTGAGGAAAATTCTCCGTACTGAGTCGGTCCCAGCAGCACAGCAGTCGCGGTGGTTGAAGCAAACAGCAGAGCGATGCCCATGGCCCGAATCAGCATCGTGCCGAGTGCATCAGAGGTAACGGAGCGAGGCGGACCGGATGATGGCGGTATACTGGCTGATTCACTCATCTCCGCTGACTCCCTTCGCACCGGGCCTACGCGGCACGCCGGCGTTCTCCGGATGGCAGAGGCAGAATTGGTGCCGACCTGAGATACGGAGTCAGCAGATCATGCCGACGACACCACAGTGCGAGCTGCTCCACCGACATCGCATTTTCCGGTGAGCTGACATAGGCGTTTTCCACAGTACGCGACACGAGGTCGTCGTAATCGTAGCTGATTTCTTCGTACACACTGCGGAAGGCCGGCAGCACGGCGAACATCTCTGCCAGCTCGACTGTTCGTCGAGTCTCCTCATCGCTCATCAGTTCCTCATACAGCTTCTCGCCCGGCTTGGCGCCAATTTCCGTGATCGGCATACGAGCTGCGCTGAAACCATGCTGGTCGGCCAGTTCATCCACCATGACTCGTGCGAGATCTGCAATCTGAATGACTGGCATTTTGGTGACGAAGACTTCGCCGCCGCGGGCCTTTTCCGCCGCCAGCAGGACCAGTCGACAGCTTTCTTCGAGCGTCATAATGAAACGTGTCATGCGCCGGTCGGTCAGCGTAACAGGTCCGCCGGCAGCGATCTGACGAGCGAAAATCGGGATGACCGACCCGCGTGAACCCAGCACATTGCCGAACCGAGTGGAACTGAAAATGGTGCGTCGCTGCATCTTCAGGCTGTTGGCTGCCGTAAACAGTCGCTCGCCCATCAGTTTCGACGTGCCCATGACATTGGTGGGGTTCACCGCCTTGTCGGAACTGGTGAAGATGACTCGTTCCACATCATTATCGAGTGCCGCTTCAATCACGTTGCGGACGCCGACAATGTTGGTCTGGACGGCATCAAACGGAGCACGTTCGCAGAGTATCACGTGCTTCAGCGCTGCAGTGTGCAGCACAATATCCACTCCGGAAAACATCCGGTTGAGTTTATCACGATCCCGGATATCGCCAATCTGGCAGAGCGTGCGGACGGGCTGCTGCGGATGACGTCGAGCGTATTCCTGCAGCTCCTGTTCGAGAAAGAAGATTTCGGATTCATTTGTATCGATGGCGCGAATTTCTCGGGGCTGGCAGTCCAGCAGCTGCCTTACCAGTTCACGCCCGACAGTGCCGCAGGCGCCAGTGACGAGAATCGTACGATCAGAAAAAAATGACATGTTTGTTTTCCTGCTGCCTGAAATCCCGGTTGCCTCCACCAGACTGCTGCCACGAACTTCAGGCAGCCCGCTGACGATACAGGTCCGGATTGATCATGCTGGTCATTGAATTCACATTCAGGTCACCGCCGAGGAACTGTGAGATGCGACCGATGACGGCAGCCGGAGTACTGAGCAGATCGTTATAGCTGACATTCATCAGTTCAAGATGGGGCTGTGTTGGCAGCCAGCCATAGAAATTTCGCAGTTCGCGTTCGAACATGGCCTTCATGACATCGTCCGGTATGTCCGTTGTGATGCCTTTTCGTTCGAGCATCTTTTTCTGCGACCGCAGAATTTCGTCGGTATTCCGTCGCATGAACAAAACTCGATAGCTGCGGTCATTTGGCAGATGTCGCAGCAGGCGATAAACCATCTTGACCGAACGGCCGGGAGCCTGCTGCAGCCATCCGGCATCAGCTTCCAGGCTTTTGACGTCTTCGAACTCGTAATATCCGTTGGGATTATCTTCATCGGGAGTTCTCTGCTGATCCGTCAGTGCCGGAATGCCGCCGGCTTCCAGCATCCGCATCATTAGCGAGGTGCCGGAACGAGGCAGACCGGAGACGATGGTAATCCAGTTGCGCGGTTCTGCGACTGTCTGATCTTCGTGCTGTTGTGTTTCGGTCACGGTGGGGGCCGGCATTGCATCTGACGCGGCCTTCAGCAATCCCAGCAGCTGGCCTTCTGTCAGGGCCCCTGTGCGACGACCGGCAATCTGGCCGCCGGCCCAGGCCACGAACGTCGGCACGCCGCTGATTTCAAAACGTGCTGCGAGTGCTGCGTTACGGTCGATATTGACGGTATACACGTCCGCCCAGTCCGCCACTTTCGCCGCCAGTCGATCTACGACCGGCTGCATCATTTTGCAGGGCGGGCACCACGAAGCCATAAAATCCACCAGCACGGGCCGGTCAGATTTCAGCACGACGTCTTCAAAATCAGATTCGCGAATTTCCATGGTTCCGGGTTCTCTGTCTGTTCGGCTGTTGTCAGCCGGGCGGTTGTTTTTCGTTTGTCGGTTTTTGTGGTCGGTCGTTCAGGCTGCTGGTTTCCAGCGTTCCAGTACCTTCATTTCCCCGTGTTCTCCGGACCAGCGAGTTTTGGGAAACAGGGCTCCCTGCTGAGCCAGAATGCGGTCACGATTTTCCGGCTGCAGCATTACTCGAAACAGGTGCCGCACTTCGTCTGCAAAACCGGATTCTGAGGCAAAGCCGAAGCGATCCTGCAGCTTCTCGTGGATGACCTCGTAAGGATGCTCCTCGGATTCCACTCGCGGGTTCTCGATTCGCTGCACTTCAACATCAAGTCCGAATTCGCGGCCGATCGTGGCCACCATCTGTGCGATCTGCAGGACGCTGAAAACGTCCGTGACCTGATTCACGACATCGTACTGGCCGGGGTCCGGCGGAGCAGCGATCAGGCGGGTAATGCACTGCATGGCATCACGCAGCGTAATGTAGCCGCGCATCTGATTGCCACTGCCGTAAATGGTCAGAGGCATGCCGATGGATGCCTGTGCCACGAATCGATTGACGACGGTGCCCCACCATTCATCGATGTCGAATCGAGTATTCAGATCGGGGTGTGCCTGCAGCTCGTCCGACCAGTTCCCATAGATGACGCCCTGCATCACGTCGTAGCTGCGGAGCCACCAGTATTTGCAGGCTTCGTAGACGCTGAACGTGCCCTGAACTTTGCTGACGTGATAGAAACTAACGGGATCTCGTGGCGTCAGCTCCCCGCCAAGACTCCATTCCTGCCCCTGATACTGCAGTACGGCGTCGCCGGGGAACAGACCTTCGAACAGTGGTCGACCTGTCAGCGGGCTGCCATATTCACCCATTGTGCCGAGTTTGATAATGGATGCTTCGGGGGCATGGTCACGGACTCCAAACAGCAGTCCCAGAGTGCCCACCACATTGTTCTGGATGGTGTTCACGGCCTTGTCCACATCCGCCATGCTGTATGGGGCGCTGGGGATTTCAGCGAACTGAACGATGGATTCCGGACGAATCTCACGAATCCAGGCGAACAGAGCATCACGATCCAGCAGGTCCATTTCGCGGAATTCAATATCTACTCCGAGGTGCTGTCGGGCTGCTTCGATGCGTTCCTGCATAGTGCGAATTTCGGTGACCGACTGGGCTCCGCGTTCGGCCACCAGTTTGCGTCGCAGCATGTTGTCTATGCCATAAACTTTGCAGCCCAGCTTTGCCAGTTTCAGAGCCAGTGGCCAGCCGAGATATCCATCCATCCCGAGGATCAGCACCTTCATGCCTTCCAGCATGTAGCCGCAGTCGGTTTTCTTCCATTCGCTGCAGGATTCGAAGGTGATGGACAGCGGATCAAAATAGCCGATTTCCGGGCGACGGCGACATTCGACGACGAGCTGTCCTTCTGCAGCACGGCGGAACGCTGCCTGTCCGCAGGCGCGGAAATCCACGTGCCCTTTGAATTCCACTGCCGGACAGCTCCAGCAGGTCTGACCGGCATTATGACAGGATGACTGACTCATGTTTGGCTTCCGCTTGGTTGTCTTCAAATACCGCTCAGGCGGCCTTCCGCAGCGACTGAACTTCGGGCTGCAGTACCTGCAGTACGTCTTCCACTCGCATCTTTTCAGGTATCACCCCGTGCTGGGTGCCACGCACAAAGAATGTGGATTCTTCGTGAGTATGCCGGCCATTAATCAGTGTGGGTTCGATCAGTTCCTGCAGATTCATCCGACCGGACAGGGCTACATCCGTTGCCGGCAAGGCCACCAGATCGGGAGCGCGATGGGTGAACGGTCCACTATAAATATCGGCCCCCCGCAGCACCTGGGAAACGACCGGGCAGCCTGCTACGGAAAGCTGCAGCAGATATCGCTCCAGTTCCTGCAGCAGCTCTTCCGCCTGCTCCGGCTGAACTGAACCGCCCGGATAGCGACCCTGACGGTGCAGATAGATACGGCCTGGGTCCATGGCGAAGGCCCGCGTTTCCGGGAGCATGTCGCTCCAGGAAGGTCGGGCAGATGGTTTCAGGTGCAGGTAGCCGGCTTCAGCAAGCAGACAATTCACATTGATGCTGCGACGCTGTCGGGCAAAACCGTGGTCGGAGACAGCGGCCAGCAGAGTGCGATCATCCAGACGCTGCAGGATGGCTCCGATCTGCCGATCCACCTCGTGATAGTAATCCAGAAACGTCTGGTGCAGCGGTGAACCTGAGTCCTCAAAATCTTCCCACAGATAATGATTCAGGCGATCAGTACCGGTAAACACAAACATGATCTGCTGCCATGGTTCCCGGTCCCAGTGGTGGTGCAGTGCCTGGCAGCGGGCCGTCATCACTCGCCGCAGTTCCTGGACAAAACGCGGCTTGCCCTGCTGCAGCAGACTCATGTCGGCATCAACCGCATAGTCGATGCTCTCAAGCCACTGCAGCTGATCCGGAGGATGCACGGCACGCTTCAGATCCAGAGCGACGAAGCCCGACACCAGCATGCCGTTGAACGGCTGAGCGGGGTAGGTTTGCGGTACGTTGATGATCAGCGAAGGGCGGCTGGCGGGCTGTGTCCAGAACGGTTTGGCCCGAAAGGTCCGGGACGAGGTGAAACCCAGCGAGTAGCTGCCATCCATCAGGTCAGTGAACCCGAAGACATTGTGGCCACCGGGATTCAGGCCGGTGACAATGGAAGCCCACGCTGCGGAAGAGACTTCCGGCAGCGATGACTGCATCGGTACCAGTGTTCCGGACTGCAGCAGTTCCCGACTGTGCGGCATCACGCCACTGTCTGCCAGCTGCTGCCACATCCAGCGTGGCAATCCGTCTATTCCCAGCAGAAACAGATCCATTTTCGAGTGATTCCGAGTGGTGTTCCGGGTGATGGTTACTGCGTTGCGATCGGTCGATGCCGGCCTGCTGTCAGGACTACAGATAGCCCAGCTGACGCAGACGTTCGGCCACAGCTTCGGCGTCTTCCTCGTCCATAAATGCGTCAGCTCCGCAGTCTTCGGACAGCGTGCACAACAGGCTGCGGATGCCGCAGGCTGTGAGCTGCTGAACGACCGAGTGTCCTGCTGGGGAGTGAGCTTCTGCAACCACGACGATCCGATCTGCATCCAGTGCAGCCAGGCTGTTCAGGCAGGCGGCAAGTGTCGGGGTCCAGGCGATGCTGCAGGGCTCGTTTGTGATCTGCAGGTGACTGCTGTCGGGAGCTTTGGCAGTCGGGTTGAGCTGCAGGTACCTGGCTGTCTGCCCGGTGGCCAGAGTCTGGCCCGACAGATTGAGGATCAGATCACCGCCGAGCAGTACTTCAGTGATGGAGCCGGCGGTGCTGGAACATTCAGCGATGGTGGCAGATGTCATGAAACCCGTCCCTGGTGACAATTCCGCAGCAGAGGCCTTCTCTGGTGCTGCGGTCTGACTGAACCTGCGCAATCCCTGCGCCGGTTTTGTCTGCAATGTAATGTTCGGCGGATTTCGACACAACAGGAGTTTCTGCGGCAGAAATTGCCGCAGTTTTTTGTGTCTGGAGATTCGGGGGATCTGGTGAATTCAGGCGGTTGGGCAGTCGTGGCTGCCGGAGGGGCTGAAAATCGATTGCCTCGAAACGATTCACGCGGTAAAAACATGATGTCTGCCGAGTATTCCACATGGCGGCAGGCGCATTGGACCGGCAACCTGATACAGCAGTTAAGGATCGCGAGTTGCGGCAGACGGAATACAAGCCCGGTGATCTGGTGATCTACACGGTGACGAAGCAAAGTCCCCACCCGGGGCCTCGCGCACGCGGCATTCAGCCGTCGGAAGGCGGTGAGGACTATGCGTATGTAGTGGACAAGTTCTGGATGGTTCTGGAAGTTCTGGGCGG
>JBJTPZ010000670.1:0-1349 GCA_046075365.1 Planctomycetaceae bacterium
GGTCGAATCAGGACGTCAAGCTTCTTGCCATCCTGAGACAACGTCACGTTTTCGTACACGTATCCCTTGAATTTCTGGACCTTGTTCAGGATCGTTTGCAGTTGCATCTCGCGGACTCCCAGTCATGGACTTTCATTTGCATCTGGATCACGACAGACCCGCGAGATGCTTTCCTCCCAAAACTACGGAAGTCCAGTTTTCTGGACCTCCAATGAACGGCCTGAGCCCCGTTCGCCTCGCCGTCGCATCGCCTTCACAACTGAGGCGATGCGACGGCGAGGCGAAAAGGGGCGGAACCCCGTTTGCTGAACCTGAGCGGAGCTCTTAAACCACACTCTTTACCCACAGATTCGGGTGAAGAACCCGATAAAATGCACCCGAGCTGCGGTGGTGCGTTGATTATACTTTACCATGTCGCTCGCCGCAGCCGGGTGATTTTGGGCGTTCGGCGAGGGAGGTCTTCGCGTCGTGAAAATGTACATCCTCGTCCGGGAGTCGGTCCCGACCGGGTTCGCCATCCTCGCCGCCGCCCATGCGTCGCTGGCGTGCTACCTCAAGTTCCGCGACGCCCCCGGAATCGCGGAGTGGCTGGCCGGCCCGTTTTATAAGGTGGTTTGCCGCGTCACCGATGTTGAGTTTGAGGTAGCCAAGGCATTCGAGGACAACGTGGTTCTCACCGAGTCGGCGCTCGATGGAGCAGAGGTTGCCATCGCGTTCCGGCCGCGGGCGGAGTGGCCCAAGGCGTTCAAGTTCTACCGGCTGTATCGGTAGATCCAAGACGCCGAACCAGGCACTGCAGCAGACGGCGGGGCACGTGGGCTTTCCTGAATTCGTAGTTCACCCATGCCCCGCCACTGCTGAACTTCTGCCGTTCTCCCGAGGAGGCCAGGAAGGTCAAGACCATGAGTTGGCGTACCGTGCGATTCACCGGGCACTATCCAACTGCGCTGATCGGCGGTATCGGCTTGGGGCTGTTTCTCGCTCTGTCGCTGCTCGGCGAGCAGTTCATGCGCGGGTTATTCCCGCGGACACTTGTCGGAGTCGCCGGGAGTCTGGCAGCGCTCGCCACACAAGTCTTCCAAGTTCGCGATATGCGCCGGCGGCACCAGGAAGGTGAAGCTGCTCACGCCGAACCAGACTCTGCACGTGACAGGCTGGGCACGGAGGCTTCGCAAGTTCATCGCTCCTCTCTCCCCGCCGGCAGGTGAGCCTCTTCGCTGGATTTTCATTGTCGCTCGGGGCTGCGTGAACTGATGTCATTGCCACCACTCTCCCACCACCATCACCTCGCAGTCGCATTTCGTTTTTTCCGAAACTGCTGAGCGGTCGCAACTGTGTGTTTTTGGGCA
>JBJTPZ010000671.1:0-1679 GCA_046075365.1 Planctomycetaceae bacterium
GTTTCCTGCAACCCGGATCGCTGCAAGAAATTCGGATTTTCGGTGAATCAACACCAGGACCCAGCAGCCCACATTCCTCCCCGAACCTACGATTCCCACAAATTGTCCAGCATGGAACGGCTTGCGATTCCTCAAAGAATCTGCTAAACTCCTTCCCCCTAAGCAGACGCGCAGACATCAGTCGGCACCTGCCTCCGCACTCGTAGCTCAATTGGATAGAGCATCGGTCTACGGAACCGAAGGTTAATGGTTCGAGCCCATTCGAGTGCAACTTGATCGGCCGCAAGGATTTACATCAAATCCCTGCGGCCGTTTTTTTTGCGCCCATTGGGAGGGCGAAGTTCCACCGGGAGGGCGAAGTTCCACCGGGAGGGCGAAGTTCCACCTGAGCCGGCCCAACCGGCCCTGCACGCCCGCAACGGCTCTGCAGCCTCGCGTTCCCTGCCGCGACTGCTGTCGGCCCAGCAAGAACCGGGGGGCACGGCGGAAGCCAGCTGGAATTGTCTGCCCCCGACACCGCCAGCGTATCTTCTCGGCCAGCCCGAATGAGCATCTTTCCGGGACGTACTCAGGTCTGTTGTGGGACACCCGTGACACTCAACGGACACGGAAAATCGCCTCTTTCCACCGTGCAGCGTGTGGTTGCAGTTTTGTTACTGTTTCGGCACGAAGGCAAATTTGGTGTGGCGTTTGACGATGGCGGCGTCGAAGGTGGCGAACTGGTGGCATCCCTGATTCTGGCTTGTGCTGACCAGCAGTTCGTCGGACAGGTCGGCACCGCGACGCATGGCACTGATGGCTTGTCGAATTCGATCTTCGTCTTCAAACCGCAGGTTGTGAATCTGCAGAAGACGTGCGAACGTCTCGGCAATCTCGCTGTGAGTCCATTCATAGAGGCTGGACAGCACCCAGTAAGCCTCGACAAGCACGAGATCCGCAATGAAGAATGTCGCTGATCTGCGTGTCAGCAGATTCATGGTGGCCCGATACTGTGCCTCGTCATCACGTGTGAGGTATCGGACAAGAACATTTGTGTCGAGTCCGATCATCGCGGCGATTTCCGGAATCTTTTTGCGGCACCGGACTGGACGGCGGCCTGAATCTGCTGATCCGACACCGGTTTGCGCGGACGCTTGACGGGAAATGTCTCTGCCAGCTCTTCGAAGGTTGCCGACTTGGCTGTCAGGACAACCCTGCCCCCTGGTTCGATTTCATACATCAGCAGCGAGGACGGCTTGATCTGCAAAGCCTGAACGACAGCCTTGGGGATCGTTGTCTGATTCTTCGACGTGATTTTTGAAGTAATACTCATTCCCGGATTTTATGCCATAACAAGGAATTGTCAAGAATTAAGGATCTATCAAAAATTCCGTGCTGATGGCAAAAGGTATTGATCGAGTCATCCGAGCCTTTGGGAGTACGACGTTTCTGCTGACACAGTTGCTGCACCGCTTTCCACGACCACTGTCATGTCTCCGGCCGCTGACCAGTCCTCACCTTGAACAATGCTGCTCACTTGAGGATGAACTGCAGGCGACATGTGACACGAACACGACGCGCAGTATTTGGGCGCAGCAAAGACCTTCGTGTCGCGACAGAGCCGGACAATCACCGATCTTCAATAACAATCTGCGAACGCCCGCGGTTCATCGGCTTGATGGAGACGCCCGCAAGCGTCA
>JBJTPZ010000672.1:0-2017 GCA_046075365.1 Planctomycetaceae bacterium
GTGCAGCGCTGGCTGGCCGAACTGGACCGGCTGTTTCGCGATACCGCAGTGGAATATCACCGAGTCCTGCTGCACGAACATTACGGCGATGTACTGGTACGCTTCCTGCTGGGCCGACAACGCGGCAGATAACGATGTGCAGATAACGTTGGAAACGCCGGGCACCTGCCCAGCCGGTGAACTTGCCCGCAGCTGTACACAGGCAGTCACAACCTGCACGTAAGTCCAGGCCGCCCCTCGGATGGTGACAGGGTGTTAAGCCCCCAGATAGTCGCGTTTCGCTCCGTCGAAACGAACCTTCAGCTTATTCTCTGCCGAACCCGACACTCAATTCCCTTTGCTCGCTCAGGTGGAAATCTCCACGGAATTCACGGATTGCCATCGTTTCACCATCCCAGGCCACACCCCCGCGTTACGCCTCATACGTCATCGCAAAAATCGTGTCTGTCAGCCAGCGGCGAAACGTTGAATTATCCTGAAACAGCTTGAACAGCTGCGTATCGTCCTTGAACATCGCCGTGATCACTCGCTTCAATGCCTTGTCATGTTCAATGCGAGCATTCTGGGGATCCGAGTCCCTGCGGGCATTCTGTCAGGGCGCGTCCACGGTCGTACACTCGCGCACGGCCGGCAAACCAGCCACTGCCACCCGCCGGCGCAGACTCGCCCACCATGTCCGGATCACTGGCCAGACCATCCACACCCGTCATGTGACGGAAAATCAGAGTTTCCAGGCCTTTTTCAGACGTGTCCGTTTTCATGAGTCAGCTTTCCGTGATCACCTGCGGAGCGGCCGTGAGAAAGTTGCCCAGGTACACATGGCGGATCAACCCGGATAGACGTCAGCACTACTTAAGGGCTTCAGCGGCAGTCAGTCAGCCCGCAGTCCGAGTTTTCCGCCGGCTGCCGCGGTTGTCACCCTAAGAAATCCAGCCGCCGGCACGCAGAGCATCCCAGGCAATCCTGAGCTGCCGGGCAGAGAATTGCCGTTTACGATCGTTCCACGCACTCGTTTTTCAGAAACTTCTCTGCCTCCCCGGCCGCTCCGGGGACCAGTTCCAGCTGTTTTTCCGGAGCATCACCGCCGTCAGCATAACCGGTCACCATGTGACCTTCGACCACCTTCAGAACATGCCCCAGATTCTCAGCGAAAGGGCCATACCGCCCCGTCATCAGGCAGCGGTATTCACGGCCGTTCCCCAAAATCTGCCCCCACAATTCACCACGCCCCCCAAAACAGCGTGAAAAATCAGGTTTTTTTCCACGGCGAGCAGCAGTTTGCAGCAGTTTTTACCAGTTGCACGCCGCCTGCCTTACCAGCCACCGCAGCAGCAGTCCCAAGACACAAAAAAGGCTCCCGACGAAAAAACAAACAAATTCATAAACTAAAACCAATAAAGCACTTAATGCCACGACGGGAGTGCCTGCGGACAGTATTCAGCAAACAAACTTGACTCCCCTGGCAAATCCGATAGCATTCGGCCAGTGGTGGTTTGTGGGGAAAAGTGGGGACTCGTGTGCAGCTCCCCCAAAAGACTCGCAAAACATCGCGGCAGATCGATCCGATGGCACTGACGGGAACTTACGAACGAAGCCTGGATGACAAGCAGCGGCTTGCCATTCCCAGACCTTTGAAAGACGGTTTCCGCGACGGTGAATCGGAAGAGCTGTACCTGGCTCCGGGAAACGAAGGCTGTCTGGCTCTGTATTCGCTTCAGGGATTCGAAGCGCTGGCACAGCAGATGGCTCGGCTTTCCACGGGACAGGTGAATGTGAGGAATTATCTCCGACTGCTCTACGGGCAGGCGGAGAGAGTGCAGGTGGACAAGCAGTCTCGGGTAAGGATACCTGAACGGCTGATCCAGCTGGCTGGTCTGCAGCATGACGTGGTTCTGATCGGAGTTCAGGATCATGTCGAAATCTGGGACAAGGGACGGTGGGATTCGTTCTTTGCTCAGCATGTGGACCAGTTTGACCGGCTCACGTCAGAAGCCATGAATCAGGCGATGGACAAAGC
>JBJTPZ010000673.1:0-9494 GCA_046075365.1 Planctomycetaceae bacterium
CGTGCTTTTCAAGCAGTTCGCGTTTGCGAGCACAATAACTGTCATCGCTGAGCGCCTTGTCCACTTCAAAATGATCACCCCAGCAGGCAAGCTCAAGGCCGTCGTAACCAAATTCACGAGCCTTCCTGCACAGAGTTTCCAGCGGCAGGTCCGCCCATTGACCAGTGAACAGGGTAACGGGACGGCCCATCGATTTCGCTCCTGCAAATGCAACCTTGGCTGGGAATACCGCGTTCATAGAGCGGTGGGTGGAAAGGATAAAAACCGGGCAGAATTACGTCAACACAACGATCCTGCGAATCCAGGAAACGGCCTCCGTACCAGCGGAATGAACCCGCATCCTCACGGTGTCTCAACGACCAGCAAAACATCCGTGCGACCGCCGCGCCGCACGGTCCACAGAAAAACACTACTGCCGTTTCACCAGAAAAAATGAACGATTTTCCGTTACCCGGACTGCCGAACCACAACCCCGAACAATGAATAAAGGTGTACAAAAACACACAAGCACACCCTGGTTTCCCGCAAAACCCAACAATTGCCACAAAAACTGAGTCGCTTTTTCCACAGCAGCAACGAACTTATAACATAGCTCGGTGCCTGGCCCACGGTAAACCATCGGCCGGACACAGAACCATCAAACCGTTAACGGTGGGCTTCCTGCAGCCCCTCCGTCACAATACCCCACAATTGCCTGTACACCGTGAACATCACCGAAGTCCGCATCAAACTTGTTTCGGATCTGGAAGATCGCCTTCGCGCTTTCTGCCTGATCACCATCGACGAAGAATTTGTCGTACGCGACCTCAAGATTATCGAGGGACCGCGCGGATTCTTCGTGGCTATGCCCAGCCGCAAGATCACGGAAAAGTGTCACAGTTGCGGATTCAAGAACGAAGTTCGAGCCCGATTTTGTTCGAATTGCGGACGACCTGTGGCCCAGAACCCGGCTCCCGGCCCGAACGCCGGCTCACGCACTCGCCAGTTTGCCGATATCGCTCACCCCATTAACGCTGACTGCCGCGATCGAATCGAAAAAGCAGTGCTGGCAGCATTTCATGACGAACGGGAACGGGCAAAGCAGCCGGACTACGTCTGTCGCTACGACGACTTCGAAGTTGGCCGATAACGGCACCTGCACCTGATCTTGCCGGGATCCCGCCGGTTGTGGTCTGATACGGCTGTTCGCAGCACACACCGCGGAATACTGGCTTTCCAGACGCCAGCAACAAAATGCAGCTCGGGCATTCCTGCCCGAGCACACCCGCTGAAAACGCGACACAATTGGCGTTTTGGCCGAACGTCTGGAAGACCCGAGTGTGTTTTGCAGCTCAGGTTTCGAAAGTCCTGGCTGCAGCTTGCGACGCGCAATCAATTTACCAGCCAACTGCAGCTCAGGAGCTTCTTGCCATGCTGAAGGTCAATCAGACACCCATCATGCAGCGACTGCAGAACAGTCTGGTTGCGATACTGCTGGTACTGGGCATGTTGTGCAGCAGTGCTGCTGAGGCCCAAAGCGGCGGCAGCAAATCCGGCCGCCCCAGGCGTTCACTGGTTCTGGAAGTACTGATTCAGCCCTCTCCCATTTACCGCGTGCGTGCCCAGGAATGGGGACGCGAGCTGCAGGAGCTGGGATACGCTCCGCGGTTTCGCGAACCTGTGGCTGGCGAAAAAATGCGGGTCGAGCAGCAGTTGAAGGATGGTCGCGATGTTGTTTTTATCGTGGGAGGCCTGACGAAGGAGGGTGGCCTGACGCTCGGTAACAGAACTTTCGCCGTGGCCGATATGAAGGAGCTGAGTCGGTTTCTGGACGATATGAGAACGCACGGTCCGGGCGGGGCTCCTGCCGGCAATCCTCGCTGGGGCCTGACAGAGCAGCAGTTTCAGGACTTTGTGAAAATGGTGGCGGAACCCATCGAAGGTGACCTCTCGCTGGGCAGTGCGGCCGCTGCCGTCGGCAGCCTGAAACTGCCCGAAACGCTCACGGTGGTTTTTGCGGAAGAGGCATTTCAGGCGTCGCTGCAGCCGCGTCCCGAGACAGCACCCGAAACATTGCCCCTGAATGGCCTGACGAAGGGTACTGCCTTGTCTGTTGTGCTGGCTCAGTATGGGATGGGCTATCGTCCGATCCCTGGCCGGGCCGACCGATACACTGTAGAGATTGTGATGGGCGACGAGAGCTCGAACCTGTGGCCCACAGGCTGGAAGACAGCCGAAGCAACGGCCGATGTGCTCCCGTCATGGCTCAAGTCCATCCCGTTTGATGTGGAGGATGCTGATGTAGCCAGTATTGCGCAGGCGGTCGCCGACAAGCTGGAGATTCCTTTGGTGGTGTCGAGCAATTCAATTCAGCGTGACGGTCAGTCACTGGATGATCTGTTGTATTCGCGTTCCGGCAAGCTGTCGCCGTTTGGCATTTTGCGAGGCTTGTCTGATAAGTTCGAGCTGGGCTTTGACGTGCGAGCCGACGAAGCGGGCAAACTGTTTCTGTGGGCTACCAGCAGCCGTGATGCCGCGGCATTCAACAAGCGATTCGCCCACATCCGCCCGCCAAAGTGAGTGTATCGTGGGCCGGTGCAAAGGAGACTTGGGGCGAGCCGGGTACGCCAGTGCTCGGGTGCCTCGCACAGATGCCGCTGGCGGACCTGCTTTTTCTGGGGCGCCGGAATTCACCACTGGCCAGTCGCTCGACCGCAAAATATACTCCTGCCGCGGCTAATTCGCCCTTCGCTTATGGCATCACGTACAGGTTCACCATGAAACTGCAGCTGATCGACGTCGATAACGGCATCCACGAAACTCAGAATCGCATTTCTGCGGCAGCTGGTGCTGCATTCATCGGCATGACCCGCCTGCATGGCGGCATGTCGGACGGTGTTGATGTGGTGACCATCAACAACGGTCGCCTGCAGCTCAAACTGCTGCCGACTCGCGGAATGGGTGTCTGGAAGGGGGAAATTGACGGAGTCCCCGTGCAGTGGAATTCCCCGGTGCAGCGCCCCGTACACCCAAACTGGGTCGACCCGATGCGACTGGGCGGAATCGGCTGGGTGGACGGCTTCAATGAACTGATCGTTCGCTGCGGCCTGGGCTGGCACGGAGCTCCAGGGAAAGACCGGATCACCGATGCTGCAGGCAACGTGGTCGCCGAGCCATTTTTAACGCTGCATGGGCGGATCGCCAATCTGGCAGCCCACTCGGTCACGGCGGAACTGCACGAAGACTGGCTGTCGGTAACTGCAGTCGTGGACGAAGGCTGTTTGTTTGGCGGCTGGCTGCGACTGGAATCAACCTTGCGGACTCGCCTGAATTCCGGCGAATTCGAAATCACAGACACCGTCACCAATCTCGCGGCCACCCCCGCAGAATCAGAAATTCTGTATCACTGCAACATCGGCGAACCGTTCCTGAACGCCGGATCCATTCTGCACACTGCAGTACGCGAGCTGGCTCCGCGAAATGAGCGTGCTGCCGCCGGGATCAACATGTGGAATCTGTATGCAGGACCGCAGGCAGGCTTCGCCGAACAAGTGTACTTCGCCGACCCGGCAGCTGATGCCGCAGGCTGGGGCAGCAGCGTTCTGGCCGATCCGGATTCCGAAAAAGCATTCGCCGTACACTTCCACACATCCACCCTGCCATGGTTCACACTGTGGAAGAATACGGGAGCCTGTCAGGATGGCTATGTCACGGGCCTTGAACCCGGCAGCACCTTCCCGAATCCGCGGCAAATTGAACGCGAACAGGGACGGCTGCAAACCCTGCAGCCCGGTCAGTCCACCACCTACCGCCTGCGATTCGAAGTCTCCACAACCAGGGCACGCACCCGCCAAATCCTCGATGCCGTCACTGCACTGCAGGTCGCCACACCTCGAACCGTTCACGAACAGCCCAAAGCAGGCTGGGCTTCGTAAAGGGCGACCGGGAAGTTCCTGCAGCAGGCAGAATTCAGGCGAATCGGGCAGCAGAACTTGCCCGCAACCGCCTGTCCGCCGGCCAGGCTCAGCAACACCCGCACCCGTGGTCGACCGCCCGTGGCCTTAAAGTTCTCTCGAATCCTGTGACCAGACGGGTAAAGACCCGGGAGGGCGAGGCTTCTGCCGAGCCACCGAACGCTGGTCCGCACTGTGAGCGATTGCCGGCGAACTTGCGAAGCATCCGGGATCGCCGCAGTCCTCGCGGCTGGGATACGGCTCAGCAGGAGCTTCACCCTCCCGCAATCCCGTCTTGCCAGAAGTCACGGCCATTGGGCGGGAGCCTGCGGGTACGGGGAAGTGATTTGAGCGACGACAGGGGTACAGCGGGTAGCTCGGGCTTTCCTGCCCGAGCAGAGTGCTGGCGTGGTTGGTTCTGGGGGAGTGTTGAGAGGGGTGCTTTTCGATTACGAGCACGAGTACGAGCACGGGGGCGGTGGGCAGTCAGTTTGCAGGTTGCTGGTCTCACGCGAAGCCGCGAAGACGCGAAGGGAAACGCACAGGGTCAGTGGTCAGTTTTCAGTGGTCAATGGCAGTGGGCGACCGACCGTGGCTCGCCAAACGCTCGCCCGCCCGTTTGAACACTCAGCCACTCAGCTCAGGATCCCCTCTGCCACTTCACCATACACATCCGTCAGCCGGAAATCTCGGCCGGCGTAACGGTATGTCAGCCGAGTATGGTCCATGCCCAGCAGATGCAGTATTGTGGCATGCAGATCATGAGTACTCAGGCGGCCACTCTCAGCCTTCTCACCCAGCTCGTCCGTCATGCCATACTGCATCCCGCCACGGACTCCGCCACCCGCCATCCACATGCTGTAACCCGTGTTGTTGTGACGTCGGCCGTCACTGCCGTTGCCCTGGTCCTGCGGACTGCGACCAAATTCACCACCCCAAAGCACCAAAGTATCCTGCAGCAGTCCTCGCTGCTCAAGATCAGCCAGCAGCGCCGCAATCGGTCGATCAATCGCCCCACAGTTCCGCTGCAGCGACGCCTTCAGATCACGATGCTGGTCCCAGCCGCCGCGACTGACCTGAATGAATCGCACGCCCGATTCCGCCAGCCGCCGCGCCATCAGACACTGCCGGCCAAAACTTTCCGTCGCCGCATCCCCGATGCCGTAACGCGTCTGCGTCTCAGCCGTTTCCTGAGACAGATCCAGCACCTCCGGTACCGAACTCTGCATCCGCCACGCCAGCTCGTTCGCCTGAATCAGCCCCTCCAGTTCCGCATGACCGGGATGACGCGCCAGTAAACTGCGATTAAAACCCTGTATCAGATCAATCTGACGTCGCTGTACCGATGGTGACAATCTCCCGTTGCGAATGTCGGCAATCCCGCCCTCCTCCGGCTGCACTCGAGTTCCCTGAAAGGAAGCCGGCAGAAACGATGAGCCGTAATTCTGAGCACCGCCGAGTGGGACCGGGCTGATCGTAACAAATCCAGGCAGGTCCTGGTTCATCGTCCCCAGCCCGTATGTGACCCACGCGCCCAGCGATGGACGCACAAAATTCACGCTGCCCGTATGCAGCGCTATCGTGGCCTGCGGATGAGCCGCGTTCGATGTGTGCATGCCATTCAGCAGACACAGCCTGTCCGCATGCTGCGCCAGTTCCGGAAACAGTCGGCTCAGCCACAGTCCGCTGTCACCATGCCGCTGAAATTCGAATTGCGGAGCCAGCAGTTTCCCGGCCCGGCCGCCGGTACCACCCGTCTGACCGCCCCGCTTTTGCAGCTCCGGCTTCCAGTCAAACGTGTCCACATGGCTGGGACCTCCCTGCATAAACAAGAAAATCACACGCTTCGCACGTGCCGCAAAATGCGACTGCCGCGGAGCCAGCGGACCGGCCTCAGCTGTCACCGGGGACTGATCAGCAACCGCCGTCTGCATGTTCAGACCACGAAACGCCAGCCAGCCAAAACCAGCGGCCGCCTGCTGCAGCAAAGAGCGTCGCGAACTGCTAAATTCCAGATCCTGCAACCCCGCCATGACAGACACTCCCGCAAAATCAACCTACGGCGTATAGCGAAACTCGGCCGCTGCATACAACGCCTGCACCAGCAAAGCCAGCCCGGATTTCTCGCCCTCAGCCGACTCCATAAACTGCTCGGAAATCCGCAACTCGTCCACAGTCGCTTCACGACACAGGATCAGTCGCCATGCTGCCGCCAGCTGTGCCTTCCGATCACTGCCGTACTGCTGCTGCAACTGCTTCGCCGTGAGTTCCGAAGCTTCTGCTACCAAACTGTTGTTCAGCAGAAACAAGGCCTGCCCCGGAACCGTTGTCACGTCCCGCTGACCATTCACCTGATCCGGCTCGGCAAAGTCAAATGCCGTATACATGCCAAACAGCAGCGAGCGAAACACTGGCAGATAAACACTGCGTATCGGACTGGATAATTTCAAATCCGCCGGCATGTTCCCCCGCGCGGCGACGCGACTTAGATCACCCGTAAACTCGGCCTTGTATGGTGCCCCCTCCGGTCGCACCTGCTCCAGCCGCCCAGACGTCTGCAGCAGAGAATCCCGGATCGCCTCGACATCCAGACGCCGCAGGCTGCCACGCCAGTACAACTGATTGCTCTCATCAACCGCCGCCTGCTGCGGCTGAATGTCAGTACTCAGTCGATACACACGGCTCAGCACAATCCGTCGAATCAGTCGCTTTACCGACCAGTCGTCCTGCACAAACCCGGCCGCCAGATGGTCCAGCAGCTCAGGGTGAGTGGGGAGCGCCCCGGCAACGCCGAAATTGTCCGGAGTCTCCACCAGCCCACGGCCAAACAAATGTCCCCAGACCCGATTCACAAAAACTCGCGCTGTCAGTGGATTACGAGGCGATGACAGCCACCTCGAAAGCTCCTCGCGACCACTGGTTCCCTCCGCAATACGCGACATCCCCACCGTCTTCAGCACCGCCGGCAAACCGCGTTCGACCACATCCCCTTCCAGATCCGGCTCGCCCCGCACACGCAGCTTCAAATCCTCAATCCGGCCTTCCGAGACCCCCATGGCAATATCACCGGCGGGATCAAACGGGACGGCCTCCAGACGCTGCTGCTTCGACTGTTTGCCTTTGGCCTTCGCCTGAGCTTTCCCGATCGTTTCGCCGGGCTGCAGCTGCTGCAGCTGATTCCGCAAAACCACCATTCGCTGCTTCAGCGCAGCCTTGCCCGGAGCCCCGTCCGGCATCGCCTTAAACCGCTGCAGCATCTCTGCAAGTGATTCCCGGATCTCATCAGACCGAGCCATCGAGGCAGCCTTCAGCTGAGCCGGGTCCCTGCCGTCAATCGCCGCCTGCGCGGCCTTGTCACCAATGTCCACCAGCAGCTCAGGATGAAAATAGGTGTTCCCGCCGCCCGCTCGACTGCGATTGCCGCTTAACGTGCGAGTACTGGCGAAAATTCCAGCCAGTGCATAATAGTCCTGCTGCGAAATCGGATCGAACTTATGATCATGACACCGCGCACATCCGAAAGTCAGACCCAGCATGGCGCGTCCCAAAGTATCCATCTGGTCGTCAATCCGATCCAGCCGAAACTGATCACTGTCCCGCTCATTCAGATCCATCGAACCCAGCGCCAAAAAGCCGGTCGCTATCACGTTCTCGGACCGCTGACGCACATCCCGCACCGGCAGCAAATCCCCCGCAACCTGCTCCTGCACAAAACGATCGTACGGCTTGTCAGCATTGAACGCATCAATCACGTAGTTGCGATAACGCCACGCAAAGGGAAAGGGGACGTTTCTGGTCTTGCCCACTGAGTCTGCATAACGAACCACGTCCAGCCAGTGCCGTCCCCAGCGTTCCCCAAAGGCCGCTGACGCCAGCAACCGATCCACCACCTTCGCGAGAGCCTGGTCATCAGTGTCAGCATCCGCCATAAACTCAGACAGCTGCTGCGGTGTCGGCGGCAGACCCGTCAGGTCCAGCGTCACACGACGCAGCAGAGCAGGGCGACCCGCATCAGCCGCCGGACTGATGCCGGCCTGCTCCTGCCGCGCTAAAATAAAGCGGTCAATCTCAGATCTGACCCAGTCCACACCACTGACCTCGGGCACTGGCACTGGCTTCACAGGCTGAAATGACCAGTGCTCGCGCCCCTGCTTCAGGCGAGCTGATTTTGAAACAGTGTCACTGGTGCCAGTTCGAGGATCCGGGGCACCGATCTCGATCCAGTGCCGCAGGGCTTCGATTTCTGAGTCTGACAGCTTGCCTTTCGGAGGCATCTGCAGGTCGGCATTGTCGTAGTTGACAGATTTCAGCAGCAGACTGGCGTCCGGCTTGCCCGGCACAAGCGCCGGCCCCGAGTCACCTCCGTTCAGAACGGCAGTCCGAGTATCCAGTTTCAGGTTGCCCTTCAGGCTGGAAGAATCAGCCGAATGACACTCGTAGCAGTGCTTCGCCAGCAGCGGACGAATCTGCTTTTCAAAAAAATCCAGGCCGGCACGCCGGCTGTCCTGAGCCATCACGGGGGACGACACGATCAGCAGCAGCAACAGCGTTAGCAACAGCGGCAGCCGACAGCAAAACAGCAGCAAGTGTGTTTTCATACACGAACTTCCAAAGAACGGATCGCGTGATATCGCTGCTGAATTCTATCGACCTGTGTGAATCCGGTACAATTGTAAAAGGCCTCGCAAGCCTGCCCGCCCAGCAGAAATTCGGCCCCCCGAGGAATGGAAAATCACCTTTTTACGCCGACTGACCGCTGACAACCCGTGTTCGGCAGCCCGCAAAGCCAGCAATCAATTCTCCGCTTTTAACCTGAATGGGCGACAGGCTGGATCAAGTCACCTCCCAGCCCACAGCCGCCCACAACCGCCCACAGGCTGACCAACCACGGTTGTGCCCGAGTGTACGACAGCGGGCCACTGACTACTGGCAGAAACGAGCGAATCAGGCTCCCTTCGGGCTTTGCACCCGCGGGCTCCAGCCCACGGCTCGCCTTGTTGACCACCAATCCTCCCCTCAAACCCGGCACTTCCACAGGCGAGCCGGGTACGGCAGTGCACGGGTGCCGCGGCACGGATGCCGCCAGTCACCAACACGCCCCGCCCCCTTGCGTTTCCCGCCGCGGCTTCGCGGCTTCGCGTAAGCCCCGCCAGGCTGCAACTCACTGATCACTGACAACTGATCACTGACAACTCTTCCTCCCCTCGCCCACGTGAAACGGGGGAGAGGGGTCGGGGGTGATGGGGCCACTCTCCCCTAGCAGCTGCCAGTCAAGTCGTCAAAATCTTACAGCAAGGGGCTCGGGCTGGAAAGCCCGAGCTACATAAAACGCACCACAGGCGAGCCGGGTACGGCAGTGCCCGGGTGCCGCGGCATGGATGCCGCCAGTCACCAACACTCCCCGCCCCCTTGCGTTTCCCGCCGCGTCTTCCCGGCTTCCCGGCTTCGCGGCTTCGCGTGAGCCCCGCCAGGCTGCAACTCACTGATCACTGACAACTGATCACTGACAACTCTTCCTCCCCTCGCCCACGTGAAACGGGGGAGAGGGGTCGGGGGTGATGG
>JBJTPZ010000674.1:0-2392 GCA_046075365.1 Planctomycetaceae bacterium
TGTACACTCACAACGACCTCCGTGATTGTTTGTGGGTTATTGATCCACGCGCATTCTGCGCGAATTCGCAAGCAACACGAAGGTCATTTTTTTTTGCCTCAATTCCTGATTGCCATTCGACTTAAAAGCTGCACGATCTCCACGGGGGCGAGGGGAGGAATAGTGGTCAGTGTTCGGTTTTCGGTGGTCGGTTTGGCGAGCCGCGGACGGGAGTCCGCGGGTGTGAGCGCTGCGCGGGCCCGGGTGCGGGCTGCCCCCTGCTTCTGCTGCCGGGATACGTTGATTCTGCGTGGGTACTGAAGACAGTTGGTCTCACGCGAAGCCGCGAAGCCGCGAAGGGAATCGCACGGGGGCGGAAGCGGGGCTTTTTTTGTAGCTCGGGCTTTCCGGCCCGAGCACAGTGCTGCAATTCCCAGCCAGTTTCGACTGTCTGGGTGGCAGCTTTGCAGGGTGGCTGGCCCCCTCACCCCCGACCCCTCTGCCCCGTTTCACGGGGGCGAGGGGAGGATTAGTGGTCAGTGTTCGGTTTTCGGTGTTCGGTTTGGCGAGCCGCGGACGGGAGTCCGCGGGTGTGATCACTGTGCGGGCCCGTGTGTGGGCTGCCCCTCGTTTCTGGTGCCGGGATACGTTGATTCTGCGTGGGCTCTGAAGGCGGTTTGTCTCACGCGAAGCCGCGAAGCCGCGAAGGCGCGAAGGCGCGAAAGGGCGGTGGTGGGCGGTTTTCGAGTACGAGTACGAGTACCGTCCGCCAGGGCGGACTGAGTACGAGTACGAGGGGCAGTTTTTTGGGGGGTGTTTTTGGGGTTTTTCGTACTCGTACTCGTACTCGTACTCGTACTCGATTTTAACGCAAATCGCTTGCTGTTCGTTGTCCGTGTGTTTTTTTGGGGGGGTACCCCATCACTCATGATCCCTGGTCCACGGTGGGGCTGAGGGCAGCATTTTGTGTTTGCAGTGCGGCTCCGGTATGAAGGGCCGGCACGGTTCCGTGTGCCAGCTGTGGTTGCCGGTTCCTGTGGCCCGTCATTCCACCGGCGGCGTGATCCCGAAGTCTCGGATGGTCAAAAGTGCTGAGAACGACAGGCCGCGTGCTTTGAATGCAGCTTCACCGCCCTGCAGTCGATCGACGATGCCCACCACATGCACTACTTCGCAGCCAAATTCCTGGACTCGATCCACGGCCTGCAGTGCACTGCCGCCGGTGGTGACGACGTCATCGACAATGACGACCTTGTCACCGGGGCTGATGGGGCCTTCGATGAACCGCTGAGTTCCGTGGCCTTTGGCTTCCTTGCGGACCATGAAGCCCTGCAGGGCGCGATTTTGTGCAGCGGCCGCCACAAGGACTCCGCCGACAATCGGATCGGCGCCGATTGACATGCCGCCAAAACCGCTGAACTGGATTCCCTGCAGCAGTTCGAGCAGTCCCCAGGAGATCTGCAGCAGTCCTTCAGCACTGAGCGTGACTTGTTTGCCGTCGAGGTAGTAGGGTGATTTTTTGCCGGAGGCCAGCGTGAAGTCACCAAACTTCAAAGCTCGTTCACGGATCAGATCCATCAGTCGACTGCGATTGTACATGGCAAAATCCTGGCAGCCGCGGCAGCGGCAGAGTAGGGATGAGCTGAAATTTTGCGGCAGAATAGAAGATCGCGGCAACGCGGGCCACCGAGGCCGGGGAATTTCGCGAGCCGGGGCGGCAGGTGGCGGTTTTGAGCCACGGATGGACAGGCACCAGGTATGAATGAGGGGCGTTTCGCCACGGATGGAAGCGAATGAAGTGTTTTTTTTGCCACGGATGAACACGGATTTTCACGGATGAATCGCAGCGGGGCGAGGTGGTGTTTTGGGGCCACGGATGGAAGCGAATGGGGCGGTTTTTTTTGCCACGGATGAACACGGATTTTCACGGATGAATCGCAGCGGGGTGAGGTGGTGTTTTGGGGCCACGGATGTAAGCGAATGGGGTGGTTTTTTTTGCCACGGATGAACACGGATTGTCACGGATGAATCGCAGCGGGGTGTGGTGGTGTATTGGGCCACGGATGGAAGCGAATGAGGTGGTTTTTTCGCCACGGCTGAACACGGATTGTCAGGGATAAACGCAGCTGGTGGTTTTGAATGAAGGATGGGTACGAGTTTTATGGTGGCGGACAGGTCTTGTGGGTGATCCGGGACCTGTATGGCGTTGCATAATGAGTGGAGCTGCCGGGGGCAGTCTGCGGGTGACCGGTGGCCCGGCACAGGGCAGGGTAACTGTCAGCTCATTGGGATCACGCGTTTCAGCAGCACGGCCGGGGCGACCAGCAGAATGATTGTCAGTGCGCGGTCTGCGCTGCCGGTTAAGGCAAAGACCAGAATTCCGTCCAGAAAGATCAGACACAACAGCATCAGT
>JBJTPZ010000675.1:0-1073 GCA_046075365.1 Planctomycetaceae bacterium
GGCGACGTCTGGATTACACTCAGATTCGGCCCCTGCTGCCCGTGATTCTCGAGGCAATCAGGACTCCTGCACCAAGCGGCGAAATGTTTGCTGACAGCGTGCGTCTCAATGGGCTCAAGGTGCTGGCCACACATCACATCACGGAGGGCATGCAGGCATCCGCAGACTATCTGCGAACCCAGAACCCGTGGGCCAGCGAGCACCGGACTCCCGAGATCCTTGAAGTGCTGGAAACCTATGGCGCGGCAGCTCAGCCGATGATTCCGCAGCTTGAGTCTGCCGCAGCCGGCTTCGACAAAGGCGAGACCAGCTTTCCAAAGAATCTGAGTCGCCAGAAGGCTAAAGCCGTTCGTGATGCGATTGCCCGCATCCGATCGTCCGATGATCACCCGGAGCTGAAATCTCTCAAATAGCCGACACTTCAGTCAGTCAGCCAACAGCAAAAAAGTAGCTCGGGCTTTTCAGCCCGCGCACACCCCCGCAAAAAGGTCCATCCGGGAATCTTGTGGATCGAGGTGTTGAGGAGCAGGCAGATGAGGCTCAGCATTTGAGCGAGAAAGACGCCTGGACGGACCATCGCGTTCCACGACTTTTGGTGATGTGAATTTGTTCAAAGCCTTGGGTTTTCTGCCTTTGTTGGTGGAACTGGAGAAAGCGGCCTGCCCACACAAATACCGGAAGGCCCGTTGTTGATCTGGACGGGCACGGCTGGGGCGTGCTTTACCTGAGCGATTCGCAGTGACGCTGCACCCGGTGCACGTCCCAGCTAACGACTTAGCCCCACGCGACGCCTGGCCTGCAGACAGGCGTCGCCTGCAACTTCGAAATCACGGCAGTTCTTAGGCCTTGAATCGTAGTGTTGACAGCGGAAAGGGGCCGCAGCCGTGCCGTCACCGGTCAGCGCCACACACAGTCCATTTGGGCGCGGCACAGTGTGTGTTCCATCTTTCAGCTGCACCAGTTCAGGGTGCTGTCGCACAAACGGATCGCGGGCAGAGACCTGAACCAGATCAAAACCCTGCCGACAGCAGGCCCCGCAGTTACCGCAGTTTTCCATCTTCAACTGCGGCTCC